>NZ_JAIFYA010000002.1:368840-737680 GCF_019688735.1 Thermosulfurimonas sp. F29
CAGGATCCCCGTAAAAGGTCAGGGAAAAACCCCTCTCCCCCGCCCTCTCCCACTCCCGCCGGCCCTCGGAGATCAATTCCTCCTCTCCCGCGGGAAGGTTCCGCACCGGCCACACCGGGGCGTAACCCTTTCGCACCGCAAGTCCGACGAGAATGAGTCTCTCCTCGGAGGGCTCCATCAGGAGGGAAGGGTAATCTTCACCCTTTCGGGGTTGACCTCGAGTCCGGCCTCCGGGGATAGAATTTCCCGGGCGGCTTTCAGGTAGGGACTTTCCGGTTCAATAAGGGCCGGGGCCACCTCGAGGTTGAGCTCCACGCCCTCTTCGCCTCCGGTGGCCGAAACGCAGAGACGCCCCCGCTTTTCGGCGAGCCCGAAGACCAGGGCGAAAAAAGTGGCACACAGGGCCCCTCGCAGACGATTGTAGGGGAAGCTTACTCTCAGATCCTCGGGAAGGTCAATCTTCTTTTCCACCTTGTGTTTAAACTCGAGCTCGGCCCGCCAGAAGGAAAGCTCCTTCTCCAGGAGTTCCTTCAGGGACCAGGGGCCGGTATCCTCCCGGCCCAGATCGTCCTCAGCGCTGGCAAGCAGATCCACTATTTGAAAGACTTGCTTTTTCATTCTGGAAAGGGCCTCTCCGACTTTCTCCGACTCTCCGGAAAGAGGAAGACGGTTCTCCAGGATCTCGATCTGCATGAGGAGGGTCTGTAGAGGCCCCCTCAGGTTGTGGAGATACCCCTTGAAAAGACAACCCAGGGCAGCCTTGCGCAAAAGCTCCGAGGAAGTCATCAGAAAACTCTGTAGCAAATCAAAAATTGAAAGTCAACACTAGTTTCCGGTTAACCGGAAACCGGGGGCTAAAGCAGACCGAAACTCCTTAACACCTCCGCCAGGCGCCGATCCTCCCTGGCCAGCTCCCGCAGGGCCTCAAGAATCACCCTCCACCGCCCCTCCGCCTCCACCTTCTCAAAAGCCTCCTCCCGCGCTCGCCTTATCGTCGTCCGCCTATCCCACAAAGCAAACCCTATCACCGCCACCACAAGCGCCGTAAATATCCCCGTAATGATCCAGAGAAAGGTGTAAAGCTGCTCAAATCGTCTGTCCACCTGCTCGAATCTGGCGTTCATGTCCGCACGCATCTCCTCAAACCTCTTATCCACCTGTTCAAAACGCTTGTCCACCGACTCCCTGAACTCCCGAAACTGCGCCTCAAGCACCGCCTGCCTTCGTTCCAGCTGCACCAGCCGCTTCTCCACCTCCAGCAGCTTCTCGTAAATCATCTCGTTGGTCACCCGGAGACCCTCCCCTCCGTAGCTCACCCCGCCCAACACCAGAAAGATCAGAATGAAAAAGGGAAAAATCCTCATTTTTTTCGAGACCTCCTTTCCGGGGATCTGCCTCTATTATAAAAATTCGGGGAAGATAGTGAAGGCCAAAATTCCCGAATAAGTCCGGCTCCCGCGTCGGGGGCTTCGCCCCCAAACCCCCGTGGTGCCTGTGGAGACGGGTTTCCGTTAACCAGAAACCTAAGATTGTCTGTCCAGACAGAATTCAACGACCAGGGGATGTCCGGAAAGATCAAATTCCAGGGCCAGAAAATCGGACTTACAGAGGGTATGAATGTGATAATCCTTCCCGGTGACGATGGAGGGGGTGGAGGCGGAAAGGGTAATGCCCTGTTTTTCAAACCGACGACGAAAGGCCCCGCAGATCATGTTGGCCATCTCTCCGGCGGCGTCCTCCACCTCCTCGGTGGTTTCCCGGGGGCAGGAACCGAAAAGGGCACACACGATCCTGAAAAGGGCCTCGCGCGAAAAGGAGACCACGAAGGCCCCGCTGAGTTTGTTTCCCGTAAGGCCGGCCACGGCCGTGACCTCTCCCAGGGCCACCTTATCCTGTTTAACGAACTGCCTCCTGAGCACCGGGGTCTCCCCGGTGTAGGTTCCGATCACCTCGGCCACCGATTCCTTAATGATTTCCACCAGAGAGTCCATGTTCCAGCCACTTCCTCAGTTCTTCCCAGGTAAGTCCCTCCCGGAAGCCCGGACAGGTGGAACGAATTATTTCAAAGTTTTCCGGATCTTTCAATATGCTGGGGTGAAGAGGCCACTGACGACATCGATCCGGCTTTACCGGATGCACCAGGCAGCCCTCCTCTCCCCGGTAAAAAATGCAGTGCCCGTCCACCGTGCGCATCTCGAGACGCCCTCCCCGGTAAACCGTGTAGCGCCGGAGGAACTCCTCCCGGGAGAGCCCCAAAAAGGCCGCCATGCGACGCACCTCTTCCTCCGAAAGCGAGACCGTACTTTCCCCCTGACAGCAGAAACCACAGCGCTTACACTCAAAGGGTTCGGAAGGGCTTTCACCTTCGGGCATAAGGGCTATTCTTCCCCTACCGGAATTTCGTAAGGGATGGGATCCCTGATTCCGGCCTCGCGGAAGGCCCTGAGACGGAGACGACAGGATTCGCACCGTCCGCAGGCCACCTCCTCTCGCTGGTAGCAGGACCAGGTGAGGTGAAAGGGGGCCCCCAGTTTCGCTCCCAGTCTCACGATCTCCACCTTGGTGAGGTTGATGAGCGGGGTCTCTATCCGTATGCGGGTTTCGGGTCGTGTGCCCTCCTCTATGGCCCTCTCGAAAGCGTCGAAGAAACTCCGCCGGCAGTCGGGATACCCGGAAAAGTCCACCTGATTGGCCCCGATGAAGATGGCCCCGGCCCCCAGGACCTCGGCCCAGGAGGCGGCTATGGCCAGAAAGTGAGCGTTTCGAAAGGGCACATAGGTGACCGGGATCCTTGAGGGATCGGGTTCCTCCTCCGGCACGGAAATCTTCCGGTCGGTGAGGGCCGAGCCCCCGATGGCCTTAAGCGCTGGGACTTCGGTGATCAGCCGATGCCTTGGTTCGAAGTGCTCGCACAGCCGCAGAAAGGCCTGCTCCTCCCGGGCTTCGGTGCGCTGGCCGTACTTCACATGCAGAAAGGCCAGTTCCCAGTCTCGGGCGGCCACCGCCGCGGTAACGCAGGAGTCGAGCCCCCCGGAAAGAAGGACCACCGCAAGGCCTTTCTTCATTTAGGTACCCATCTCCCAGGAGGAGAGGTATTTCTCCTGCTCCGGGGTGAGACGATCTATGCGGATACCCATGGTCTCGAGTTTCATCTCCGCCACGCGCCGGTCGATCTCCTCCGGCACGGAATAGACCCGGCGTTCGAGCTTTTCGGAGTTCCGGACCAGCCAGGCGCAGCACAGAGCCTGATTGGCAAAGCTCATGTCCATCACCGCGGAAGGGTGGCCCTCCGCCGCGGCCAGGTTGACCAGGCGCCCCTCGGCCAGCACATAAATACGCCTTCCGTTCACCAGGGTGTATTCCTCCACATGCTCCCGAATCCGTCTTTTCTTCTCGGTGATCCCGGAAAGGCCCTCCAGATCCAGTTCCACATTGAAGTGCCCGGAGTTGGCCACGATGGCCCCGTCCTTCATCCGCAGGAAGTGTTCCCTGCGGATCACGGCTATGTCCCCGGTCACCGTGCAGAAAAAGTCTCCGCGAGGGGCGGCTTCGTCCATGGGCATGACCTCGAAGCCGTCCATCACCGCCTCCAGGGCCCGCAGGGGATCCACCTCGGTGACGATCACCCGGGCCCCCATGCCCCGGGCCCGCATGGCCAGCCCCCGTCCGCACCAGCCGTAACCCGCCACCACGAACACCGACCCGGCCAGCAACCTGTTGGTGGCCCGCAGGATTCCGTCGATGGTGGACTGCCCGGTGCCGTAGCGGTTGTCGAAGAGGTGTTTGGTCAGGGCGTCGTTTACAGCGATCACCGGATAACGGAGTGCTCCGTCCCTGGCCATGGCCCGCAGCCGGATCACCCCGGTGGTGGTCTCCTCGGTCCCGGCCAGCACCTCCGCCGCCTGTCCGGGACGCTCGGCGTGAAGGGTGGAAATGAGATCCGCCCCGTCGTCCATGGTGATGTGCGGACGGGTGTCCAGCACCGCTTTTATGTGGGCGTAATAGGTATCCCGATCCTCGCCCCGGACGGCGAAGACCGGTATGCCGGCCTCCACCAGGGCCGCGGCTACATCGTCCTGGGTGGAAAGGGGATTGGAGGCGCAGAGGGCCACCTCCGCTCCCCCGGCCTTGAGGGTGAACATGAGATTGGCCGTTTCCGTGGTCACATGGAGGCAGGCCCCGATCCGGATACCGGAGAGGGGTTTCTCCCGCTCGAACTCCTCCCGAATGCGGGCCAGCACGGGCATGTCCCGACCCGCCCACTCGATGCGCAACCGTCCCTTCTCCGCCAGGGCAAGATCCTTCACATGGTATTCCATGAAAACCTCCCTTTCGTTTAGTCCAGCCCGGCCAGATCCCGGATCTTTTCCACCATGTCCAGGCGTTCCCAGGTAAAGTCCGGATCGTTGCGTCCGAAGTGGCCGTAGCAGGCCGTCTTGCGGAAAATGGGTCTTCTCATGTCGAGGTACTCGATCATGGCCCGGGGGCGAAAGTCAAAGAGCTCCTTGATGATCTCCACGATACGCTCCACGGGGATGGCGTTGGTGCCGAAGGTCTGCACATTTATGGCTATGGGTTCGGGGACGCCGATGGAGTAGGCCACCTGGACCTCCAGCTCCCGGGCGACCCCGGCGGCCACCATGTTTTTGGCCACATAGCGGGCGTAGTAGGAGGGGGTGCGGTCCACCTTGGTGGGATCCTTCCCGGAGAAGGCCCCCCCGCCGTGATGTCCCCGTCCGCCGTAGGTGTCCACGATGATCTTGCGGCCGGTCATCCCGCAGTCGGCAAGGGGCCCCCCGATCACGAACCGCCCAGTGGTGTTCACCAGGAACCTGGTCTCCGGACGAAGGTGCTCCGGCGCGATAACCTTTTTGATGACCTCCTCCACGATGGCTTCCCTTAGCTCCTTATATTCCACCCAGGGCTCGTGCTGGGCGGCGATCACCACCGTGTGCACATATATCGGACGCTTGTCCTCGTAGGCCACGGTCACCTGGGTCTTTCCGTCCGGTCGGAGGAAGGGGAGGATACCCTTTTTACGCACCTCGGCCAGTCGCATGGCCAGGCGGTGAGCGTACCAGATGGGCATGGGCATGTAATCCGGGGTCTCGTCGCAGGCGTAGCCGAACATGAGCCCCTGATCCCCGGCGCCGATCTCCTCGCCCCGATCCACCCCCATGGCGATGTCCGGGCTCTGACGGTCGATGCTGGTGAGAACGGCGCAGGTCTGCCAGTCAAACCCCAGATCCGAGTGATTGTAACCGATTTCCTTGACCACTCCGCGGGCGATGGTGGCGTAATCCACGCGGGCCTCGGTGGTGATCTCCCCGGCGATGAGAATCATGCCCGTGTTGACCATGGTTTCACAGGCCACCCGGGCGTAGGGATCTTTTTCCAGAATGGCGTCCAGGATGGCATCCGAGATCTGATCCGCCACCTTGTCCGGATGTCCCTCGGTTACCGACTCCGAGGTGAAGAGGAAATTGGAAAGCCCCATTCTCAAACCTCCCCGTGAAATTTCAGCCCTATCTAAACCGATGTTCTCAATTTTTTCAAGCTACTCTTCGGAAGTCAGGAGTCTCTTCAAATAGGTGGGGAGGGCTAAAGCCCTCCCCGGTACTGCACGACCCCACGAATTTTTCCGGAGTTTCTAAAAGCTTATCTGGAGGACCGTCTGGACGCGGAAGCCGTCCTCGAGGCCATCCGTGCCCTCGGGATCGTACTTGCCCCATCCGGAGAAGGTATCCTTGGAGATCCGGTAGTTCCGATCGTAATTGATCCACTCGAAGTTCAGCATGAGGATGTTTTTCCCGGTGAGGTAGTAGGCCAGCCCCAGCATGTAGTGTTCGGCCTCGTCCGAGGAGTCGGAAACCCAGCGTCTTCCGTCCCAGAAACGCTCCCCGTCGTTGGGATCGAAACGGTCGTAACGCCCGAAAAGGTGAAGTTTCTCTCCGAAAACGGGAAGGACCACATCGGCAAAGAGCGACCAGCATTTCGTGTCCAGTTCGGTGTCCTTGAGACCGTCTCCGTCGGTGTCCACCACCCACTTTCCGTCGTTGTTGCCGGTGGAAGTGCTGTATTGTGCGTAGACGACGAACCACGGGTGCTGATAGGAGAGCATGAAAAGATCAACGCTGTAGTCGGGATCCCACGAGAGGTTATCGTTGTTCCCTTCCCCCCGGACGAAAAAGTAACTGAACTGGAGGCCGGCCAGGGGAAGGGGTCCGGAGGTGCTGTGGGGAAAGGGTCGCAGGGTGAGACGCCCCTCAAGGGCCTTGTTTTCGTTGACCTCGTCGCCGTGGTAACCCGCTCCGTTCATGTAGGAGAGCCAGAAGGTTCCGTACTTTCCGGCATAGTGGTTGAAGAGGGGATAGTGGGCGGTAAGTTGCCGTACGAAATCTCCGTCGAGTTTGCCCCCCAGATTCCCGGCCAGGGAGATACCCCGGTCCGCGGAATTGAAGGTGCCGAAGAACTCCCGGGCCATGGTCCCCTGCATCCGGTAAGGATTTATGTGCTCCTCGAAATCGAGCCAGGGGAAATGCCCCTGCCCGAACTCCGCCTTGAGGTGAGTGAGAATTCCCAGGTCGGGAAGGTCAAACCGGGCATAGGCGTACTTTACGCGCAACTCATAACTTCCGTTCTGGTCGTGAATGTCCGGCGTGAACCGAAAGGACAGCCAGGGATTGATTCTCTTTTTGAAGTTTAGATAACCCCGGGTTACGGCGAAATAGCTCCGACCGTCCTCCTTTCCTCCGTCGAACGGTCCGTAACCGTTGGAGTAGTCCAGATAGGTAAGGGTTCCGACCTTTACCGCCTTTTCCCTCTTTTCCCTTTCGGCCCTGGTGCGGGCCTGTTTTTCCCGGGCCGCCTCGGCTTCCGCCTCGCGCTTGATCTCGCGGGCCTCCTCCTCGGTTAGGATCCCCTTGCGCACCAGGATTCTGAGGAGGGGATCCTCTATCCCGGAGGCCGCCCGAAGGCTCCCCGCCCCCATCACACACAGGAGCAACACCAACAATCCGCCGATCATTCTCCGGTACCTCATGGGACACCTCCCTCGATGTTTTTTCTCTCCGGATTCTTATCGAGGGAGGTGAAGGGAATCCGGCGGGATTGTGAACTTTTTGCGGCTTCGGCTAGATTTCGTCGAAGGGCCGCCGGCGCAGGCGATGCGGCAGGGCCAGGCGCTCGGCCACGGCTAAATCCTCCCCGGTGACCTCGGTCCTTCCGGAAAAGGCGGCGTGGGCCCGTGCCGCCCGCGCCATGGTGAGGTCGGCCCGGTGACCGTCAACGCCCAGGGTTATGGTCTTTTTGGCGATGGCGTAGAGCATTTCCTCCGGAATCTTCACCCGGGGAAGCCTCTCCCGGGCCTCCACGACCCGGGCGACGAGGGCCTCGGTCTCGGCTCGGAATCTTTCCTTGAAGGCCTCGGGGTCGCGGGTGAACTCCTCCCAGCGTTCCATGATGAGCACCCGGGCCCTGGGATCCTTCAGGCCCTCCACCGTCACGCAAAGTCCGAAGCGATCGAGGAGCTGGGGACGCAGTTCTCCCTCCTCGGGATTCATGGTGCCCACCAGCACGAAACGGGCCGCGTGCGAGAAGCTCACCCCCTCCCGTTCCACATAATTCACCCCCATGGCCGCCACATCGAGAAGGGTGTCCACCAGGTGATCGGGAAGGAGATTGACCTCGTCCACATAAAGGAATCCCCGGTGGGCCGCGGCAAGCAACCCCGGCTCGAAACGCCTCTCTCCCCGGGTGAGGGCCGCCTCGAGGTCGATGCTTCCCACCACTCGATCCTCCGTGGCCGAAAGCGGAAGTTCCACCACCCGCACCTTGCGCCTGGTGCGGGGGAGTTCTCCCTCCCTTTCCAGATGCTCCCGGCAGAAGGGACAGAGATGTTCCTCGTCGTCGGGATCACAGGAAAATGGGCAGCCCTCCACCACCTCGATCTCCGGCAGGATGTCCGCAAGGGCCCGCACCACCGTGGACTTCCCGGTGCCCTTCTCCCCCCGGATGAGGACTCCGCCTATCCCGGGATCGATCACATTCAGGAGGAGAGCCAGTTTCATGTCCTCCTGACCCACTATGGCCGCGAAAGGAAATATCGGTCTCTTCACCACGAACCTCCCTTTTAAAGGATAAGGTGATCCCCTTCCGGAAGACGGGTGTGCTTTCCGTAACCCAGGTGCACCACCGGGCGGCGACAGGTCTCACAGAGCCGGTAGTATCGCACCCGATCCTCCAGGGCGTCAATAACTTCCTCCACCGTCTGTCTCATGACGGCGAACTCCTCCGGCGTTAACCGACATTCGAACACGCTGTAAAGCACCCGTATCCCGAAATCTTCCATTATGCGGGCCACCTTTCGGAGCCTCTTTTCGTCGGCGATGTCGTAGCACACGAGGTAGTAGTTCTGTTTCACAGGATCAATTCCTCCGGTGGTTCCTCCGCGAAGTATACCGGACCGGTGAATTCAACATTTTGGAGACAGTTCCGGCAGAGGCGGTAAATGCGCACCCGGTCCTCCGTGCGTTTTATGAAGTCCGCAAGCCAGGACACTACACTCTCCAGCTCCCTTTCCGTTAGCCAGCACTCGAACACGCTTTTCTGAACCGGTTTGCCGTAATCCTTCAGGAATTTGTGCACCCTTTGCAGGCGCTTGGGATCCCCTATATCGTACGAGATGATGTAGAACTGCCGATCCATGAGGAAATTATATCAAATCATGAATGGACGGTATTCCGGACTCTCACCTTTGAGTACCCGGGCCAAAAGATATACCTGTTCTCGCAGGATGTCAGCGTACCGGAAGCGCTTTCCCCGGGGAGGATAAAGAGCCTCCTCCTTTAACCTTTCCTGAAACTGTTTTACGAACTTCTTGAGTCCGGCCCGGCCGAGTTTTACGGGCTGGATCTCCTTCGGTTCTTCCTCGTCCGGAAAGGTCTCCTGAGTGAAGTCCTCGGGCTTTATGGTCTTCCAGTTCAGGACTCGAATTACCACCGTATCCACTATCACCGGGCGCCATTCCTCCATGAGATCGAGCACCAGGGAGGGCTTGCCGTAGTCCGGCGAGTGCAGGAACCCCAGGTAAGGATCGAGCCCCGCGGTTTCCACCAGGCTCCAGATCCGGGAAAGGAGGAGGGTATAACCCAGGGAAAGGAGGGCGTTTACGGGATCTCTAGGAGGGCGGCGGGTGCGTTCGCGGAATTCGAAACCGGATCGTTTGAGGAGGGTCCCCAGTCCCTCGAAGTAGTGACGCGAGGCCATCCCTTCGATACCGAATATCTCTTCGACATTTTTGGCCGCAGGAAGTTCCGTCAGGGCGCGCTTGAGGTGGAATATCGGACCCTCGAGAGAGGTTTCCCCCAGTCTCCTTTTCTGACGGACGAGGTATTCCCGCTGGTTGTGAATTTTCCCGTGCACGAAGGCCCTGGCCAGCTGGATCCGCCTGGTCGGATCGTGAAATGTCCGAAACTGGTGCAGTCTCAACTCTATGTTTTTCCCGAAGGGAGTGGAGAGTTTTCCCAGGTACTTTCCGGAAAGGGTCAGGAAATGGACCTGTATTCCGCGTTTTAGAAGGGTCTGGAGGGCCGGAGCTGTGAAACTAACTCTTCCGAAGACCACCACCTGATCCACCTCGGCCAGCCTGACCTCTTCTTTCTTATGGCCGATTTCCAGTTTGAGCCTTTCCCCCTCCCGCGACACCTTTAATCCCTGTTCGGTGAGGTAAAGGATCATTTCAGCCCTCCCTGATGCTCCTTTTATTTGAGGTCGCAATCCCTTATTCGTGAGGGAAAGTTTTCTCACAAGCGTGTCGCTTATGCTTGGTGGCGCATAGTTGGATCTGGGTCGCAATCCCTTATTCGTGAGGGAAAGTTTTCTCACCGTTCGTTACACATGTCAGGAATGCACTCCACTTTACCGTGTCGCAATCCCTTATTCGTGAGGGAAAGTTTTCTCACCTTGTGGTTGATCTTTCATGGAGTCCTGCAGTAAGGGGTCGCAATCCCTTATTCGTGAGGGAAAGTTTTCTCACGAAAGTTCGGAGATGGAAAGGTTTTGCGCCTCCACGCAATCGTCGCAATCCCTTATTCGTGAGGGAAAGTTTTCTCACATTTTTCTCAATATGTTATTCATTTGACAGGTCTCGGTCGCAATCCCTTATTCGTGAGGGAAAGTTTTCTCACCGGAAGCTTTAACACGCTAGTTTTTACTGATTTTGCTGGGTCGCAATCCCTTATTCGTGAGGGAAAGTTTTCTCACACTCAGACAACTTCGTCAGGTTGGATTCGCGCTCTCTGCCGTCGCAATCCCTTATTCGTGAGGGAAAGTTTTCTCACTTTCTTTTAAGGAGGTGTGTCATGGAAGTGTTCAGGGAGGAGTCGCAATCCCTTATTCGTGAGGGAAAGTTTTCTCACTTGGTATAGAGAGGATTTTAGGTGATATTGAAGCCATGATAAGTCGCAATCCCTTATTCGTGAGGGAAAGTTTTCTCACTTGGGCTAAAAGGGTTTCCAGGAAACTTTATTTGGCTCTACGGAGAGTCGCAATCCCTTATTCGTGAGGGAAAGTTTTCTCACTCGGACCCTCCTCGGGTAATGATTACTCTAACCTATCCTGTCGCAATCCCTTATTCGTGAGGGAAAGTTTTCTCACTCACTCCGAGTGGAAACGCCATCTTGATAATTTTTCTAAGTCGCAATCCCTTATTCGTGAGGGAAAGTTTTCTCACAGTATGCTTCGTAACTCCTGTACTTTCCTGTATTTGTAAATCATACCTCGATAAGGGATAAAGAACCCTCCCCGAAAGCCCCATCGCACCCGGATTCTGCCCCAACTTATTAACAGTAACTCCTCAAGAAATCACGCAAAATCAAAATTGATGGGGTTCCTCCCCTCAATACCCCAAAAATCACAATTTAATACCGGGTTATAAAACCCTCACGAAAAAAGGGACCCTTATCGCCCGGTTTTCAAAGAACTATTTATTAATTAAAACACATCATCCCCGTCCGGGTAAGGGGTGCGACCCTTCCGGCGTCGGACTGCCACCCGATCGCCCTCGAGAAAAACGAAATAATCGCCAGCCCGCAGCCTCCCGGAATGCCGCCGTAAGTACTCCCTGAGCTCGTCCTCCAGATGGCAAAGCCTCTCCCGGGTGTGGAGATAAATCCCGGCCAGCTCCGCAGGAGAACTGTAAGCAAGGGTCAATCTATCCGTCCGCCCGGGAACCAGGTGAGGATCAACATGGAGTAGCGGAGAAGGATAACGCCCCCTCAAGATCCTCCCGAACACACACCCACAGGGGGTGTCCATCACAAAATCCCTGAACCACGACTCCAGTTTGATGCAGCTTATGGGATTGCGGGGAACCCCTCTGAACATCCGCTCAAGCCTCGTATAACTGTAGTCCGGAGTGCCGGAAAGAATTCGATGAACCAGCTCCCGGCCGTTGCGCAGGAATCCCACCGAAAGCATCACCGTAAGCTTTTCCTCCCGGGAAAGACGCCTGCCGGCCTCGGCCCTCCTGATGACCAGATCCACAATCGCGCATGAACGGCGAAGCCTTTTCAGCTCGGGAGGATCTCCCTCCGGCAGAATCACGGGGGTGGACCGACGACAGAATTCCCTCACTGCTCCCGGAGAAATGGGTCGTATCCGTTTGAGGAAAGAAAGCTGTTCCGGGTGGGGGACACCTTCGGAATCAACGAAAAGCGAACGCTCAAGCGTGGCCGGATGTATCCCTAAAGGGAGTTCAAAGCCCTTCTCCAGCCAGCCCACTCCCTCGCCCCGGGTTCCGATTTCGTAAGAATAGAATATCCCCTCACCGGGAAAGGGAAGCCTCTCCTTCAGGGTCTCAAAAAATCGTCTGACCCAGAGAAAGTAAACCGGCTCGGAAAAGAAAAACCACAACCGATAGCGAAACGGGTTAACCCGCTCCAGCGCACCCTCAAGCCCCCACGCCCGAGCCCGATGCCACACCAAAAGGGCCTCCTTCTTTACGGCTTCGGCCTTGATGGCCAGCCAGCCCCGATTACGCCGGTTTCGGTCCACCTCGCGCTCCGGAAGAGCTATTACGAAATAGGCGCTATGGAGCCTGTTGTCCTCCGTAAGCGGGAAATAAACGAGATAGGTCCGCCCCAGAAGGTGCCGTGAAAGTTTCTCCGAGGTGGGAGCTCCGTCCCTGATGACGAGAGCGGTCCTTCCGTAAACGGTAATTTGCATCTCGGCATGAAGGGGTCTTCCACGGAAAAGTGTTCGTAACGGTTCGAGTTCTCGATCCCCGAGATTGGGAGGAAAGTACCTCAGCGGGGTTTCCTGAAATCCGGCCTCGAGAGGCCCGGCCACCGCGGCGGCTGCTCCGGGGCGCCCCAGCTCCCGCAGCACCTGCGCCAGTTTCCGGCGCACGGTCTGCGAATCGGCCAGCCTCAAAACCCGATAAAAAAGTGTGGCCGCTCGCGGCAGATCTTCCATTTCATAGGCCACCTCCGCCCGGGCCATAAGATAGCGCGAATTGTCGGGATCACGAGAAATAGCAAGATCGTAACACTCCGCGGCCTGAGCCTTTAATCCCAGGGCCTCGCAAAGACTTCCCCACCGAAAATATTCCTCGGCCGTTTGTCCGGGGCGCAAACGATGCCGGAGAATTATCTCCCTGGCCTTGAGATCACGACCCTCCGAAAGAAACTTCTCGGACTTTTCGAGGAACTCGTTCACGATGATACGGCTATTCCCGAAAAATTTTCCGAATCTTTTCAATATTCATAAAATTTCAACATCAAAACCCATTTTTATGTCTCCCCTGACCAGGGAGCCGAAAACGAGGACTCCCAGAAGATTTTCCCCGTAAAACTCCCGAATTTTGGGAAAAAATTCTTGAAGTCTGGTTCTTACGATTTTTGTTAGGGGTTTGGGGGAGAGGTTTAGAGGCATTTATTTCTTTTGTTATTTTTTAAACTAAATTCTTTGCCATGGAAAAACAGATTTCCTATATAAATCTTCAAAATTTTCAAACTGGCTTTTACAGATATTTTCCACTTTTTCTCTCAATTCTTCAACAATCTCTTTTTTAATCGGAGTTAATCCATGGGCTAATATAGAATTGTTTCTTTGATATAATAAATCCTGAAAATTTTTTATTTCTTTTCCAATTGGATCACCCAAATCATTTAATAATTTATAACATTTCCATAGTCCTATTTTATTTTCTTGTTCTAATATTTTTTTCCATTCAGGCAAAAGATCTTTACGAATTATCTTTTCTTTTATCTGTTCAAAGTTTACATTCGAACTATCTAAGTTATATTTACAAAAAAGAAGAACTTGAGCTATAAGTTCTACAATTCTATATAATCTAGCAATAGCATCATCATATTTCCCTTCTTCTATCCGACGATCAGTATTTGCCAATAAATCAGCTATAATTGCTGGATGTTTTTCTTTCTTATAAATTAAATTTCCAATAAACTTTATATGACTTATTTCTTTCGGGAAAAGTTTTTTTAACTTTTCTTCTTGAACACCTTTTAACTCTTTTTTAGCTTCTTCAAAAAATTTCGCAGCCTTATGATGGTGAAATAAGTCCCACTCGTGATAACCTCGTATAATGAAATTTAAATATTTTACTTCACTTTTATAATCTGACAATAGATTTATGAAATTTTGGATGTCACCAATCAACGAATGTGCAATTTTAAATTGATATTGCAATAAACTTTTATAAGCTAATTCAAATTTGAAATAACTGTTAATAATAAAAGGTTGAAAAGATACAACTTTTTCAGTACCAGATTTTACAATACCTTTTTCTCTTTTTCCTTGGATATAACTAAGGCGACCTATATCTTTTTGAAAAGCCACCATTACGATGGCAGAAGACATAGGTTTAGTTCCAGAAGTAAAATCAGCAATAATTTGGCTAGAATCTAACCCTTTTTTAAATAACCATCTTAGGGCTTCTTCAGTCTTCTTAACACACTCATTTAAGTCGTTAGGATCTGGAATTTCAAAAAACTTATAATTCCTCGAAGATAGTTTTAACTCCTCAACTACTACTTTAGCGTTATCTTTGGAATCCTTAGATACAAGAAAAGCAACAAAGTTAGGATTTCTATCAGAAATAGAAAGTTTGATAGCGTTTAAAATACTTTCTGGACTGTCACCTATGCCTGTTCCAACTGAAATCAAAAGCCCCTTTTTAAACATTCTTGTTAAACCTCCCGTGACCCAAAGCCGTCTTGGCTCCAAAGCCGTGCTCCGTTAGCGCGGCTTCAAAGGCCTCTCTGACTCTTTTCCGGAACTCCTCTTCCAAATCTTCGTGTATCAGCAGGATAAAACGGAATTTACTTCCGGGAGCCACGGCCAGGAATGGGAGAGGACGGGGATGTTGGTCCTCAGTGGGGCCTCTTCTTTCTTCGTAATATTCAGGATAATGGCAGGTGATGATCTCCAGGGTAAGCTCGGGAGGCTCAATCGGCAAAGCATCCAGGAAGACGACTTTGCCTCTTTGGGCTGACTTGCCTTCCTTTTCCATCCTTCCGAAAGGCTTTGAAAGCTCGTTCCAGAAAAGATTATCTTCCCGGGCCCAGTTTTCAAAAAAGTTCGGATCCTCCTGGGCTTTTTCTACCAGATAGACCAGACGCACCACGCCTTTTATACTTTCCGCCGGGATGTAGGGAATCCCCAAAGTCCTGTGGAAAGTGAAACCGCGCTCCATAGGATGAGCGTTTCCGAGGCCGATAATGAGGGGAGCCTTAAGGATGTAAGTGTTAGCCCACACTTCGTATCCAGAGGCCCTAAAGGCCTGGCAAAGGGCTTCCATCTCTTGATTTTTCCGCTCAAGGAGGCCCTCAAGGTTAGGCCTGATTTTGTGGTAGGTATCAAGCACTTCTCGGGCCTCTTTTTGCGCCTGGAATTGATACATCGGAAAACGCAGACCTTTTTGGGTGTTCCAGTAAGCATAAAGACCCTTGTTAAAGTGAAGACCAAAATTAAATCCCGAGCCTGGATGTTCAAAAAAAGAAGCAAGCTTTTCCGGTAGAGGCCGGAATTTTTGAGGATTTTGCTGAACTTTTTGTCTTTGCTCTTTTCTGCGGCCAGGCTTAGGCACCCTTTTCCTCCACGAACATCTTACTCATCACCTTTAGCCACTCAAGGAATCTCAAAGCTTCTTCCTGTAGGGTGAGATACTCCAGGGCTTCTTTTTGGGAGATTTCTTCAATGGTAGTGGCGGGAGCTTCAGGATCAAAAGAAAGCATATCTTGGTTTTTGAGCCAGGAAGCCAGGGCTTCAAAGGCAAGCCAGTGTTTGGCCTCTTGGCCTTCTTTTTTGTATCTGCCGTTTTTCTGGTCAGCGGCCTTGGCCAGAAGGAAACAAAGGGTATGTCCCAGGCCGTTTTGCATGATCATAGCCGGAAGTCCGGCTACAAAGCTCGAAAATTCCTTGGCTCCTCCATCACCCAGGACTTTAATAGCAGCACGGGCCTTTTCGTAAGCAAACCGGGCCCGCTCCTGTCCCTCAGTTCTCATGACGCACCTCCTGAAGAGGCATCAGGGGCTATCCAGTAAACTTTGCAAATACCCTTACCCAGGGTGAAGTCACCTCCTATTTGGATGTGGGTGGCAACCGCATCGATTACCAGAGAAGCTACATCCCGAGGAAGAAGACGAAGTCCTCCTTCCTTGCATGAGCTATCGGGTTTGCGGTCTTCGGCAAAAAAGCTCAGGAAATAAAGCACGGAATCTGCCGGAAGGTATTCCTGATACCGCAAAGAACCTTCTTTGGCCGTGCCGGTGGCATCATCAATAGTTATGTGGGCCTGGACCTCGGTGGCGGTGCGCACGAGATAGCCGAAGACCTCATCGGATATGAGGACTGCCTTTTGTAGCTCGGGAAGATTTTTGTTTAGCCAATTCTTGTCATCGAGAGAACTATCCTGAGCTTTCTTAGCCACCAGATCCTCAAGGACTATCTCATCCGGAAAGGAACCCGTGAGCGGGATAAACTGGTCCTCCTGAACTTCTTTCTGCCCTAAAGAATTTTCTAACCCCAAAAGAGTGAGGTCTTCGGCAAAGCGCTTGAGCACCGCCGGAGAGGTCACATGCACAAATGGGACCACATTGGAGCGCACGGGGAAGAAAAGGATCCTGGCATCAGTCACAGTTACCGCCCCGGCCCAGCTGGCTTCTTCACCCGCCTTGCCGAAGATGCAATCCGCAAGATCTTTCCTTAATCCCATTTTCTTCCAGACCTTCTCGCACCAGTCCCTGAGAGCCCCTTTAATTCCCGAAGCCTGCACCATCGGCCAGGCAGTGTGGCGCTCACGCTGGATGGGAAGGTCCACCGCTTTTAAAGCCTGTCCGGCTCCGGCATGAATGGGCGTTAGGGCATAAAGAAGACAAAGCCTCTTTTCTTCACCCCAGATCATCTCATTCCTCCTTAAAAAGGCATTAGTTCACAAAGCCCGTAGTCCTCTTCGGTGTAAAATACCGCTCCTGCCGGAAAATAGGCTCTGGCCGGTTTGTGAAAGCCCTTTCTCATGTCCCAGCCGCCCACGCGCAGGAGTTTGCCCGAAGCGTAAGGAAACTTTAAAAGCCCGAATCTTTCGGCCCGGGTGTAGAGAAGAGGAGATAAAACCAGGACACGACCCCTGCCGTTTTCGGGAAACTCCGGGATCTCGCTCTCGTTTAGCCTTCGGTAACGCACCAGGCGTCCTTCTCCCCCTAGCTGAAAGACCCCTTCGGCTTTTAAGTGAGAGGGACAAAGCGGCTTGTCCAGCCCCACCACAAGAGAAACCTCCGGGGTGAAACGGAGGTGGCGAGAAGCATAAAGATGTCCGGTCTTTACTGCACGACGAATATTATCCCGGGCTATTCCAACTCTTTCTTCTGTTCTTATGAGAAATTTGGTGGGCACGGCTAAAGCTTCATCTTCGGAAATATCCCTTAGCTCCCCGGCAACATCAAGCTCAAAGCCCCCCTCGTTTTCCAGGGCCTTCCGCGTAAGCCAGAACTTTCCGGAAAGAGGCTCCATGTCCGGAAGGGGTTTTTCTATCCACAGAGGCTTTTCCCGGGAAAGCTTTACAGGAGGATGTTTTTCGGGCCTGGCCTCCCGCACTTCAAGCCTGTTTCGGCCTTTTCCCACATAAAACCAGCTTGCCGGCGCGGGAAAAAGGACCACCCCTCGGACTTTAAGAAGAGGCCCCAACACTCGAAAACCGGGCTCCTCGGGGGTGCCCCAGTAAGGCAAATTTTCAAGAGGCTTGCCTGTCTCTAACCCTTCGGGGGCAATGCCTTTCTGGGCCAGAATGGCTGCACGCAGGGCGCCAATTATAGTCTCCGGCACCGGCGGGAACACAGGCTTTCCAGCCTCATGGGTTTCGCCGGCCACCATGGGCTCCCCGCCCCGGAAAAAGAGGGTGTCAAGAGGCTTTAGTTCAAGCCACTGTTTTATGTGCATGGCGTCGCCATGCCTCCCCTAAAAATCTGGCTATCTCCAGAGCTTCAAAACCTAAATCACTTTCTCCTTGTGGGTATTTTCTTCTACCTAAAAGAACGGCAGTGACCATTCGGGAGAGTCGGGATACCTCCTCGTGATGGCTTAGCCTCTCGCTCCGAATCTGAGTTCTTATAAATTCGGACACCCTATCCGGTCCCTGATCCCTCAAAGCCCTGAGCCCTTCGGCCAGTTCCCGTGGACGATAGGCAAAGGAAGAACTGAGCTCTTTGCGGGCAAAGGCCTCCACCAGCTCCCGAAAAGCCTCCCACACCAAAACCTCTTCGGCAGAAAATTTAACGGTATCCCGAAAACCCGCCACAAAAGTGCGCCTTTCCCCGGCCCGCCGGTGAAGTTCAAGGGCCAGGGCCGCCCGACCGGAATCTTTGGCCAGGTTAAGTAGCTCATGGGCCCGCTCAACGGCCGCCCTGAGCGGCCACTTGTGATGCACGATGAGAAGCCCACCGGAGATGGAAATTTTCTCGCCCGGCCCCAGGTGAAGTAGCAAAAGATCGTCGTCGTTTAACTCCGAAGCTTCCCTAATCTCCTGAGTTTCATTCCATAAGTAAGACATCTTACGGCCCTCACGGATCAGAATAGAGGTCTTCCTGCGGAGTCTTACAAAGGCCCAGTTGTAGGCCTCGCCTATCCTTCGGGCGGCAGAGATCGCGGTGGATACCGGAAAGATCGCGCACACATCGTCTCCCCCGGCATAGATGAGCTTTCCCCCGTGGGTCTCAACGAGATAGGGCACGGTGTAGAGGGCAAAGTGGGCCAGGGCCTGAGAGATGGCCCCATGGGTGGCAGGGGAAAGGAGCCGCCTGCAGGAGAGAAAATCCTGCCAGAATTCCACAAAGTTTTTGCTAACCTTACCGTTTCTGATTCTTTCCACCAGTTCGGGATGCAGAACGCTTTCCCATGTTGCGGCAAAACCTCCGGAAAGAAGTTTACCCATCCGGTCTCCGTCCATAAGGAGAATGGCATAGTAGCGATCCTGAAGAAGGATCTCATCCCCCCGGTCTTTCCGACGAGAGAGGAGTTTTTCTACTTTGTTACGGATTTCCTTTTCTTCTCCTTCGGGTATTTCTTCTATTTCGTTCTTTTCGCGGGCCTCTTTTCGGTGAAGTATCTCGGCAACTTCTCTGGAGGATAGCCCCAGCTCTTTCATGTCCTCTTCCGCCCTGTTAAGCCACTCGCTTAAGGCCATTTCCGTGCTGGAGGGAAACTTCTCCGCCTCTTTGAAAAAGGAATAAAGTGGATGCCCATCCGATACTGCCCGATAGGCCAGGCGTTTTATGAGGGCTATGGCGGAGAGCCTTTCGGTATCCTTAAACTCGGATTGAGGAAAGGCTTTGCGGATTTTTTGCCAGCAGGGATCTTCCCTAGGCCGGGGGTTGGGGTCGGGGCGGCGCTCGGGATGAAGAAGACACTTTTCCATCCCCGCCTCCGCACACTCCACACACGAAAACCTCAGGGCCTCAAGATCCGGATGCAGGTGGCATTTGACACCCGGCTCCTCGGCCCGGGTGTTTGGCGGGGAGAGCTTTTCCGCGGCCAGCCCCCGCGCCAGAAGATCGTGAGAAGCCGGATAAAAGAACTTTTCGGTGAGATTAAGATAGGGAAAATTTTTCTTCCTGGCTTCCTCAAGATAAGCCCTAAGGGATACAACCAAATTTTCGGGAATAAAATCCTGCCCTTTATTTAGAAGGCTTTCGTCGAGCAAGGGCACGGCCGTCCAGTGGAACTCCCAGAAGTGTTCGGTTTGGCGTGAAAAAATCTTTTTAAAGGCGATAAGGCACTCCGCAGGAACCTTTCCGAAGGCCCTTTCTTCAACAAGATTTCGTACCCTCTCGGCAAGGTCAAGCCAGACTCCTTTTACGGTCTCTTCTATCTTTTTAGCAGTATTTTTTTCCTCACCCTCAGGGACCAGGAAGAGAAACTTATTGGGAAGGGTGGCGGCACGAGTCTCCCGCTGATAGCGTTCGGCCCATTCTCCGAAACCGCACTTTTCATCAAGCCGACTTTCAATTAAGGCCTGGTCCACGGGAAAGGGATAGATAATGTGGTCTGAACCGTAAAGGCAGATTACCGTCCAGAGGCCTTCTGAGGCCAGCCAGGAAAGGATGAGCGAGGCCGTCCAATAATCGCGAAGCTTGCGCGAGCGGGCGATAAAGTTCTGGACCGGGGTGAGGCTGAAAAGCATGAGGGAGGCCTTTCGGTTTGAGGAAAGCCTGTAGCAGGAGTAAAGGGCCGAGGTTAGCGCACAGTGTTGCCAGATGGAGTGATCCGGGAGGCGGGTATCTGCCGGGAGGTAATGCCAGCGCCAGGAAAGCCCTCCTATATTTTCCTTCCCCAGGCGCCAGGGAAGCACATGGCGGAAGTAGTGAAAGACGGAAAAGAAGTCGTTTAACCTCTGAGTATCATGTTCTACCAGGCGGGTTAATGATTCTTCTGCTCCGGTGGAAAGGGAACGAAGATCAAAGGCTTCGATTTTCCCTGTGGGATGGGTGATGCGAGGATGGTGGGGAAATTCTATCTGTCCTCCTTCTTCCCTTCGGGGAAGAAAGGTTCGATCCAGCCCCGAGGCCACCTGGTCGGCCTTTTTGAGGAGGGATTCTTCAGCCGAAATATAGAGTATATCCTTTAAGCGAGCCGCCCGGCTTACATGCTCCCTGATGGAGAGGGCTTTGTCCGGCGGATCGTGAAGAAAAACGGCAAGCTTCTCCCGCCAGTATTCTTCACTTCGCTTAAAGGCACTCATTTATACCTGCTCTCTGCATGGCCTGATCAAGCCGCTCGTGAACTTTTTGCCAGATTTCTATCTGTTGTTTTTTTGAAATCCATTCAACTTTTTCATTAGATTTCGAGTAAAGTTTCGGATCTAAATAATACGGAAGATGTAAAACGAAAACTTTATATATATTAGAATATTTTTTAACCAAAAAACGAAGAGGCGAAGCTAATCTTGCATCCGGGACATACTTATTCTTCTTCTGGCTCCATTTTCCCCAGCCGACATTTACCGCAGGATGATTAGTTAAAGGAAAACCTAAAAGATGTCTTTCTGCTATATTGTGCGTGCCATCTGGATCTAATTTTGTTTTTTTAGGCCAATTATATTCTTCAGGTACATAACCTGTGCGCACATAAATATAAACTTCTGCAAGAAATTTCAGGGCCTCTTGCCAAGATTTAAATTTCTCTGCCTTCCATAAAAGTATTTTGCCTTCATGATCTGTTGCCAGAGTGTGAGGGTGAGGCTTATCAAAGCAATCTTTCCAGTAAGGCAAACTTCCCTTCAGCCCGTCTTTGAGTTTTAGGATACAACTTTCAGGTTCTATCCCTTCCACCTGAAAACTTCCCCAGCCGTTGCGGGAACGGGAGCCGACAGCTCCGAAAGCCCGAAAGTAAAGGAGGGCGGTCTTAAAGATCTCGGCTTCTTCATTATCTTCCAGAAGATATTCGGGGACTCCCATGTTTAGCGTAAAAGACTCTCCCGGAGCGAGATAGGAGCGTCTTACTCTAAAACCGTCTGAATAAAAAAGGCCCATTCCTCCCAGGTAAGAAAAAGGAGAAATTTCATGCCTTTTTTGGCAATCGGCTTTCTTTTTGTATCTACAAGTGGGATTTTCTTTAAGACATTCTTTAGGGCAAAAATCCACTTCTGGATGAACCACATAATTTTCTTTTTTAGAAATTACGTCTTTAGTGGACTCTACTTCCCCTTCAACCCAGATCCTTACCAGACTCTTTTGGGCCTTTTCTCCCCCGCCGCCGAAAAATTCCGTTTCTCTCTCCAGTAACTCTTTATGATCCTTCACCCTGCTTCCTGCGGCCACCCGCCACCAGTAGCGCAGAAGGCCTTTGAAGGGTGCAGCGCGCAGGGCCGCCTCCTGCCACGCATCGCCCAAGAACATGGGCGTTACGATGCGGCAGGTGAGAATAAGAATTGCGCGGTTTTCGAACCTGCGGCGAAGAAACTCGCCCCCCTTGACCCCCATGGGGATTTTTTAACTCCTACACGCCGGAGAAGTCAAGAGGGCCGCTCCGGAGCCGGAGAAACAAAGTTATCCACTCAAGTGCAAAATATAAACTTCGCTTCGGTTTTGGAGGATTTTACACGAACGACTTGCCATTTTTTGCCTTTTAAGGTATCTGTGACGGGATTCCACGCGGAGGTGAAATCATGCACAGGATGTTTTTGCTTTTACTTCTCTGGATCCTGGGGACAAATGGAGTCTTCGCCGCGGGGTTTCAGCTCTTCAACGAGGGCTCGGCCCGGGTGATGGGGCTTTCGGCGGCGGTCACCGCCCGCACGGACATGGTGGAGGCCGCCTGGTACAACCCCTCGGCCACGGCCTTCCTCAAGGCCCCCGAGGTGATGGCCGGCCTCTCCCTGGTCTATCCCACCGTTAAGTTCGAAAACGACCGCGGGCCCAACTTCGACATGGTGGAGAAGGTGCACCCTCTACCCTTCCTTTACGCGGCCTACCCCCTGAACGAGCGCCTCACCCTGAACCTCTCTCTGAATGTCCCCTACGGGCTGGCCACCGACTGGGACGGCGACTGGGCCGGGCGCTACGATGCGGTCTACACCTCGCTTTTCTGTTACTTCATCACCCCTTCGGTGGCGGTGAAGCTCACCAAGAGGCTCTCCCTGGCGGTGGGGGCCCAGATAGTCTATGCCGACGCCGAGCTGAGGAAATCCGTGGCCCCCACCACCACCGGGGTGGATGTCAAAACCAAGCTTACCGGGGACGACTGGGACGGAGGGTTCCTGGTGGCTCTGACCTACCGCCTGCGCGAACACACCACCCTGGGCCTGGTGTACCGTTCTCAGGTCACCCTGGACCTCGAGGGAGACGCTAAATATTACAACAATGCCCCGGGAACCGTCGCCGTCCTGCCTGCTCCGGGTGGAGGTTTCACCTTCGTGTCGGCTTCTCAAGCCTTCCGCAACGGGGACGGTGAGGTGTTTCTCGACCTTCCGGACACGCTTTCCTTTGGGATCACCACCCGCTACTTCCGGCGCTGGATCCTGAGTCTGGATCTGATGTGGACGGGATGGAGCACCTACGAGCAGCTCAAGTACAAATTCGAACACGAGCCCGGAAATCCCACCGGTGCTCCGGGTACGGTCGTCCAGCCCAAGGACTGGGACGATGTGTGGGCGGTGAGGTTCGGGGCCGAATATTTGCTTAACGACCGCTGGTCTCTCCGCTTCGGCTACGCCTTCGATCCCTCGCCCATAGACGACCGCTACCGGGGGCCGGAGCTTCCCACCAACGACCGGCACTTCTTCAACCTCGGGGTGGGTTATCGCCGGGGCAACCTCACCATGGACGCCGCCTACACCTATGTGCACATGGAGGACGCCAAGCCCGGCACGGCTCCCGAGGCGAACCGATCCAATCTTGACGGTACCTACACCGGGCACGCGCACATCGTGGGCTTTGACCTGAGCTACCGGTTTTAGGTATGACGCGGACGCTCGAGCCCTTTCGACCCTCTCGGGGCGAGGGATCCATCCCGGAGGTCTTTTTCCGTTCGGTGCGGGACTTCGGGCCCCGCAGGGCCCTTTCCATCTTTCGAGAAGGGGCCTACAGGCACCTTACCTACGAGGAATTGGGCCAGAGGGTACGGTGGCTGGCCTCGGGGCTTCGGGCTCTGGGACTCGTTCCCGGAGAACGCTGCGCCATCCTGGGCCCCAACTCCCCGGAGTGGGCTCAGGCCTACCTTTCCGTCCTTTCCGCCGGAGGGGTGTGCCTTCCCCTGGACTCCCTCCTCAAGAGTTACGAATTCCGGCATATTCTGGAGGAGGCCCGGGTCCGCTTCATCTTCGTGGCCCCGCGATTTCTAGAAACCATTCTGGAGCTGGACGAGGAACTGGGGCTCTTCAGGCGCATAATCCTGCTGGAGAGGGTCTCCGGAGAGTTTCCCGGGAAGGTAACCTTCCTTGAGAGGGTGTTGGAGGAGGGGCGGAGGCGGGCCCGGGAACCGGTCTTTACCGATCCCGGCAAGGTGGCGGTTCTCATCTACACCTCCGGTACCACCGGCAAGGCCAAGGGGGTGATGCTCACCCATCGGAACATCGTCTCCGATGTGGTGGCCTGTTATGTGAGTCTCCCCTTTGACGAAAACGACCGTTTCCTCTCGGTGCTGCCCCTTCACCACACCTTCGAGTGCACGGCGGGATTTCTTCTGCCCCTCTACGCTGGGGCGCACATAACCTTCGCCCGCAGTCTCAAGAGCCGCGACATCCTGGCCGATCTGAAGGCCTCGCGGGCCACCGTTATGCTGGGGGTTCCCCTTCTCTATCAGAAACTGTACGAGGGGATAGAGCGAGCCGTGCGCCGGGCCCCTCTTCCGAAGCGTCTTATTTTTCGTTCGCTTCTTCGGGCGGTGGCTGCCGCCGGAAGGATGGTCCGGGAGGAGGCCGCCGGGCGTCTTCTCTTTCGCGGGCTCCGGGAGAAGGCCGGGCTCGCCCACCTCCGCTTTTTCGTCTCCGGCGGGGCCCCTCTTCCCCCGCATCTTCCGAAACTCTACCGCCGGCTCGGTATAAAGCTCATCCAGGGCTACGGCCTCACCGAGGCCAGCCCGGTGCTCACGGTGAATCCCCCCTCGTCCCCCCGCGACGAGAGCGTGGGACTTCCCCTTCCGGGAGTGGAGGTCAAGGTGCGGGAGCCCGATTCCGAAGGGGTGGGCGAACTCTGCTTCCGGGGGCCCATGGTGATGAAGGGCTACTTCGAAAACCCCGAAGCCACCCGGGCCGCCTTCGACGAGGAGGGTTTCCTGCGCACCGGGGATCTCGGTTTCGTGGATCGTGAGGGGTATGTGCACATCTGCGGTCGGGCCAAAAATCTCATCGTGACCCCGGCGGGCAAAAATGTTTATCCCGAGGAGATCGAGGCCGAACTGGACAAGAGTCCCTACATCCTGGAAAGCATGGTCTTCGGATTCCCGCGGGAGGGGGGAGAGGAGGTCTGGGCGGTGATCGTGCCGGACTACGAGGCCATCGAGCGGGACTTTCGGGGGCGGCACCTCAAGGAGGAGGATGTGGAGAGGATCATAGCCCGGGAGGTGCGGGCGCGTATGTCCCCTCTGGCGGATTACAAACGGGTCAAAAGATTCCTCATCAGGGACGAGGAACTACCGAAGACCTCCACCCGCAAGATAAAGAGACACCTGGTCGTCCCCAGGCTCATCGCCGATCTCCGAAAGTAATTCCCCCCGTTCGGGTTGACCGGCGGGGGGTTTTGCCCTAGATTAGAGGCGATTTTCCCAAAAAAAGCAGGGTCGGAGGTTTCGGGATGGGCAAGGAGTTTAATGTGGCGGTGGTGGGGGCCACCGGGGCCGTGGGGCGCATGATGATCAGGGTGCTCGAGGAGAGAAACTTCCCGGTAAAGAACCTCCGGCTTTTCGCCTCGGAGAGGTCCCGGGGCGTGAAGCTCAGGTTCCGGGGGGAGGAGATTCCGGTGGAGGTGCTCTCGGAGACCAGGAGTTTTTCCGGAATCGACATCGCCCTTTTTTCCGCCGGAGGGGCCCGCAGTCTGGAGTACGCTCCGAAGTTTGCCGCCGACGGGGCGGTGGTGGTGGACAACTCCAGCGCCTGGCGTATGGATCCTGAGGTGCCCCTGGTGGTGCCGGAGGTGAACCCCCACGCCGTGGCCGGCTACAAAAACAAGGGCATCATCGCCAATCCCAACTGTTCCACCATTCAGATGGTGGTCCCGCTCAAGCCCCTCCACGATTACGGGCGCATAAAGCGCATCGTGGTGGCCACCTATCAGGCGGTCTCGGGAGCCGGCCAGAAGGCCGTAGAGGAGCTTTCCGCTCAGGTACGGGCCTGGTGTGCCGGAGAGGAGATGCCCGATCCCAGGGCCTTTCCGCATCAGATCGCCTTCAACTGTCTGCCGCACATCGATGTCTTTCTTGAGAACGGTTACACCCGTGAAGAAATGAAGATGGTGAACGAGACCAAGAAGATCATGGAGGACGATAGCATCCGGGTCACCGCCACCACGGTGCGGGTGCCGGTCTTTTACGGGCACGCCGAGGCGGTGAACATTGAGACCGAGCGCAAGATCACCCCGGAGAAGGCCCGGGAGCTCCTTTCGAATTTCCCGGGGGTGGTGGTGATGGACGACCCGGGAAACCGGATCTATCCCCTTCAGATTCAGGCCGCCGGTCGTGACGAGGTCTTCGTGGGCCGCATCCGGGAGGACGAATCCATCGAGTGCGGACTCAACCTGTGGATCGTGGCCGACAACCTGCGCAAGGGGGCGGCCACCAACGCCGTCCAGATCGCTGAGATTCTTGTAAAGGACTATTTGTAATTTGGACCGTAACTTCGGGGGGCAACCCCCTCAACCCTTTATGCTCGAGGAGATCCTGGTGGAGGAGGGGGCCCTCGATTTCGGGCTCACCCGGGAGGTCCTCTCCCGGGCGGGGGATGTCCCGGTAAGGGTCATCCCCTCCTACAGGGATTATCCTTTTCCCTTTAGGCCCTGGCCCGCGCTCCTTTCCTGGGGAAAACGGAGGCTTTTTCTCGTGCCCTACGCGGGAAGGTTTTTCCGGAATTGTCCCGGGACCACCCGTTATCTCTGCTGCGGCTACCGGATCTTCCACTTCGGGGAGGGGTGTCCGCTGGACTGCTCCTACTGCATCCTCCAGGCCTACTTCAACCGGCCGGGGCTCAAGCTCTGGGCCAACCTCTGGGAGGAGGGCTGGCCGGAACTTGAGGCCGCCCTTAACGAGGCCCGCAGAGACAACCGCATTCTCCGGATTGGGACCGGGGAGTTCGCCGACAGCCTGGCCCTGGAGCACCTCTGCGGGGTGGCCGAGGAGTTGATCCGCCGCTGGGTCGAGCTTCCCGCCCCCGCGGTGCTGGAGTTGAAGACCAAGGTGGCCCTGCGGGAGGACTGGTTGCGGAGGCTTCCGGCGGACCCCCGCATCGTCTTCGCATGGTCTTTAAACGCCCGGACTATCACCCGGAAGGAGGAAAGGGGCTCGGCCTCCCTTGAGGAGCGACTTTCGTCCGCGGCCCGCGCCGCTCGTTCGGGGTTCTCCGTGGCCTTCCACTTCGACCCCGTAATCCTCTTTCCCGAAACCCTGGAGGCCTACCTGGAGGTGGTGGACCGGATCTTTGCCACCGTCCCCGCGGAGCGCATCGTCTGGATCAGCCTGGGGGCCCTGCGTTTCATGCCGGATCTCAAGGAGGTGGCCGAGGAACGCCTCCCCGAAACCAGGATCTTCACCGGAGAGTTCGTGACCGGGCTTGACGGCAAACGCCGCTACTTCCGCCCCCTTCGCACGGAGGCCTTCCGCCGCCTCTGTCGGCGCATCCGCGAACACGCCCCGGAGGTCTGCGTCTACCTCTGCATGGAAAGCCCGGAGGTCTGGCGCGAGGCCCTGGGGTTTGTCCCCGCGGAACGGGGCGGCCTTCCCCGGATGCTCGACGAGGCCGCCCGAAGGGTGTGCGGACTTTAATCCCCCTCGGGAAGTCCGGCGTAAAGTTCCGAAAGGGAAAACTCGATCCCGAGACACTCGAGTCGCACCCGGTCCTCCGGACGGGTATAGACCTCCTCCTCCCATTCCCGCGAGCGTCGGAAGAACATCGCCTCGGGCCGATCCTGGGAGAGGATGAGATATTCTTTAAGACTGGGGATCTGAACATAGACGAAGAACTTTTCGAAACGATCAATGCGAGCCGTAGAGGGAGAGGTGACCTCCACGATGAGGCAGGGACTTTCCACAAAAAGCGGATCCCTATCCTCGGGATCACAGGCCACCACCAGGTCCGGATAATAGAAAAAGTCCCGATCCCTGAGCCGTACACGGAGTTTGACATCCGCTACGAAAACTTGACAGTTCTTTCTTTCCGCGGTTGGCCACAACAGATGGGCCAGCTTGACCGTGAGAAGATTGTGTCTCTTGGAGACCCCGGACATGGCGTACACATATCCGGCCACATACTCGTGTTTGACCTCCGAGGCCTCCTCGAAACGCAGATATTCCTCTACGGAGACCGGCCCGAAAACTCCCTCCCCTTTTCCTTCTATTTCCGGGACGACGCGCCGGGCCGCCTCCACCCCTTCCCTCCGAGATCGTTTCTCTCTTTCATGTTATCATAGTCCCCACTATGGCCAAAACCCTGATCCTGATACTCCTCTCTCTTTTGTTGTGCTCTTTTTCGGCCGGGGCCTCCTGCCGGAGGTGCCACCGGCTGGAGCTTGACCGGAACCACTCCTTCCCCTGCACCAGGTGTCACGCCGGGAACCCGAAGGGAAAGACCGCGGAGGAGGCCCATCGGGGGCTGGTTTTGCGTCCGGCCCATCCCCGAAACTGGCGTAAGGCCTGTGGCCCCTGCCACGCAAAGGAGATCCGAATCCTTATCCGGGCCTCTCATTACACTCTGGCTCCGGCGGTAAACGCCGTGCTTTCCGCCTTCGGCCTCCCGCGGGTGAGGTCCCTCCTGGAGATTCCCGCACCGAAGAGCATAACCACCAGGGCCGACCTGGTTTACGACCTCCTGCGCCGCCGTTGCCTCAAGTGTCACCTCTTTTACCCCGGGGAGGACTATCCCGAGGCCCGTCGGGGCACGGGATGCGCCGCCTGTCACCTGCCCTATGCCGGGGGAAAACTCGCGGATCACCGGTTTCAGAAACCCTCCTCCCGTAACTGTCTGCACTGCCACTACGGCAATCGCATCGGATGGGACTACTACGGTTTCTTCGCCCACGATCTTCCCTACGCCTTTCGCACCCCCCTGGTGGAGGGAGAATTTCCCGCCCGTCCTTGGGGAATAGAGTTCCACGAGATGACCCCGGATGTGCACGCTCGAAAGGGCCTCACCTGTGTGGACTGCCACGGACGGGCCGAGCTCATGGAGGGTAAGCCCGGGAAGAGCTGCCTGGCCTGTCATCGCAAAGTGAAGGGACGCCGTCCCTTCCACACCGAAAGGGTGCTTGCCAGGGTCCGCTGTATCGCCTGCCACGCCGTGTGGATGGCCCGGGACGAGGGTCTCTACCTCACCCTCTACGAGAACCCGGACTGGGACGAGTGGCAGGAGCTCTTCGTGCAGCAGGACGCCGAGATCGAGGCCCAGTTCCGGGAATTCTTCCGGGGAAAGACCCCCAAGGGGATCATGACCGACAGGCTTACGGGAAAACCGCGCCGGGGAGTGTGGTTCCTGACCCTCGAACGGAGGCGGTTCGAGAGGGTAACCCTGGGGCGGGACCGAGAGGGGCGAGTCTCTCCGGTAAGACCCGTTCTGGACCTGCATCTCTCCTATGTCAACGCCGCCGACGAGGTGGTGGTGGAGGACTGGCATCCCGCGGGCTCTGTGGAGCGTCCGGTGAGCCCTCATACTGTCGGGCCCGGTGACACCCTTCGGAGCCTGGAGATCCTGAAGCGTCTGGGCCTTTTACCATGAAGGTCCCTTCCGTGCGTCTTTCTCCCCGGGGAGTGCGCAGGGTCCTTGCCGGCCGCCTGTGGCTCGAGGAGAGGGACCTCGCCGAACGCCCCTCCGAGCCCCCGGGCACGGAGGTGCGCCTGCTTTCACCGGAGGGATACTTCCTGGCCCGGGGCTACACGAACCCCCGCAGTCGCATTCCCGTGCGCATCTTCTCCCGGGAGGATCAGTCCCTGGATGTGCCCTTTCTTGCGGAACTCTTCAAACGGGCCCTAAACCTGAGACGAAAAATTTATCCCGGGGAGGAAGCCTTTCGTCTGATCCACGGAGAGGGGGACGGGATTCCGGGGCTTACGGTGGATGTTTACGGCGGGGTGATTGTGGTGCAGATCTCCACCGCCGGTCTGGAGAGGCGGCGGGAAGAAATCCTGGCGGCGCTCTCCGGGGTCCTTTCGCCCTCGGCCCTGGTCCTGCGGAACGATCTCCCGGTGCGCCGGGAGGAGGGCCTCGATCTTTATGTGGAGGTGGTCTCGGGGCGCGTCGATCCCCCCATCGAGATCACCATGGACGGCCTGCGCTTTCTGGTGGACCCCCTCGAGGGACAGAAGACCGGATTTTTCCTGGATCAGCGGGAAAACCGCCGGTTCGTAAGAAGGCTCTCCCGGGAGGCCCTGGTGCTGGACCTTTTCGCCTACACCGGGGCCTTCGGGATTTATGCCCTGGCCGGAGGGGCCCGGCGCGTCTTCGCGGTGGAGCGTTCGGAAAGGGCCCTGGCCCTGGCCGAGGAAACGGCCCGTCTGAACGGTTTCGGGGATCGGTTCTTTCCCATTCCGGGACGGGTGGAGGAGTTCCTCCGCGAGGCCCCGGATACGGATCTGGTGATCCTCGATCCCCCGGCCTTCGTGAAAACTCATCGGGCCCTTTCCGCAGGACTCGAAAAATACCGGGAGGTAAATCGCCTGGCCCTGAGGGCCCTCGGGCGGGGCCTGCTCTTCACCTCTTCGTGTTCACAATTCGTTTCCGGAGAAAAGCTTCTCGAGATCGTGCGAGGGCTTTCCCGGGGAAGGTCCCTGAGACTCCTCTCCCGCCACTTTCAGGCCCCGGACCATCCGGAGAATCCGGCCCATCCCGAAACGCTCTACCTCAAGGGCTTTACCTTCTGGGTCTCCGGGGTTTAAACTGAAAATCGTGATAAAGAATATTCGAAAGTGGAGGGAATTTGAAAGGCGATGGGAGGCGGAACAGCCCGTCGATTACCGGGCCAACTATCGGATTTTTATGGAATTGATGGAAATGGCCCGAAAGATGGGGGTATGGCCCCCCTCCGATCCTCTGGAGGGTCTGGAGGTGGATATCAAAGTGGCCCGCCTTCTGAATCGTTTTCGTTATGAATCTTCTTCCCGTTCTGGCTAAAATTCTCGATCAGAACGAGATTCCTTACATGATTATCGGGGGGCAGGCCGTTCTTCTTTACGGAATTCCCCGCCTTACCCGGGATATTGATATCACTCTGGGACTGGAAGCCACATCCGTGGAAAAACTTCTGGAATTGGTGGAAAGAGTCGGCCTTCAGGTACTGGTAAAAGATCCTCGTCGTTTTGTAGCTGAGACCTGGGTCTTACCCACTCTTCACTCAGAGACGGGTTTGAGGGTGGATTTTATTTTTTCCTGGAGTCCATTTGAACAGGAAGCCTTAAAGAGGGTTAGGGAAGTAATCATCGAGGGGTATCCGGTAAAGTTTGCTTCTCCCGAAGATGTGATTATTCACAAGATGCTGGCCGGAAGACCCCGAGATCTTGAAGATGTACAGGGTATTTTGAGCAAACAAAAGGTGGATTTTGAGAGGATTCGTATCTGGCTGGCCCGTTTTTCCGAGGTAGCCGGCCGCGACCTCGTGCAGGAATTCGATCAACTTCTAAAGAAAGCTACCTGAGGATCCCGGCCAGGAAGTCCTGGATCAGGGTGTCCGGCCCCATGTCCGGGGCACCCCCGGTCACCACCCGGATACGGGCGGCCTCTAGCCTCTCCTTCCATTCCGGAGCGACCTCCGGCGCCAGAAGGTGCGTGGCCACCTGTTCCTTGAGGAAAGCCTCGAGATCCTGATCCTCGGGGCGCTTGATCACATCCTTGACCCGGACCCTTCCGGCCTCCACATCGTAAACCGCGAAAAGATCGGCGGTGGCCGGATCCCTGGCCAGTTTGTTGCCCTCCACCGGCACGGCCACCCGCATGTAGCGCCCTTCCTCCACCTCGCGCCACATCTCCTCCGTGGCCGCCACCACATTGCGCACCAGTTCCTCAAAGGCCCTGGCCGTTATGGACTCCGGATAGGCACCCACCACCGGTTTGCCCGCATCCCCGGCGGCCACCACCCGGGGGTCCACCGGGATGCGTCCTAGGAAACGGATGCCCAGCTCCTGAGCCAGGCGTTCCCCACCTCCGCGCTTGAAAAGATCGAGCTCCTTTCCGCAGTGGGGACAGATGAATCCGCTCATGTTCTCCACCAGCCCCAGGATGCGCATCTTGACCTTGCGGCAGAAGTTGATGGACTTCTGCACATCGATGAGGGAAACTTCCTGAGGAGTGGTCACCACCAGGGCGTAGGCGTCGGGAATGGTCTTGGCCACGGTAAGAGGCTCGTCTCCGGTTCCGGGGGGAGCGTCTATGATGAGGTAGTCCAGCTTCCCCCAGTCGATGTCGCCGATGAACTGTTTTATGGCCGAGATCTTTAGGGGCCCCCGCCAGATGACCGCGGCGTCCTCCTTGGGAAGCAGGGGTTCTATGGAGAGGAATTTGAGGTTGGGTGAATAGCTGATGGCCCCCAGGCGACCGTCCGGCCGGCGGGGAAGCCGCTCCCGCCGCACCCCCAGCATCTTGGGAATGTTCGGGCCGTGAAGGTCCACATCCAGCAGACCCACCATGAAGTCCTGAAGGGAAAGCCCCACCGCCAGGTTCACCGCCACGGTGCTTTTCCCCACACCGCCCTTTCCGGACATGACCATGATCTTGTGCGAGATGCGCGAGAGCTGCTCGCGAACCCGCCTGTCCTGCTGATCGAGAAGGACGCTCTTTTCCTGCGCCTGGATCATCTTAGCCCTCCGTAATAGAGATCAATTTAGGCCCGAACATAGCGAAAACCCTGGTTCTGCCACTCCACCAGGGCTTTAATGCCCGCCGGCACCGTGCGGGCTCCCTGGGGAAGGAGGGAGGGATCTATCCCGAAGGCCCGCATGGCGTTTTCGCAGAAATACACCTCCACCCCGTCCCTCCGGGCCTCGCGATAGAGTTCCTCCACCTCCTCAAAGCGCTTCAATATGGTGATCCCCTCGGCGTTTACCAGCACCCTTACCGCGTGGGGGGCGCCGCCGAGAGCCCTGACGAAGTTCCGGGCCACCTTCAGGGCCACCTCAAACCTCTGCGATTCCGGCACATGCAGGACCAGATTGTATTCCATGGGCACCACCTCCTTCGGGGTTCGCTCTGCTATTTAATCACGATTTGTCCTTCCGGCAAGCACGATGCTAAACTTAGGACATGCCCGTTTTTGCCGGACTGCACTTTCGGCGCCTGGTGGAGCTTGCGCGGAAGGACCGGCTGGCTCCTCTCTACATATTTGTGGGCGAACCCGCGGAGGCCCGGGACAAGGCCGGACGCATCCTCTCGGTGCAGGAGGAAAGGGGGGCGTTGATCGAACGGGTGGATCTCGCCGAAACCCCTCCGGACACCCTCCCGGCCCTCCTTTCCTCCGGGGGGCTTTTCGGTCCCCGCCGGCTGGTGCTTGCGGCCTCCGGCGAGGTGCTTTCCGAAAGACCCGAACTCGCCCCGGAGATCCTCCGGGCCCTCTCCCCCGGAGGGGTGCATCTGCTCCTTCTCGCGCGGGAGTTCCCCGAGGATCACGAGCTATATCGCTTCGCCGAGGAGAAGGGGGCGGTGGTCCCCCTTGCGCTCCAGAAGGGAAGGGCCCGTTTTCTAAACGAACTTGCCGAGCGGCTTTCGGCCGAGGGAAAGAGCATGGAAAGGACGGTGGCCGAATACTTCCTGAGCCTCGTGGGGGAGGATTACGCCCACTTCCGAAACGAGCTCGAAAAAGTGATCCTCCACGCCGGGGAAAGGGAAACCATCCGCCGGGAGGATGTGGAGGCCGTGGTGGTCCCGGCGGAGGAGGCGGCGCTCTTTCTTCTGGGGGACACCCTTCTTGAGAAAGGCCCGGAGGCGGCCCGGGGCCTTCTCCGTCGTCTTCTCGATCACGGCGAGGCACCCCCCCGGATCGAGGCCGCGCTCTTCACCTACTTCAAGCGTCTCTGGTTGCTTGCCCATCTAGTCTCCCGCCGACCCGAGCTTCTGCGCGAGAGGAACTTCGAAAACTTCCGTCGAACCCTGGAGAACCTCCTCAAAGAGGTGTGGACGGACAAACCCCCGGCGCTGCTTTCCCGGGTTCACCCCTACGCCCTCTTTCGCCTGAAAAGACACCTCGATAACCTTTCCGAAGAAAGGATCCCCGAAATCTTTGAAGCCCTTTACGAACTCGACGCGGCCCTCAAACGGGACTTTCAGGCCCCGGAACGGGCCTTCTATTCCTTCTTTCTTAGGGTATATCACCTAAGAGGCCGGGCTCCCCTGAAAGAAGGTTCCGCAGATCGTCCAGCTTTCGCAGGAGCCCTTCCCGGGAGCGGAAGGGGATTTTAAGGCTCCATTCCTCCCGTTCCAGGGCCGGAGGGATTTCGAGGAGGACCCCCTTTCCCCTCAGGACTTCCCTCAGGCGCAGGGCCTTTTCCTCCATTCTGCTCAGAGAGGGCCTGAGTGCTTTTCGCAGGGCCCGCAGGAACTCCTCCCGTCTTTCAAAACCCCGGAACCGGGACAGAACCTCCTCCAGGGGGAGATCCTCCCGACGGGCTAGATCGAGAAGCCCCTCCACGACCTCCTGTCTTTCGGAGGCGGTGAAGCGCAGGCGTTCTAGGAGATCGAGCAATTCGGGCTGGGCCTTCCGGGGACACCGCAGAAGGGCCCGAGCCGCCCGGGGGGAGAGGCGGCCGGAGGCCACCTGGAGTTTCAGGGACTCCGGGGCCTCGGAAAGGGCCTTAAGAAAGAAATAGCCCTCCGGATCGGACCGCAATCCGAGAAGGGGAAAGACCCTTCGCACCACCTCCTCCGGAGAGAGATAACGACTGAGACGGGCCACCACCTCGGCCTTCTCCGCCAGGTTGAGACCCCGAAAGAGGTTGCTCTCCAGGGCCAGCCACTGGGCCTCCACCGGAGGCATCCCGGGAAGGACCCGGCAGGAAACCTCCTCCAGACCGAGGGCCCTTGCGGCAAGCAGTCGCCCCTCCCCGGCCACGGGAACGAATCCGTCCTCCCCCTCGAGCACCACCGGGGGTTCGATGACTCCGCGGCGTTTTACGCTTTCCAGAAGCAGGGTATCCCGTGGAGGGAGGGAGAAAACGAAGGTGCGCGAGAGGAGGTCTACATCCGCGAGCCTCAGGGTAACGATCTTCACCGGATCTTTCCGGCTCCCCTCAGGAAAGGTCTTCTCCGGTAAGTCTTTTCAGGGCCTCGAGGTACCGTTCCCTGGTCTTTCGCACTATGTCCGGAGGGATCTCCGGAGCCGGAGGCTTTTTGTCCCAGCCGATCTCCATGAGCCAGTCCCTTATGAACTGCTTGTCGAAGCTTTTCTGGGGGCGTCCGGGCTGGTATTCCTCCCGGGGCCAGAAGCGGGAGGAATCCGGGGTGAGAACTTCGTCCACCAGGATGAGTTTCCCGTCCACCAGACCGAACTCGAACTTGGTGTCCGCGATGATGATGCCGCGGGTTTCGGCGTACTCGGCGGCCCTGCGATAGAGGTCCAGCGAGATCTCCCGCACCCGTTCGGCCATCTCACGCCCGATTAGCCGGGCACACTCCTCAAAGGTGATGTTCACATCGTGTTCGCCCTGGGCGGCCTTGGTGGAGGGGGTGAAAATGGGCTCCGGGAGCCGGTCGGCCTCGCGCAATCCCTCCGGAAGCGAAATTCCGCAGACCTTTCCGGTCTGCCGGTATTCCTTCATGGCCGAACCGGTGATGTAGCCCCGCACGATGCACTCCACCGGAAGCACCCGGGCCTTTCTAACCAGCATGCTCCGCCCGGAAAGCACCTCCCGATAGGGCTGAAGCTCTTCCGGATACTCCTCTACCCGTGCGGAAACCAGGTGATGGGGCACCACATCTCTCAGGAAATCGAACCAGAAGAGAGACATGCGGGTGAGAATGCGCCCTTTGTCCGGAATGGGAGTGGGCAGCACCACATCGAAGGCGGAAATGCGATCCGTGGCCACGATGAGGAGCTTGTCCCCCAGATCGTAAATGTCCCGGACCTTGCCCCGGGAAAGAAGCTTTAAACCCTGAAAATCGGTCTTATACAGCGCCGTTGACATGGTAAGTTCCTTGTAGCATAATGATATTATGCGAAAAGAATGGGCGAGACATTTTTTGAATTTGGCTTTAGGAGTTGCCTTAACAGGTATTGTGCAACCCCTTGTTCAAAAAGAGGTTGACAAAAAAGTTCTAATGAAAGGAGAAAATAATGCTTGAAGCTTATCTCATGATTGGTATAAGCGCTCTTTGCGTGGCTGTAATTGTACTTTTGGTTGATCGGAAAAGCAGACGTTCTTCGCATAAAGAAGTTCCCTCCTGATTTAAGCCGCGGCGCGGGCCAGTTTCCGGGTGCGCTTCTTGAACCGCGAGGCCAGCCGACGATAACGCTCGTAACGCTCCCAGTCTTTCTCGGCCTTGGCCTTTTCCGCGAGCTCCCTGAACTTTTTGATCTTGGCCTTGAGCTCGCGCATGGAGCCACCCACCCTGCGGGGAGCCTCCTCAATGCCGTAGACCTTTTTGAGGGCGGAGATCAGCTCCTCCTTGTTCATGCCGTGAACCCCGGTGATCTCCGGGATCTGAAGGGCCAGCTCCCGCAACTCCTTGATGGTCATTTTCTCCAGCTTTTTGGGAAGCGGCGGAAGACCTCCCTCTTCGGGCTGAGTTTCCTGAACTTCCTCCCTGACCTCCTCAGCCATGACACCCTCCCGCGGAATTTTACCGAAACATAAACCATCCCCTCCGATCCTTCAACCCTTTCCCGGAACCGGAGAGCATCTTATTTTTTTCGGTTTGGGAAAAGAGGAGTTAGCGGGTAAAATGAGGGCGTGCTTCCCTGGGGAGTACTTGAGGAGGAAGACTGGCGCATCCTGAGGGATCTTTACGCCCTTGCTCCGGATTGTGCCAAATTCCTGTCCCGAAGATTGCGAATGGATCCGGGAGAGACCATGCTAAGACTCAGGAGACTGGAGGCCCTGGGGTTTCTGGAACGGGTACGGGGACGCTTTCTCAAGAAAAAGGGTTTGCGGCGTCCCAAACACATGAACCACACCTATTACGAGCTCTCGCGGGAGGCCCGGCTTCACCTGAGGGCTCTACTTTTTGCCGAGGAGGTTAAGGACGCATGATGGAAGAGGTTTCCTTCTCCAGTCCGGAACTCATGGAGGGCGAGAGCATCGAGGTTCCCGAGATCCTTCCCCTTATGGCCATAAGGGACATCGTACTCTTCCCGGGTATGGTAATACCCCTTTTCGTAGGACGGGAAAAGAGCCTTAACGCGGTCTCCGAGGCCCTCAACGGCGAAAAACTTCTGGCCCTGGTCACCCAGAAGGATCCCATGGAGGAAGACCCCCCTCCGGAGGGACTTTTTCGGGTAGGGGTGGTGGGCCTCATTATTCGCACCTTCAAGCTCCCGGAGGATCGGCTCAAGGTGCTGGTTCAGGTGCTGGCCCGGGTGGAGGTGGACGAATTCCTGGAGACCGAGCCCTCTTTCCGGGTTCGCATTACCCCGATCCGGGAAAAGGAACCCGAGACCCTTTCCGTGGACGCCGAGGCTCTTATGCGTTCGGTGCGGGAGACCGCGGAAAAGGTGCTCGCCCTTCGCGGCCTCCTCAACCCGGATCTTTCGGCCCTTCTCGCCTCGGTGGAGGAACCCGGCCGACTTTCCGATCTTGTCGCGGCCCATGTGCGTTTCAAAATCTCCGAGGCCCAGGATCTCTTAGAGACTTACGAAGGCCTGGAGCGTCTCAAGAAGATTTACAGGTATCTCCAGCGCGAATTTGAGATCGCCAGCCTTCAGGCCAAGATCCAGACCGAGGCCCAGGAAGAGATGGCCCGTTCCCAGCGGGAATACTTCCTTCGGGAACAGCTCCGCGCCATCAAGCGAGAACTGGGGGAAACCGACGAGCTCGAGGCCGAGATCGAGGAGTTGCGGGAGAAGATCAGAAAGGCCCGGATGCCCAAGGAGGTGGAAAAGGAGGCCCTAAAACAGCTTTCCCGTCTCGAAATGATGCATCCGGACACCGCCGAGGCCACGGTGATTCGCACCTACCTCGACTGGCTCATCGAACTTCCGTGGCGCAAGAGCACCCGGGATCGACTGGATCTCAAAGAGGCCAAGAGGATTCTTGACGAGGATCACTACAACCTGGAAAAGATCAAGGAAAGGCTCCTTGAGTACCTTGCGGTGAAGAAGCTCAATCCCAGGGCCAAGGGCCCCATCCTGTGTTTCGTGGGGCCTCCGGGGGTGGGGAAGACCAGTCTGGGGCGTTCCATAGCCCGGGCCCTGGGACGCAAGTTCGTGCGGGTCTCTCTGGGCGGAGTACGGGACGAGGCCGAGATCCGGGGACACCGGCGCACCTATGTGGGAGCACTCCCCGGACGCATCATCCAGGGTCTCAAGCAGGCCGGCGTGAACAACCCGGTCTTCATGATCGACGAGGTGGACAAACTCTGTGCGGACTTTCAGGGAGACCCTTCGGCGGCCCTTCTCGAGGTGCTCGACCCGGAACAAAACAAAGAATTCGTGGACCATTACCTGGGCGTTCCCTTCGATCTCTCCAAGGTCATGTTCATAGCCACGGCCAACATGACCGATCCCATTCCCCCGGCCCTTCTCGACCGGATGGAGGTAATCTACCTTTCCGGTTACACCCCTGAGGAAAAACTGGTCATCGCCAGGCGCTATCTCCTCCCCCGGCAGCTCCGTGAACACGGTCTCAGGGAAAAGGATCTTCACCTTTCCGACCGGACCATCTTTCGGGTCATTTCGGAGTACACCTCCGAGGCGGGGGTACGGGAGCTGGAAAGGAAATTGGCGGCCCTCTGCCGAAAGGTGGCCCGGAGGCTGGCCGAGGGTGAGAAGGGCCCCTTCCGGATCACCTCCGGAAACCTTCACAAATACCTCGGTCCTCCCGAATACCTGGAAGAACTCTCTCAGGAGGAGGACGAGATCGGGGTGGCCACCGGGCTGGCCTGGACCCCTTACGGAGGCGAGGTCCTCTACATTGAGGTAACGGTAATGGAGGGGAAGGGCAACCTGATCCTCACCGGACAGCTGGGTGAGGTGATGAAGGAGAGCGCCCAGGCCGCCCTATCCTACATCCGGGCCCGGGCCAAGGAATTGGGCATTTCCGCCCGGTTTTACGAGAAGTACGACCTTCACATTCACATTCCTTCCGGAGCCATTCCCAAGGACGGCCCCAGCGCCGGAGTAACCATGGCGGTAGCCATGATTTCGGCGCTTTCCAGACGCCCGGTACGCCGCGATGTGGCCATGACCGGAGAGATCACGCTCCGGGGACGAGTCCTACCGGTAGGAGGCATCAAGGAAAAATCCCTTGCCGCCCTCCGTAAAGGAATCCATAAAGTCCTTCTTCCGGAAAAGAACCTGAAGGATCTCGAAGACATTCCCCCTGAACTCCGGCGTAAAATCGAATTCATCCCGGTAAAACACCTGGACGAGGTGCTGGAGCTGAGTCTTCTCAGGAAGAAAAGACCGAGTCGAGTCAGAACCACCCGCAAGAAATCATAAGACCTGGCCCCTGCCCCTTTTCCGTCCGGGAGGCCTAATTGCCTCACGAGAAAATCTATTTGAAATGGGATTCCCGGGATGGCCGGATGCTCCGGTACCCTCTCGTACGGCGTCTTCGGCTCCTCGTAAATCTTCTTAACCTTGCTCCCTATACGCCTCTTCTCAATCAGCTTCACCGAAGGCCGAAAGACCTCCAGAACCTCCAGGGCTCCCTCTGTATCATACCGAAAATAGCCAAAAATATCTTCGGGCTACCGTCCGGTGCTTCTCCCACCCGACAATCCTGAGACCACTTGAGAAGATTATGGCGGTTGGGGATCGGCCACGAGGTCAAACTCCTTATCGGGCATAATTCTCCTCCCCTGGAGGATGCTTTGGGGAGGAGGTTAAAGGTTTTCGAGCAAATTTTTAAATGAGGCAATTCGCTATCTTGACAATTTATGGAGAAAAAGTTAGTCTTGAATTTGCTCATGGGCCGGTAACTCAGCTGGCAGAGTACTGGCCTTTTAAGCCAGGAGTCGCAGGTTCGAATCCTGCCCGGCCCATGTGATGGAGATTTTATTTTTGATACCGTTTTTTACGCTCGGCTTCAAGCAGGGTTTCTTTTTCTCCGGAGAATTCCGCGCCGGAAAATACCAGTGTACCCTTTTGGGTTGCAGCCTCGAATATGGGCTCGGCCCATTTCCTCCATCCGAGATCCCGGAGAAGGTGGTGTTCCAGAATAAGGATGGAAATCCCCATGTCTCGCACCAGGGAGATCAGGTTGCGCCGGGACACACTCAGGGCTTCATGGCCGTAGCGTGGACCTAGGTAGGTGGATGGCCCGTCCACGAGAAGTACCTCTGGCCTCACTTTTTTTATAAAATCAAGAATTTCCGGGTGTACGGGCCCGGAAACATCCGAAGTGTGGAGAAAACTTTCTCCCCCTTCCTTTACGGCTACGGCCATCACACAGCCGAAACGGGTTTCCGGGCCATGCCAGAGAGGACCGGAAAGGTGTACCTCCACCCCGGGAAGCCTGAGTCTTCGGCCCTCAGCCACCTCCCATTGCACCCCGGCCATGCTGAGACGCTTCACGAATTCCGCCGCCCGACGGGCCTGGCTGCGATTTATGTTCCTTACCGGGTCCTTGATGAGTACCCTTTTTCCCCGCAGATCTTCCGCCCAGTCCGGGGTATAATGGTCAAAGTGATAATGGGTAATAATTACCGTATCGGCAAGAGAAAGCCTTTTGCGGATGCGCTCCCGAAGCGTATGAAGCCGTCTCCATTCCATCTGATCTGGAGGAAGTCCGTACCTACGCGGTCCCAGAGCTGCTCCGGGATCTATCAGAAGACGCGTCTCCCTGCACTCCACCTCCACGCACATGGAGCGTACCCCCAGACTTTCGGCAGCAAGCACCCTGATGCGCATATCCTAAACCCTAATCGGCGATCGAGTTTTCTGGAAGTATGGGTTCTGTTCCTGTTTTTTGTGCTCCTCCTTACCGGCCCGGTTCGGGGGGAGGGGAGGGAAGCTTTCGGGCTAAGGCTTCTCTGGGACTACCCGCTGGGAGAGGCCGGCTTTTATGTTCGTGCCGGCCACTCTCCGGATGCCCATCTGGCCTTTTCTCCGGATGGTAGACTGCTGGCTCTGGGGACATTCGACGGCCGGCTCCTTCTCTTTGACACGCGGAACGGAAAGGTTCTCCTCCGTCGAAAAATTCCGGAGGCCATGGTGAAACGTGTGGCCTTTTCCTCTGAAGGTCGCATGCTTTACTACGGTCTTCAGGGACCTGAGGGACGCATCTGTGCCCTGGCGCTTTCCGGGAAAAAGACCTTCTGGTGTCGCTCCACCGCCGGAGACCTTCTTCGAGGACAACCGCCGGCTCCGGGAGATATTTACGGGATATATCGCCTCCCGGGAATTTATCGTCTCAAGGTACTTCCGGACGGAAGTCTTCTGGTGCTTGCACTCCATTCCTGGTATGATCGAAAGGTTCGTGCCTGGCGCAGGCGTTCGCGGCTTTATCATCTGAGTCCTCAGGGGGAACTTTTATGGGCCTATCCCCCCAGAGGACCGGCTCCGGTAACTCTTATCTATGCCGATAGCAGTCTTTCGGGTGAGACGGTGGCCGTGGTTTCCCTGCTTCCCTCAGAAGCCCCCGAGGACAAGGATCTGGAGGGGCCACCTCCTCAGAGTCTGATAATTCTTTCCGGAAGGGACGGCAGGGAACTATGGCGCTATTCCCTCAAACCTCTCAGACCATATTTTGACCGGGTTGCGGCTTGGGAATCGGTGGCGGTATCTGCCGGGGGGCGTTTCGTAGCCCTGGGACTTTCGGACGGAAGGCTTTTCATTTTCGATCTCGCCGAAAAGAGAATTCGCCTTGTGTCTCTGGCCACTCCCATCATTCTGGGTGGGCTACCGGTGGCGGCTACGGTGGGATATGGACTTTTTGGTCCTGAGGGGGACCTTTATGTGGTGACCGGGGAGAGCACTTTGCCTTATGGAATGCCCCTTTCCGTGGATCGGCCAGCCGGACCGCATCCTGCGGCCCGTACCCTGTGGGCCATTGACCCCGCAACCGGAAGGATAATATGGCGTTTTATTTCCCCGTTAAGGCTTCAGGGCCTGGCGATCTCCCGGAATGGCCGAACTCTGGCCGTGGCTACCGGGGCTTTTCGCCGGGCCGGAGTCCGGATTCATCAGTTCGGAGTGCTGGTTTTCGATCTGCACCGCTCGGGCGGAGGGCTTGAAAGGCTTTCTGGATACTTCCCTACTTCAGGAAATTGCTTTTTTCACCTGGCCGTATCCCCGGACGGAAACCTTGTGGCCGCGGTGGAGACTCCCTGGCGTGATGATAAGGATCGCCTTCGGGGAAGTTATCGAGTTATTATGCTAAGAATTACTAAATAAAAAAATGGCGTCCCCGCCGGGATTTGAACCCGGGTTGCCGGCGTGAAAGGCCGGTGTCCTGGACCTGGCTAGACGACGGGGACGCTACCTTCTAAAGATAGAAATAAAAAATTCCCTTCCTCCCTTTGCAACTTCAATGTACTCAGGCTTTGGGTATCTGTCAATATCATAGCTTGAGTACCGATTAAGCTCTCGGAGAATTTGGTCTCACCCCTTTATGGGGCGTTCTGTTTTCCGGGATCTGCTCCGGAAGGGCAGAGATTGAAGTGAGCGGAGATCAGCTGGTGTTAAAATTGAAATCCTAATTGCCTCACGAGAAAATCTATTTGAAATGGGATTCCCGGGATGGCCGGATGCTCCGGTACCCTCTCGTACGGCGTCTTCGGCTCCTCGTAAATCTTCTTAACCTTGCTCCCTATACGCCTCTTCTCAATCAGCTTCACTGAAGGCTGAAAGACCTCCGGAACCTCCAGGCCTTCCTCCTTATCATAATCATACCGAAAATAGCCAAAAATATCTTCGGGCTACCGTCCGGTGCTTCTCCCACCCGACAATCCTGAGACCACTTGAGAAGATGATGGCGGTTGGGATCGGCCACGAGGTCAAACTCCTTATCGGGCATAATTCTCCTCCCCTGGAGGATGCTTTGGGGAGGAGGTTAAAGGTTTTCGAGCAGATTTTTAAATGAGGCAATTCGGAGGCTTGGAAATTTCGTTACAAGACCGTAAAATGGTACCGGTATGCGGCGCAATCCGTTTGAGATACTGGGACTTTCCCCGAAAATAGTGAAGGAGCTGGACGAGGAAAATCTCTTTCGCCTGGTGAGGGCCTGTTATCGTGCTCTCCAGCAGGTCCATCATCCTGATCTCTCCTCGGGCTCCGGCGAAAAAGCCCTTGAGCTTAACCTGGCCTTCGAAGCCCTCAACCTCTCCAAAAATCCGGAATCCTTCCGCAGATGGCGCAAGGCCTATATCAAACGCCTCTCCCGCAGGAGCCTGAAAAATCAGCTTGAGGAAATGGCCCTGCGACTGGGACGGGCCTTTCGGGAGAGGGATCATCTGGAGGAGGCCTTCTGGGAAAACCTCCTGGTTCGTGCCCGGGAGGGACACCTGATTTCTCCTCCTCCCCGGAGGCTGCGAATCAAGGTGTTTGACCTCTCCCTCAAATATCGACTACCCTACCCCCTCTTCGGTCCAAAAGCTCCCTTCAAGGAATTCCTCTTCGATGGGGAGGGGAGGCTTTACATCAGGTTTTCCGGAAAACACACTCCCAGGAAGGTCTCCGGGCTCACGCTCGTGGGGTGTGTTCCGCGCGATCGGATTGAACCCTGGTTGCTCTTGGAAAAAACCCCCGGAGAGGAAGGCCTGATAGCCGAGGAATACCTGCGCGCCGAAACCTTCAGACGGGCCTGCCTGCCACACCTAAAACCCCATCTCCTCCGCGAAGGATACCTCTTTTCCTTCCGCAATGAGGATTATTCCCGACTCTATCTGGAGGGACTCATCCTCAATATCGAATCCCTGGAGAAAAATTCTCTCATAAATGTCAAAAAAGATCTAGACGCTTTACATTTTTGTAAGAAAAATTCGGGGTTTTCCGACGAAGAGGAGCTTCCGGCCTGCTAATTCCGGTCTGGCATGTCTCTTGTATGTAAATTTTACTCCGGAGAAGGAGGTGAACAATGAAGAAGATCGAAGCCATTATCAAGCCTTTTAAGCTGGAGGAGGTAAAGGAGGCTCTTACGGAGGTAGGGGTTCAGGGCATGACCGTAACCGAGGTAAAGGGTTTCGGCCGTCAAAGGGGGCACCAGGAAATTTATCGCGGGGCGGAGTATGTGGTGGACTTTTTACCCAAGATAAAGATTGAGATTGTGATTCCGGACGAAATGGTGGATCGAGTGGTGGAGGCCATCATTAGGAGTGCCCGCACCGGTAAGATCGGTGACGGTAAGATCTTTATTTATTCGGTGGAGGAGGCCATCCGCATCCGCACCGGAGAAAAAGGCGAGGAGGCTATTTAAAAGGGTGCCGGTGGAAGCTCGCACCGCGGAAACTCCGGTAGAAAGAGAACGCTGTTTTTACTTTGATCGTTTCGTCAGGAGGTTATGGGAGCCTCTTTTCCGGGAACGGGAGGATCTGCGTGAGCGGGTGGCCCTGGTGGCCCTGGGAGGATACGGCGAGGGATATCTCTGTGCGGGTTCGGATGTGGACCTGCTCTTCCTCCATACCGGACTTCCGGAAAAGGATCTCTCCCTTTTCGTGGAGCGTCTGATCTATCCCCTGTGGGACTATCGCTTTGAGGTCACCTACCGGATATTCACCCCTGAGGAGGCCCTGCACTTTGCCCTGGAGGATCCCACCTTTCTAACCGCCCTTTTTTTCGCAAGGCTGGTCTACGGAGCCGAGCCCCTCTTCCGGGAACTTACGGAGGGATTCCGAAGGCTTGTCGCCGGAAGGGCCAAGGAAATCTATCTCCGCCTCAGAAAATTCCGGGAGGCCCGGCTGAAGCGCCTGGGGGAGGAAATCTACTTCCTTGAGCCCCATCTAAAGGACGGACCCGGGGGGATTCGGGATTACCAGTTCCTTATCTGGGTGGGAAAGATTGTGTTCGGGGTGGAAGATCTTTCCGACATGGTGCGTACAGGATTGTTCACTCCCGAGGAGGCCCGGCGTATTTCCGAGGCTATATCTTTCGTGAGAAGGGTAAGGGAAAACCTGCACCATCTCTGTCAGAGGAAAGAAGATCGTCTTTTTATGGAATATCAGCCGGAACTGGCCCGTTGTCTGGGATATACACCGGATCGCACCGGAACCGAAAACTTCATTTCGGATCTATTCCGGGCCTTTGCCGTGATAAAAGAAGGGGTGGAAGATCTTATCGATGCCGTGGAAGACCTCTTTTTCCCGGAAAATTCGAGAAAAATTCGCTTCGAGGCTCCGGTCCCGAGCCCCGCTTTTTTAAAGCGCATCTTCGAGAGCCAGGCCCGCAGGGGTCTTTCCTTTGACCGACATTTAAAGAAGTATCTCCGCGGACGAAGTTTTCGGGAGGAGGAAATCTCGGAACTCCGGAAGGCCTTTCCCCTCCTGCTCGCCGAGCCTTTCAGCCTTACCATGCTGAGGAATTTACGCTCCACCGGAATTCTTTACTACCTTATCCCGGAATTTCGCCGGATTCATGGCAAGGTACAGTACGATCTCTATCACCTCTATGCCCTGGATGAGCATCTGTTTCTCACTGTGGATGCGCTGCATTCCCTGAAAGAGGAAAGGCCGGAACTGTGGGAAAAGGTGGCGGCGAGGGGGCGGGAGCTTTACCTGGCCGCCTTACTTCACGACATTGCCAAGGGGAAGCCGGATCACGCTGCGGTGGGGGCCCGGGAATCCCTGAATATAATCGAACGGTTCGGCCTGGACAAAAAATCCGGCGAGGAAGTAAGTTTTCTCATCGGGAACCATCTGCTTCTCATAGACACGGCTCTCCGCCGGGATCTTGCCGAGGAAAGGGTTTCCGAGGAAATTGCCCTGAAGGTCAGGACTCCCGAAAGGCTGGCCGCCCTTTATCTTCTTACCCTCGCCGATGCCCGGGCTACCGGTCCGAAAGCCCTTACCTCCTGGAAGGCCGAGCTCCTGGAAGAGCTTTACCAGAAGGTCCGTAAGCTTCTGGAAAGTCGGGAAACCACAAATCTGGCGGTCAAAAAGGAAACTCTTCTCCGGAAAACCCCGGGGGATATTGCCTGGAGTGTGCCCCTTCACCAGCTCGAGATCTATGAACTCCCGATTCTGGTTCGTCTTTGCGAGCTGGTAATCCGATTTCTCCAGGAAAATTCTGATTTTGTAGCCGAGGAGCTTGTGCTTCAGGATGGCCGCAGCCTCTTTGTAGTCTGCCGTGATCGCCCCGGACTCCTTGCGGATCTCTGCGGCTCGCTCCTGGCAGCGGATTTTCGTATTCGCCGGGTCCGGGCCTTCACCTGGCCTCAGGGGGTGGCGGTGGACGAATTCCGGCTGGAACCCCTTCTCCCCGAGGCGGACCTTAAAACCTGGCGTTCCCTTCTGTCCGAAATTTTTCAAGGAAGAGTCAATCTTTCCGACCTTATGGCCCGCAAGTCCGGAACTTTTTTGCATTTAGGACCCAAAATAAAATGGAAAAACGGAGTGGAAATTAAATTGGACCAGAAAACCTCGGATTTTTATACTCTGCTGGAAATATATACCCCGGAAGACCCCTTCCTTCTTTATAAGATCGCTACTATAATCACGCAAAGCGGTTTCGTGATCGGTAAGGCCCTGATTTCGGAGAAGGAGGACATGTCGGCCCAGATCCTCTATCTCCAGACCCGGGAGGGGGAAAAGCTCTCGGCCGGAGAGGCCGAGGAGTTGTGCCAAAAAATCCAAAAAAAACTAAAGGAGGTTGCGTCATGACGCCCAAGGAGGTACTGGAGTTTGCCCGCAAGAACGGTGTGAAGATGGTGGATCTCAAGTTTCTGGATCTTCCCGGTATCTGGCAGCACTTCAGCGTGCCCATCGAGCAGCTCACCGAGGAGTCCTTTGAGGAGGGATTCGGTTTCGACGGTTCCTCCATCCGGGGCTGGCAGGAGATCCACGAAAGCGACATGATCGTGGTCCCGGATCCCGCCACGGCGGTGCTGGATCCCTTCTTCGAGGTTCCCACCCTAACCCTTATATGCAATGTGGTGGATCCCATCACCCGGGAGCCCTATTCCCGGGATCCCCGGTATGTGGCCCAGAAGGCCGAGGCCTATCTCAAGAGCACGGGTATCGGCGACACCGCCTACTTTGGCCCCGAGGCGGAATTCTTCATCTTTGACGACATTCGCTACGACTCCGCGGCCAACTACAGTTATTACTTCGTGGACTCCATAGAGGGCATCTGGAACTCCGGTCGAGAGGAAAACCCCAATCTGGGCTACAAGCCCCGGCACAAGGAGGGATACTTCCCGGTGCCGCCCTCGGACAAGTTTCAGGACATGCGCACCGAGATGACCCTCTACCTTCAGAAGGTGGGCATTGAAGTGGAGTGTCATCACCACGAGGTGGCCACAGCCGGTCAGGCCGAGATCGACATGCGGTTCGCTCCGCTGGTCAAAATGGGCGACAACCTCATGTGGTTCAAGTACATCCTCAAGAATGTAGCCTACAAGCACGGCAAGACCGTGACCTTCATGCCCAAACCCATCTTCGGGGACAACGGTTCCGGTATGCATACCCATTTCAGCATCTGGAAGGGAGACACCAATGTGTTCGCCGGTGATCGGTATGCGGGGCTTTCCGAGATCGCCCTCTACGCCATCGGTGGAATCCTGAAACACTGTCGGGCCATCTGCGCCTTCACCAATCCCACCACCAACTCTTACAAACGGCTCACCCCGGGCTTTGAGGCCCCGGTAAACCTCTGCTACTCCAGCCGGAACCGTTCCGCGGCCATCCGGATTCCCATGTACAGCCCCAATCCCAAGGCCAAGCGTATTGAGTTCCGGACCCCGGATCCCTCCTGTAACGGATACCTCGCTTTTGCGGCCATGCTGATGGCGGCTCTCGACGGTATCGAGAACCGGATTGATCCCGGTGACCCCATGGACAAGGATCTCTACAGCCTGCCGCCGGAGGAACTCAAGAACATCCCCACCACTCCGGCCACCTTGGAGGAGGCCCTCCAGGCCCTGGAGGAGGACCATGACTTTCTCCTCAAGGGAGGGGTCTTCACCGAGGACCTTATCGAGACCTGGATCAAGTACAAGCGGGAGAACGAGGCCGATCAGGTCCGGCTCCGTCCGCACCCCTACGAGTTCTATCTCTACTTCGACATCTAAAGGACTCGGGGGCGGGTCCTGCAGGCCCGCCCCCCCTTCATACCGATGATCTCTATTCAGTGCATCAGGTAGGGTTTCAATTCCTCCAGTCCGAAGGGTTTGAAGAGGACGGGAACTCCCGAGCCGCAGGGTTCCGGCTCCGGCGTGGGGGTATAGCCGGTGATGCAGAGGATCCTTATGTGAGGATAGTGTTTTCTTATCCAGACCACCAGCTCCGGTCCGCTTATTTCGGGTAGAATAACATCCACGATAGCCAATTCTATCTCGTGCCCCCTCTCCCGGAGGATATCCTGAGCCTTGCGGGCGTGGTCCGTATAAAAGACCTCGTGTCCGACAAGTTCGAGCAACTCCCTCAGGGTTTCTCCCAGCAGGGTCTCGTCATCAACCAGAAGGATTTTCATGACCGGACTCCTTTTCCGCACTTTCTTCTTCGTCGCCGTTTACCGGAAGGAGGACCTTGAAAAGGGTGCCCTCTCCGGGACGGGAATATATGGAAAGGCATCCGTCGTGGGCCCAGACGATGTTGCGCACCGCGGCGAGCCCCAGCCCCCGCCCCAGCCCCTTGGTGGAATAAAAGGGTTCAGTGATTTTGGCCAGGGCCTCGGGAGGAATTCCGGGCCCACGGTCCTTCACCCTTATGGCCACCCACCGGCTCGCCGGGACCCCGCTGCAAAGACGCACCCTGTACCTTCCCCGGGCCTTTCGCAGGTGGCGGTGGTTCTCGGTCACCTCAAGCCTGATGGTGACCGTGCCCGGCTCTTTACCGTAGGCCTCCGCCGCATTCACCACCAGATTCACCAGCACATGTTCTAGGGCTATGGGATCAATGCGCACCGCGGGAAGATTTCGGGGCACCCGGGTAATCAGTTTTATGTGCAGGGGAAGGATGGTGGACAGAAAACGAAAGACCTCCGGCAGAAATTCATGAAGCCTCACCAGTCTCTTCCCCAGACATTCACCCCGGGCATAAAGGAGAAGCTGCTTTACCAAGTGCGAGAGTTCCTGGGTGGCGAGTTCGGCCTTCTTTAGAAAGGGTTCAAGACCGGATCTCTCCTTTTTCATTTTCGTAAATTCAAGGGAGGCCCAGATCACATTTAATAGATTGTTAAACTTGTGGGCCAGATTGCCCACCAGAATATTCAGCGTTTTGGCTCTCTGGGTTTCCACGATACCGTTTTCGAAGAAAAAATTTCCCGGATACAGATCGTTCTCTCGCCCCCGGGCCTCCAGAAAGAGTGCATACAGACAGGCAATCTTTTCCAGGGCCTCTTTCTCGTAACGACCATATTTTTGAGGAGCATTGGCTACCACCAGAATTCCACGGGGCTTTTTTCCCCGGAGAATCGGCCGAATGGCAATCCTCTTGATGGGTACATGTCCCGGAGGAATGCCCCTGTAGTGTGGATCTCTTTCCAGATGATTGCTTATGTAAGTACTCCCCTCATTCAGAGCCTTTTCAAACACTCCTCTAAGTCGCCTGAGTCTGGTCACTCCACCCAGCTTGCAATCCTTGTAAAGAGGATCGGAAAAATCCGGAAAATACCAGCATTTCTTGTGTTCATCCCAGAGACCTATGGCTGCAAATTCACTTCCGGTAAATTCTTTGAGGGACTTAAGAATTTCTCGATGAACCCTTGAAAGAGGCCATGAATATGCCCTCCCGAGCAATCTGGCCAGGCGCCTGTCCAAACGTTCACGCAAAGAGGACGCACCTTTTCGCCCTGACAAACCTCAGCCCCCCTTTTTCCAAAACTTTAAGGGCTAATAACAAAAAACGGACATCATGACAAGTCCCCAAATTTCTGGTATGGGAAAGAGCAAAAATTTCGGGAGGAAAGGAGGAGGTTTATGGAGCGGACGCTCTCTTTAATCAAGCCCGATGGTGTTTCCCGGAATCTGGTTGGAGAAGTTATTCGTTTTTTTGAGAAGGCGGGGCTCAGGGTGGTGGCCCTGAAGATGTTACGCCTTACCAAGGAGGAGGCCGCCGAGTTCTACAGCGTCCACAGGGACAAACCCTTCTTCGACAGCCTCACGGACTACATGTCTTCGGGGCCCATCGTGGCCCTGGTCCTCGAGGGGGAAAACGCCATCTCCCGCTGCCGGGAGATCATGGGAGCAACCAATCCCGCCGAGGCCGCCGAGGGCACCATTCGCAGGGCCTTCGGGCTCGACAAGGAGAAAAACACCGTCCACGGCTCGGACAGTCCCGAGTCCGCCGCCAGGGAAATAGCCTTCTTCTTCAGCGAACGGGAGCTCCTTGCGGGAAAGAGATGACCGAAGAGGGTTTCCTCTCCTTCGTAAAGACTTTTCTTTACGAAAAAGAGGGAGAGGTCTGGGCCAGGGACGAGGACTGTGCCGTGGTAGAGGAGGCGGATTTTTTTCGCCTCTACACCGCGGACGCCCTGGTGGAGGGTGTCCACTTCCACAGGGGATACTTCTCCCCCTATGCCCTAGGGTTCAAGCTTGCGGCGGTGAATCTCAGCGACATAGCCGCCATGGGGGGCACGCCGGAGTGGGCTCTCCTCATTCTGGGGTTTTCCTCCCCCCCGGAGGAGGACTTCGTCAGGGAATTTTATAGGGGGCTTAATGAGGCCCTTGAGACCTTCGGGGCGCGGCTCGTCGGTGGCGACACGGTGAGAAGCCGGGAGCTCTGGGCCGGGCTCTTTCTGGTGGGCCGGGCGGAAAGACCGATCCTGCGCCGGGGGGCGCGGCCGGGGGATCTCATCTATGTTTCGAGGCCTCTCGGGGCCGCGGCCGCGGCCCTGCGGTACTTCAGAGAGGGGCGGGATCCCCCGAAGGATCTAAAAAAAGCCCACCTTTTCCCGGAACCCGAGGTGGAGCTGGGCCGTACCCTCGCCGGGGAAGGACTTCCCACCGCCATGATGGACCTCTCCGACGGTCTCCTTCTGGACCTCTCCCGTCTCTGCAGGATAAACGGGGTGGGGGCCCGTCTGAGAGACATACCCGTGGCCGATGGGGCCACCCTGGAGGAAGCCCTATCCGGTGGGGAGGACTACGCCCTCCTTTTCACCGTGCCCCCCGAGAAGGAATCCCGGCTCAGGGATCTGGCCCCCCGCGTCCTTCCCTTGGGGGAAATCTCTCCCGAGCCCGGAATCTTCCTCGGAGACCGTCTTCTCTCCCCTACGGGCTTCGATCACTTCGCCTCCCCGGGCCCGGACGGTCCGGAGCAACTTTGAAAAGTCCTTCCCGCGAGTTATATAAAAAACATGAACTATCGCGAGCTCTACTTTCGCTTTCTGGAACGCCTGGCCGAGGAGATAAAGCGTTATTACGGCAAACGGCTGGTTTCCCTTGCGGTCTTCGGGTCGGTGGCGCGAGGGACCTTTCGCCCGGACTCCGATGTGGATCTCCTTCTGGTGGTTCGGGATCTTCCCCGGGGAAGACGGGCCCGGGTGGAGGAGTTCATAGAAGGGGTGGAGGAACCCCTGGAAAGGAAAGAACACTTCCTTCCCGAGATTTCACCGGTAATAAAGACCCCGGAGGAGGTGAGGCTCGGTAGCCCTCTCTTTCTGGATCTTACGGAGGAGGCCCTTATTCTTTACGACGAAAAGGACTTCCTGAGAAACTACCTCGCGGAATTGAGGGACCGGTTGAAACGCCTGGGGGCCCGACGGGTGCAGCGGGGAGGTTCCCGTTACTGGATCCTCAAACCGGATTATCGTCCGGGGGAGGTCATTGAGCTGTGACCAACCTATCCCTGGCCCAGAGTTATCTTTTTAAGGCCCAAAAGAGACTGAAGATTCTTCCCGTACTTCTGGAGGAGGAGGAGGAGGACTACTCCGATGTGGTGCGGGAGGCTCAGGAGATTAGTGGAACTGGCCGAAAAGGCCATGCTCAGGGAGGCGGGCATAGATCCTCCCCGATGGCACGATGTGGGAAAGATTCTTCTCGATAACCGGCACCTCTTTCCCGAGGAGATCCGGGAGGACCTCCCGGAACTGGCCCGCATCTCCAGACGCCTTCGGAAGGAGAGGGAACTGGCCTTTTACGGGGATGTGGACTTTATCCCCACCGAGGAGTACACGCGGGAGGACGCCCTACAGGCCATAGAAGAGGCCCGCTTTGTGGTGGAAGTGGCCGAGAAGTTCATAGAACCCGGAAAAAACCGCGCCTAAAAGAGCGGGGGCGCGTGCACGATGAAAAGCCGCAACGGCTCGGTGCCGGTATTCCTCACCCCGTGTTCCTCCCCAGGGGGAACGAGAATGTAGTCCCCGGGGCCGATCCTGCGCCAGACTCCATCGAGATACGCCTCCCCCTCTCCGGAAAGCACATAGATGGAGTCCGCCTGGGTATCGTGGGTGTGAACCGGTATCTCCACGCCGGGTTCTATCTCCAGCATGGAGACGCTGAGCCGCGGATCCCTGGCCCTGTCCACCAGCAGGGCGAACCCCACCCCCTCGAACCTGGGATGAGGGCCGAAAACTATGTCCTCTTTTCGATAAAAGTAGGCCATCTCAACCTCCTCGTACGAAAATTTTTCTCAAAAACCCGGGGGTTCTGAACCGCACGATCCGAAAGTAAAGCCAGGTGTAAAAGGCCACAAAGCCGAGGACGAAGAGCACGAGCACCGTCGTATTCCTCCAGAAAAGCACCCCCGGCCCCACGCACACGAGCTGCATAATCCACAGATAGGGGGAGGTGAAGGCGTTTCTTTTAAGGGCCTCCAGCTCGCTCCCGAAGGTAAGTTTGACCAATCTTTTATAAATCAACATGTGAAAGTGTAGCCCGTCTGGAAAGGCTGGGGAAATCCCCCTCAAAAATTTTTTACGGTAAATGGAGAAAAGGGTCTCCCACACCGGATAGATTACCAGCACCAGCGGAAACCAGGGGGACACCTGCGGATGTCTGGCCACCAGCAGCACCCCGCAGACCGCGGCGCCGTAACCCAGGAGATAGGCCCCGCCGTCTCCCAGGAAGATGAACCCGAAGGGATAATTCCAGAGGAAAAAGCCCAGGGTGGCAAAGAGCATCACCAGCCCCAGATAGGTCAGAAACTGGTCGTGAAGCAGGAAAGCCACATAGGCGTAGGCTCCGAAGACCATCATGGCCACCCCGGAGGCCAGGCCGTTGAAGCCGTCGATGATGTTGAAGGCGTGGCTCACCCCGGCCACGGCAAAGGCGGTAAAGAGGAGGGAAAACCAGGGGTGCCGGAGGAGGAGGTCGAACCCCGGCACCTCCACCCGGGGTATCCGGGCCGAAACCAGGAGGCAGGCCAGGGCCCCGGAGAGAAAGCCCGCAAGCAGTCGCCATCCCGGTCCCACCCCCTTGGTAACATCCTCCGCAAGCCCGCTCAGGAAGACCGGAAGGGCCGCAACCAGAAAAAGGAGGAACTCCCGGGCGAAGGGCTTTCCCGCCAGGGCGAAGAGCCCCCCTGCCCCCCACAGCGCGAGATAGATGCACACCCCTCCCACCCGGGGCACCGAACCCCGGTGAAACTTCTGTACCCCTTCGCAGGAATCACAGAACGCCTCCAGACGAAACAGGCGAATGACCAGCACATTGAGGATAGTGCTCCCCAGAAAGGCCAGAAGAAGATATTTCATACGATCTCCCGGATGAAGTCCCGGAGGGCCTCCTCCCAGGGCCTCATCGCCACGCCCCTCACGCTCTCGAGCGGGCTCCAGAGCGGGCGCCTGGCCCTGGTCGGAAACTCCGTGTGTTTCACCGGCCTTATCTCCGCCTCAAGCCCGGCGAACTCCAGAATCCTGCACGCAAATTCGTACCAGCTGCACCATCCCCCGTTGGTCACATGATAAGTGCCGTAGGGTCTCTCATCGAGAATAATTTCCCATATTTTTCGGGCGGCATCCAGGGCGTAGGTGGGAGACACGAAGGTGTCGTTCACCACCCTTAAGGGCTCGCCGGCCCGGGCCTTTCGAAGGATCGTATAGACGAAATTTCCCCCCTTTCCGCTGGTCCCGGCCCTGCCGTAAAGACCGGCCACGCGCACTATGTAATAGCGTTCGAGGTAATTCCGAACCACGAGCTCCCCCGCATACTTTGAGATGCCGTAAATATTTATCGGATTTGGCCGATCCTCCTCGGTATACGGTTTCCCGATCTCTCCTTTCTTCCCGTCAAACACATAGTCGGTGCTGATGTGAACCAGAACGGAACCCGTTTTGAGGCAGACATCCACCAGATTCTTGACCCCAACGGCGTTGACCGCAAAGGCCTTCTCCGGCTCGTCCTCGGCCTGATCCACCTTAACATAAGCGGTGGCGTTGAGAATTAGATCCGGCCTCACCTCCGAAAGTAGCGCATCAACCCGCTTGCCGTCCGTAACATCCACCTCACTTCTGGTAAGAGGGAAAAGCTCCACCCCCTCCGGCCTCGTTTTAACCAGCTCGCTCCCCAGCTGCCCCCTGGCGCCCAGAAGAGCTATTCTCACGACATCCTCGCAAACTCGTCCCTCAGTCTGGCCACAAAGGCCTCGACCTCCCTCTTTTTCTCCAGGAGCCAGTCTCTATTTTCCAGATACCATTCCACGGTGCGTCGCAATCCCTCCTCGAAATCCACCTTCGGCTTCCAGCCCAGTTCCCTCCGGATTTTCGTGATATCAACCGCGTATCTGAGGTCGTGTCCCGGTCTGTCCGGCACGAATTCTATGAATTCTTCCGATTTATTCAGCAATTCCAGAAGTTTCCTTATCACCTCCAGGTTCCTCTTTTCCTCGTTGCTTCCCACATTGTAGATTTCACCCTCCCGTCCCTTCTCTATGACCTTCAAAACCGCCTCGGTAAAATCCTCCACGAAAAGCCAGGTCCGCACATTCCGTCCCGTCCCGTAAACGGGGATCTTCTCATTCGAAAGGAGCCTGGCCACGGAGAGCGGGATCAGTTTCTCGGGATATTGCCAGGGACCGTAGGCGTTCGAGGCCCTGATTACCACCGCCGGCAGGCCGTAGGTTTCCACGAAGGCCCTCACCAACATCTCCGCCGAAGCCTTGCTTGCCGAATAGGGAGAATTGGGTCTGAGAGGGGAATCCTCCACGAACTTCAGGTCGCCGTCCAGCGGAAGTTCTCCGTAAACCTCGTCCGTGGATATGTGCACGAACTTCCGAACCCCGTACTTCAGGGAAAGCCTCAGGAGATTGAAGGTTCCGATCACATTGGCCTTCACGAAGGCGTCGGGATCAAGAATGCTTCGATCCACATGGGTCTCGGCCGCATAGTGCACCACCACCTCCGGCCGCTCCCTTTCGAACACCCCTTCGAGGCCCTCAAAATCGACGATATCCTGCCGATAAAAACTGACCCTGTCCCTGACCTCCTCTATGCGCCTCGGATCCCCGGCATAGGTGAGCTTATCCACCACCGAGACGCGAAAACCCTCTCCCGGAAGTCTCCTCACCAGATCGCTTCCAATAAACCCCGCCCCACCGGTCACCAGCACCCTCATCGGCCCCTCCGGTAAACGAAGTTAACCTCAGCCTCCCTCAATCGAGGAAGATTCCCGTCCTTTTCCGAAAGAATGGGCTCCTTCACCGGCCAGGTTATACCCAGATCCGGATCGTTCCATATTATTCCCCTGTCAAGCTCGGGGGCGTATTCCTTCGTAACCTTGTAGAGGATCTCCGTCCCCTCTTCAAGGGCCACGAAACCGTGCGCAAACCCCGGAGGAATCCATAGCATCAACCTGTTTTCCTCCGAAAGCTCAACCGCCACCCATTTTCCGAACCACGGGGAACCCTTTCTTATATCCACCGCCACATCCCATATTCTGCCTTTTATACATCTTACAAGCTTTCCCTGCTCCATGGGCTCGAGCTGATAATGAAGTCCCCTCAAAACGCCTTTCTGAGATTTAGAATGATTGTCCTGGACGAAATCATAGGGTATCCCGTTAGCCTTGAACTCCGAAGCCTTGTATGTTTCCATGAAAAAACCCCTCTCGTCCCCGAAGACCTTCGGTTCGATCAGAATCACATCCGGGATCTCAAGCGGTCTGAACTTAAAAGGCATCCATCCTCCCCGGTGGTACTCAAATTTTTGTGTCCGGGTATTAAGAGATAATGGGTAGCCTCTCCTGCCGGAGGGACCCCCCGAGCAAAATGAAAAATCTAAAACAGGAGGTACACCTATGAAGCAAGATAACCTCTTTACCGAAAAATTTCTAGAGGAACTCCATGTCCCTCAGGAATTCTTCTCCTGGCTCTTCAAACACCTGGGCCTGGCTCACCGCGCCATCCATGACCTGCTCCCCATTTTTCGAACCACCCGAGATGTTAGGATTTATAGGAATGGCAACTCAAAATAATGGAGGTGAGCCATGAAAAAGTTTACTATCGACCAGATCATCAGAATCCTGGCCGAGGCCGACAGTCCCGGTAACTCCGTAGCCGCTATCGCAAGAAAATACGGTGTATCGCGAGACCATCTACCGGTGGCGCAAAAAATACCGCGGGTTTTCTCTATCCAAGTCCTCTTACTTCTATCGGAGAAAAAAGGCTTTTTACGAAGAAAAACTGGCCAACCAGTCTTTGTCCTCGCAAGAAGCGAGGCTGGCGGCAGACCCCGAGAACGGAAGAAGCTTTTCCCATTGAGGTTGCCAGGAAGCCTCTGAAACGATGGAGCATGGACTTCAAGGAGGAACGGTTAGCTGACGGAAAAGTTCCGGATCTTTCAGGTCATGGACGAGGCTACCCGATTTTTTCTGGGAGCGTGGTGGGACAGAAGGATAGATGGGAAGATGGGTGCGGAGTACTTTGACCATTTATGCCGGCATTATGGGCCACCGGAGGAGATAAGGCGGGACGATGGTCCTGAGTTTCGCTCCAGGGAATTCCAGAAGGTATACTCACAGGGAGGGTGGTTCAGAAAATGACAGCGGTAGGTAAAGACCCTAACATTCCAGGTGGTCCAAATTTCGGGGCCCATATCACTTCTTCCTCCAGGCTCAACTTCTCCTGAGATTTCGGCTAAAAATCGCTCCACCACCAGTTCCCCGATTTTGGCCTGTAGCCTCCGAATCTCTTCCTCATATCTTCCGGTATACAAAGACTTGCCGGGGGCAGGTACTCCCGGCCCGCCTTTTCCATTTCGAGAGCATGTTTCACCTTACCACGCTGTCCAGATTTCGGGGTCCATTTCTTATTGGGATAGCCATAAAAAATTTGAACCAAAAGGAAGGAGAAGGGCACTAATAAAAACAAAAAAATCTGGGAGGATGACCATGAGGGAAATGCTGATGATTACGCTTTTGTTTTTCCTGCTTTCGGGGCTTTCCTACGGAAGAGGGCCCTTTCCGCAGAATCCCCGTCCGGCAAGGCCCGTGGTCCTGGCGCTCGATTTTGGAGTGGACCAGGCCCGGGTGGAGGGGACCTGTCCCCACACCTTCGTCTTCACCGCCCGGATAAGGGCCCGCCGGCAGCTTCGTTACCGGTTCGTGCGAAGCGACGGGACCCGTTCACGGATTTACGAGACCGCCGCGCTTCCCTTCACCGAGGGGCCCGATTACATGGAGTGGGAGATAAAGGACCGCTGGACCCTGAACCGGGACTTCAAGGGCTGGGAGGCCATAGAGATCGTCTCTCCGGTCAGACTGGTTTCCCGCCGGGTAGAGATCAGCCTCAAGTGCACCGGCGCGGTAGGTCCGGTAGGTCCCCCGGTGCGGCTCAAGCCCGATCTCACCGTCAAGGGAGGCTGGAGGGGAATTACGGTGGAGCCGGTGGGCCCCGTTCTTCCCCCGGGCTTAAAGGAGAAGCAGCGGGTCCGAATAAGGGTGAAGATCAAGAACCGTTATGTTCCCACCCGGTTCTGTCTCACCACCCGGGGCCGGGGACACGGCGGGGCCTTTCCGGTGCTTCTCGAGGGCATGGACTATCCAAGGGGGCGGTATAGACCCGTCAAGAGGATAATCGTTCCCGGCATGGATAGGGACGAGGAAAGGGAGGTGGTGTTTTACGACGCCTTTCCCGCGGGCACGGCCAGAAAGTACCGCGTAACCCTGGATTACGAGAACTGGATCTGCGAGACCGACGAGAACAACAACCAGCAGACCGCTGGGTTCGGGCTGCCTTGATTTTACACTCTCTGCTCTTCAGAAAGGAAAGAGCGGGGAGAGAACAAAATTAAACAGGAGGTGGATTATGAAGAGGTTAGTAATTCTTTCTATCATCTTTGTAGTACTGTCAGGGATATGTTTTGCAGGGAAGATTCCCGCATTACAACACAAGATTAATCCGAAGCAGATTCCACCGAAACCTGAAGTTGAAAGACTAAAGCCTCTTCGACCACCCTTACTTCCGGATATAAAAACCGAACTCAGGTGGGATCTTGTGAGGTATGTTGGGCAGTACTCAAGAAGAGCCATAGTACGCCTTACGGCAACCTTTACCAACATAGGAGGTGACTTACAGCGCTGTCCTGACCCACCCTGTAAGGTGGTCCTACGGTCTCTTGAGCCCAGTTCTCCTCGCAGGGTGAGGGAGGTACTGGCTCAGCAGACATTTGATAGTTTTAGAAGCGGACAGAGAATAGTCCTTACCAAGGAAGTAGAGGTATATTGTGCAGAAGAGTTTTCTCCTATATTTGAGGCACTTCACGATGTAAACTTTGAGAACCCTAATTCCTACTTTTATCACGACCCTGATTACCTTAGACCCAGAGGATATGACTCAAACTACAGAAATGACACCAAAGAGATTGACCAGGATGATATAGAGAGAGCCTTATGGGATTGGGGCTGTAGACCAACAAGGAGATGAAGTAGAAGAAGTTTCCCGCTCTCCCCGCTCTTTCCATTTTAGGAGTTACGAGAAAAGACCAGGAGGAGTAGAGATGAAAAAGGTAGGACTGATAGCCCTGGTCATAGCTCTCCTTATCAGGGGAGGGCTTGAGGCCGGGACCATCAGGGGCATGGCCCTTAAGGGGACGATGATGAAGGAAACAAAGGGAGTTCCCTCATCCACCATTCGGAAACCTGAGCCCGGAGCCGTCAAGGGAACACCCCTCAGGGGTGCGGCACCGAAGCAGGGGGGCCCCTCATTCACTATCCGGAAGAACCTTTCCACCGGCTCAGAGAAGACCGGCCCCGTTCAATTGCGTGCAAGGGTGATAAATACCCGCTCCGATCTATCCCTAGAACGGGTCTACCTTGCGGGCTGCAATATCCATGTGGTGATAAGGAACCGGGGGAAAGGTGCCGTAAGCGACGAGGACTACAGGACCGGAAGGCTCGTGGTGGAGCTTAAGCCCGCCGTGACCGGGAAGGAGGCCGTTAAGGCAAGGCTGCCAAAGACCGGAAAACACACCTTCACCCTCAAGAATGTGGATCCGAAGAGGATGCTCAGGAAACCCGGTGCCCGGGTGGATTTTGATACGAGGATAAAGTGTGCCGGGAGAATCTCAATAAAGATTTCCCTTGAAGGGTTTAAAAAGGATGGGAGCGCCGGAAGAAAGTATTTGTACAGTGCCCTGGTGCCGCCTCTGATTTGCACTCCAAGGGCTCTATCTTCCGGGATAAAAGTCACAAAGAAACCTTCCTCTGTGGGAGAAGGGGAAAAAGCTGGACTTCGCGGGCCTAAACAAAAAGAAAGGATCGCAAAAGGCCGGAAAATTACCTCTAAAACGGCGGTCTCCATGAGCAGGTCTCTGCAAAAGGCCAGATCTTTTTCCCCGACGCAAAAAGAACTGAAGCCTATGAGTAGAATCCCCGGAGGACTTGCAGGAAGGGGCTTTAAGCCCGCAGAAGAGCTGAAGGGCCGAACAGGCCGGATACCCAACCCGGTTAGGTTGATACCCTACTGCGGAAACGGTGAGTTCACCTCTCCCAAACACGGAGCCACATATTACTACCGAATGTTGGGCGTCATGGAGAACACTCTTTCCCTGCGAGAACAGGGCTCCCTGGAATGGACGGGAGAATGGGTCCACTGGAAAAAGCCCTGTGCTTACAGCACCGAAGGAGATTACAGCGAGTTTGATGATGAGAGGTACGAGTACAACTTCAGTTTGGTTTGCTTGGACGACGGTAAAACTTTTACCATGAAGCATGCTCTTGGTTTCTGGGCGTTTGAAAATCATGAAGAATCTCGAGATTACTTTTTCCGTCCTGTATATGTGGAAGGAGCAGCAGCTCCAGCCTCGGGAAAGAGATTTCAGGTTGTGGTAAATGTGGTGGACAGGAACAGCAACGAGACTGTGGCCACCTACAGAAGCGGCATCTTCCGGCTTCTCTACTATACGGGACAGGGAGAATTTTCCGAGGAGGAACCGTCCTCAGAACAGCCAACCGTGTTCACCATCGTTCCTCCTGTGGTTCTGGAGGAGTATCGGGCAGGAACAGAGAGCCAGGTGACCCGTGGGGAAGTGAATCTCATGAGGGCCGACAATGTCGTCAGTATAAGTGAGGTAGGCCTGGGAGGAGGATTAGTGCTTAAGGTTGTTCCTATATTTAAGACCAGGGATGGATCTGACATAGCTGAAACGTGCGGCAATTTGGAGGTGAAGGACCGGACGAAAATGATAGTCTTCGTAGAAAAAGAAGATCCAATTTATCCAACCGATGTTGTGGTTATTGAGCGAACTGAGGACCTCTCGCCTCCATCATATGATTGGGTGGCTGATGGGTCCCGGTATTACCCCCAGCACCCGATAATATTTGCTGCAACTATGGAACGAAATTGGAAACAGGTTATTTTCCGCTTCGAGCTGGAATTCTGCGGACGCCGCTTTGAGGTGCCCCATCAGGTAGTCGTTTATCGCGACAGGGATGAGGCCCATCCCATGAGGGTCTATATTGACAGGGTAAGACGCGGCGACTACCTCAGCGCAAGCACCACAAACTATGTGGAATATCACACCGAAGGTTACGCCACAGGGGGCTGTTTCAGGCTCTATGTGTGGAACCCCCTCACCGCCTCGTGGGAGCTTCTTCATAACGAGATCTACAATCTCGGAAGGGGAGATTTTTCGGTAAATCTTGAGAATCTTAAAGAAGACTATGTGGGCAGGAGTGTGAAGCTGAGGCTGGACTGGTGCTCCCTCTGGGACCCTCCTGAAGGATGTAAATGCGAAGGTCGTGAAGAGGGTCTCATAGATTCTTATGTTCGAGAGTTCCCCTTCAGGAACATAGTGGTCCTTGCTCCCACTCAGGGCGAGGAGGTCTTGGTGAATACGGATTATGTGGTGAGGTGGGCCTCCTCGGATCGAGCGGGACAGGTAGAGATTTATTTCTGTCAATGGGGTAGCGGCGACTGTTTTCTTCGGGCGAGGATAGGAGATACCGGCTCCTATGTGTGGCATGTGAGGGAAGAGGATTATGCCCTTGGAGCAAGGGGCGCCACCATCAAGGTAAAAAAGATAAGTAATGGCTACGAGGTTGTCGGGGAGAGCAAGAAATTCAGGATCCTTCCCTGGGGGATAGACATAATTACTCCCGCAGGGGGCGAACGCATATCAAGGTCAGGGACCAGCTATACCCTCATCTGGGACCTCCATGTCCCTCCGAATAAGGTGGCGGGGAAGGTGAAGCTCTACTATCGGACACGCGCTCCACGAGAAGAGTGGTCGCAGTGGCAGCTGATAGACGAGGTTTCACCGGAGCAGGAGACCTACACCTGGCGCGTTGGAGACCTCAACGTTGCTAATGTTCAGGCTCAGGTAAAGGTTGAGTGCCGGACCCATGTGGGGGACGTTTATAGGTCCCTTTCTGCTGTAAGCGAGGTCTTTGAAATTGTGCAATAAAAAATAATTTTGGAGGTGTAAAATGAAGAAGATCTATAACTTTTTTATTAGGCTTGGGGTTATTACTGGTGGCCCCACGGGCTTTTGCCCAGGTAGGATTTGGTGTTCCCTCCGTTCTGGATTTTGAAGCTCTCAATGCCCAGGCTTTCCCCATGGGAGTCGATAAGTGCGGGTTGTGGATAAAAATCGATGCTGTTATGTGCGATTTCGATCCAGGGACAGACTTGGAAGATTTTTTCAATGAAACACTGTATCAACAAAATATTCCCTTTGTCTGGATCTACAAAAATGGCACCAAAATCGCTGAAATAAAATTATCGGAATTCGATCCTTATAGAGGTCTTTCCGGAAGATGCCAGCAGCCTCCCTTCGATTTCAAATTTTATCAACCCATATTAACAGCCGGAGAATATGCCCATATCAAGATAAAATTAGATCCTCTCGATAGAATTCCGGAAGGCGCCTTTTCGAATGGGCAGCGGGTTAAGTTTGAGTACTCCGAAAACAACAACGAGAAAGAGGTTTTTATTGGGTGTAGAGATTTAAAAATAGAAAAGGTAAAATGCCCGCCAGGGAGAATATTTGTAAGAGGAGATGTCTCTGTTTCTGCAAAAGTAACAGATTTCCATGCAGATCCAGATCCAAGGGTGCGGGGAGCATACACTGATCGTGTATATGTAAAAATGGTTCTTTTTAACGAATCTCTCGGACATTATACCTACAAGGATATCTTGGACCAAAAGAATATTTATCTTCATTACGGTGAATCTAAGGTTGTAGAGCTTAAAGGTAGAATCCCTCTTGATATTTCTAGCGGTAGTTATTCTCTAAAAGTAATATTAGAAGAGCCTCGAGATAGAGATCGTTCTAATAATTCTTTTAAATGTCCTGTTATAATTGAACCCACCGCCGTTGAACAAATGGAACAGAGGATCAGGGAGGGCAGGGTTCCCATTGTTCATCCCGGCGGAGAAAGGGCGGCCAGAGTGGCTCAGGCAGCCTTCCCGGATCTGACCGTGAGAGAGGTTACCCGGGTAAGAGAATGTGAATATGAAATCACTATCAAGAATCTTGGTGCTCCTCTTCAGGACAGTATTTACAGCTCAAATCCCGTGATACTGAGGGTGCGGGAGAGCAAATTCCCCTATAAGGCTCTGGCCAATTTCCGCCTGAATCAGGTTGACCCGGCGAAAAGGCTCAAGACCACCAACGGCGAGGTCTCCTTCACCTGGAGGGTGCCCCGAAACCTGATGCCTCTCGACAAAGATCTCACCTTCATGGTGGATCCGGACAGAAAGATCGCGGAGAGAAACGAGCGGAACAACGCCCTGGCGAAACATATCGTTTGTAGAGGGAAGGGTTCCGCCCCCTCGCCGGTTAAGGGAAGCAGGAAACCCCCGGTAAAGAGGTTGCTTCTTCCCGGAGGGAAAAGGTAAAAAGGGGAGTAGGCTCGTGGAAAGGATATGGGAAAGGAACCGCGAACATATTCTAAAGTCATATTGATCGGTTTCCGGGCCACCGGAAAGAGCACCGTGGGGGAGTTGCTCGCCGAAAGGCTGGGATGGTCCTTCGTGGACCTCGACGGGTACCTCGAGAAAAAGCTCGGGAAGAGCATCCGGGAGGTGGTGGAGGAGGACGGCTGGGAGGCCTTCCGGGAGGAAGAGCGGAAGGCCATGCGGGAGTTTGCCGGAAAGAGAAATCTGGTGCTCTCCCTCGGGGGAGGGGCGGTGATGCACGAGGCCGAAATGGAGGCCCTTAAGGAAGGGGCACTCGTGGTCTGGCTTGTCGCTTCGGTTGAGACCATCCTTGAGCGCCTTTCCCGCGATCCCAGAACCGCCACCCAGCGCCCGGCCTTAACGGAGAAGGCGCCGGAGGAGGAGGTACGGGAACTTCTTGCCGCGCGCGAGCCCCTTTACGCCCGTTTTGCGGACCTCAAGTTCGACACGGAGACCCTCTCCCCGGACGAGATAGTCCGGCTTGTTTCGGAAAAAGCTTTCTAATCCTTCCGAAAGGTCTTCCACACATACTCGGCGATGGCCCGGGCCTCATCGTCGGGGATTCTTCTCTCGGAAAAGGTGGGCATTCCCGGACCGGGATGACGCATCTTTTTCACGATGTCCTCCGGCGAGGTGATGCCGTTCCGGATGAGCACCTCCCGATAGAGCTCCTTGCCCTTGCGCACCACATTGCGCCCTCCGGGATGACAGAAGTTGCAGTGGCGCCGAAAGAGCCGGGCCCCCTTTTCCGGGGTCCCGGCCCGGACTCCACCGGAAAGAACCCAGAAAAGCCCCATCAGCAGCGCGAGTTTGCCCCACTTTTTCATGACGGTTCCCTCCTTATTTTTATTTACCCCTCAAGGGCCGCAAGGATCCGGCGTCTGAGCTCTCCGATGCCCTCTCCCGTGCGACAGGAGGTGAGAAGGACCTCGGACAGGGCCTCTCCGAGCCCCCTGCGCCAGCGTTCCTCAAAGCTTTTCCGCTGAGACTTCTTAACCTTGTCGATCTTGTTGAGCACCGCAAGGTAGGGCCTCCTCAGTTCGTGCACATAAAACACCAGGGTCCGGTCCAGCTCGTCGGGCTCGCGCCGGATGTCAAAGATGAGCACCAGAAGCCGCAGAGGCCGAGGGGCGGAGAGGTAGCCCTCCACCAGCCGCCGCCAGGCCTTCTGCACCCCGGGCGGAACTCTGGCAAAACCGTACCCGGGAAGATCCACCACCAGAAAGCGATGATCCACCCGGAAAAAGTTGAGGGCCCTGGTGAACCCCGGAGTGGAGGACACCCGGGCCACCTTCCTTCGCCCCAGAAAGGCATTGATGAGGGACGACTTTCCCACATTGGAACGCCCCAGGAAGGCCACCTCCGGAAGCCCCGGAACCGGCAAATCCTCCGGCTTAACCACGCTCTTGACAAACTGGATCTCGCGGAAGGACATCTTTCCTTGACGAATAAAGAGGTTTTGTGTAATATTACATTAAACCTAATACCAAAGCAAGTTTAACATGGGTAAGGTAGTCAAAAGCTTCAGAGTAGAAGAATACTGGTGGCAAGCCCTGAAAGATTACTGTAATCGTGCCGGTAAATCCTTGAGTGAAACCCTATCAGAAGCCATTGCAGAATATCTGGCTCGACATCAGCTGGAAGATAAAAAAAGACTTATAGAAAATCTTCCCAAACTTTCTTTGGGGATAAAGAAACTGGATCGCCGCGATATCTATGAAGATTGGGATTGATACTAATATTTTGGTTTATTATTTGGATGTCAAAAGCCCCTTTCATAAAGATATAAAAAGAAAACTAGATAAACTGATTATGGAAAATCGAGCGGTGGTAACTCCGCAGAATTTTATAGAACTCTCTTCGGTCTTGACTAAAAAAGAAGTTACCCCTGAGATTATTGAAGAAATTGTACAAACTATTTCAAGACTTTTTGTTATAGTTTGGCCTGATGAAAATACACTTACAAAATTTTTTGAACTTCTGAAAACTTATCCCAGACGGGGAGTAAAGGTTTTTGATTTGTTTTTGGTGGCCACCTTTTTAAGCCACCATATTCATACCATTTATTCCTATAATACGAAAGACTTTCAGGACATAAAAGAAATTAACCTCTACTAATCGCTATAAACAAACGCTTAACGAAACCCCGGATCAGGCGCAGGGGATGGAAGGTTACCGGAGAAAGTTTTTCGGGAAGCCCGAAATCCGAGAGATCCGGAAAATCGGGCGAGGTGCTCACCTCTTCGGGTCTGGCACCGTAAAGACGCATCCTGAGGGCCGTTCGCCAGAGGGGGACCTCTTTCGGAGAAAGACCCAGGGCCAGATAAAGGGCGGTGTCGAGGGCCACGGGGTCTTTGGACGCAAAAAGAAGGCCCAGCTCCCTGGGCCGGCCTCCGGTGGGGCCGCGTTCCTCCATGGCCACAATAGCGTCAATCAGGTTTATGCCCACCGGCAAAAGCTCCCCCACTTCGAGGATCGTGCGGAAAAAGAGGTCGCCTTTCTCCCCCAGTCGGGCGTGAAACAGGGGTTTTTGCCAGCCCACCACGCAGCCGAAGAGGTTCTTCACCGCCAGTGTAAGAAGAAGCTGATCGTGAGCCTTAAACCTGGGTAGATTCACGATCAAATCGGCACAAAGGGCTTCCCGGGCCAGCCTCACGGTAACCCCGCAGGCCAGCCTTACGGGGACTGAAGGAGTGAAACGGACGATTCTCACGGGAAGGCCGGAAAGAGCCCGGGTGAGTCCCGAGGCCCGGGCCACGCTCCGGGCCGTGCCGAAGGCCGGCGAGTCCCCCACCGTGACCTCCGCTCCCCGCTCCAGCAACCACTCGCACACCGCCCGCACCACCACCGGATGGGTGCAGGAAAGGGCGGCGTTCCTCGGGGCCACCAGGTTGGGTTTCACCAGCACGCGCTGTCCCGGGACGACCTCGAAGCGGAGTTCCCGGAAAAGCCCGGCCACCGCCCCTCGCACCCCGGCGGGCTCGTAGGAAACACAGTACGCACACCGTACGGGAATCCCGGACACCTCGACCTTCCCTCCGCCAGTCTCCTTCGGTACAGTTAATCGCTTCCGCGACCTCCGGCCCCGTTTAACGAATCGTGGCCTTCCGTTTTGCTAAATTCTCGGAAAGCCATTATAACCTTTAATTCAAAGGTCTAACGGTAAACAATCAGGAGGCCGGAAATGAAGCTGCGTCGTCTGGCGGTGAGCGAAGAAGGTTTCGTCTTCGATCCGGAGACCGGAAACAGTTATACGGTAAACGAAACCGGACTCCGGATCCTGAGGCACCTTAAAGAGGGACTACCCCCCGAAAAGATCGTGGCGGAGCTGGTGAAGGAGTACGAGGTGAGCCCCGAGGAGGCGGAAAGAGATCTCTACGAGTTTGTGGAGACCCTGAAGGGACTCGGGCTGTGGGAGGGTGAACATGGTTAAGGTGGCCGTCTCAGGCATTAATGCCGTGGACAATCCGGGGCCGGGACTGGGCATCATCAAGGGACTGCGGGAGGGAAAGATCCCGGTATCCATCGTGGGGCTGGCCTACGACGCCATGGAACCGGGCGTTTACCTTACGGAACTCATAGATCGGGCCTATCTCATGCCCTACCCCTCCGAGGGCGAGGAACCCTTCCTGAATCGCCTCCTTTACATCAAGGAACGGGAGGGCCTGGAGGTGGTCATCCCGGCTCTCGACGCGGAGCTTCCCCTTTTCATAGATCTGGCTCCGCGACTGGCCTCTTACGGCCTCAAGACCTTTCTTCCCACCCGCAAACAGTTCCGACTGCGGGCCAAGGATCACCTCCCCGTGGTGGCCGAGGCCGTGGGCATAAAGACCCCCACCACCCTGTCGGTCTCCTCCTACGAGGAACTGGGCCGCGCCCTTTCCGGACTCCGGTTTCCGGTGATGGTCAAGGGCCTTTTTTACAGAGCCCTGCGGGCCTACACCGAGACCGAGGCCAGGCAGCACTTCCAGACCATCGCCGCGGAATGGGGCTACCCCGTGATCCTTCAGGAGGTGGTGGAGGGCGAGGAAATGAATGTGGTGGGCGTGGGAGACGGAGAGGGTGGACACTTCGGTCTCTTGGCCATCAAAAAGCTCTGGATCACCTCCCTCGGGAAAATCTGGACCGGGGTTACGGTGACCCATCCGGGACTTCTCGCCGCCGCGGAGGAATTCGTGCGACACTTTCGCTGGCGAGGAGCCTTCGAGCTCGAGACCATCGTTTCCGGAGAGGACATTTACCTCATCGAGATCAATCCCCGCTTTCCGGCCTGGGTGTACTTCGCCGTGGGAGTGGGGATAAACCTTCCGGAAAGACTGCTCCGGGCCGCCCTGGGGCAGGAACCCGAGAGAGACTGGGAATATCCCGCGGGAAAGCTCTACATCCGCTTCACCGACGATCTGGTAACGGATCTAGAGATATTTCAGCACATGGTCACCAGGGGGGAAAGATGAAAAGAACTTATCAGAAACCCACCATCGTCAAACTCCAGGTCGGTCTCCTACGGGACAAAAAAAGCGGTCTTTCCCGGCTCCTGCGACGGGAGATCGACGGAGTGCCGGTAAGAGATCTGGTGGAACGATTCGGGTCTCCGCTCTTCGTCTTTTCCGAAAGAAGACTGCGTCAGCAGTTTCGGCACCTGAAAAGACTCTTCGAGGGATACTATCCCCGGGTGGAATTCAGCTGGTCTTACAAGACCAACTATCTGGACGCCATCTGCCGCATCTTTCACCAGGAGGGGGCCAGCGCGGAGGTGGTTTCGGACTTCGAATACGAAAAGGCTCGAAGGCTAGGGATGTCCGGAGACCGGATCGTTTTCAACGGACCTTACAAGCCCAAAGAAGTCCTGCGCAAAGCGGTGGAGGAGGGAGCCCGCATAAATGCGGATTCCCTGGACGAGATCCTGGATCTGGAGGAAATCGCCCGGGAGACGGGGCAAAAGATCCGTATCGGTCTCCGGGTGAACATGGACACCGGGATTTACCCCCGATGGGATCGGTTCGGTTTCAACCTGGAGTCCGGCGAGGTGCTCAATGTGGCCCGGAGGATCGCCGCCGGAGGCCGGCTCGAGGTGGTGGGCCTTCACTGTCATCAGGGCACCTTCATCCTGGAGCCGGAGGCTTACGGTCGGGCCGCGGAAAAGCTGGTGCGTCTCGCCCGCAGGCTGGAGGAAGAGTTCGGCTGGACCATCGAGTATCTGGATCTGGGCGGAGGGTTTCCCTCCCGCAACCGTCTAAAGGGACTCTACCTTCCTCCGGAGGTGGCGGTGCCACCGCTTTCGGAATACGCGGAGCGGATCGGCCGGGCCCTTCTGGCCTCTCTCCCCCCGGGAGACTACCCCCTCTTGATCCTGGAGACCGGAAGGGCCCTGGTGGACGAGGCCGGCTTTCTCATCACCACCGTGCGGGCCTGCAAGCGTCTTCCGGATGGCCGGCGGGCCTATGTGCTCGACGCGGGAGTGAACCTGCTCTTCACCTCCTTCTGGTACCACTTCCGGGTGGAAATAGAGAAAGAGGTGGCCGGTCCCCCGGAGCCCTGCGTGCTCTACGGCCCCCTGTGCATGAACATAGATGTGGTGGAGGAAAACGCCCTACTCCCTCCCCTTTCCCGGGGCACCAGGCTGATCCTGTCCCCGGTAGGAGCCTACAATGTGACCCAGTGGATGCAGTTCATCACCTACCGACCCCGGGTGGTCCTCGTTACCGAGGAGGGAAGGGTTGAAGTGATCCGCGAGGCCGAAACCCTGGAGGACATCGTAGCCCGGGAAAGGATACCCGAACACCTGCGATGAGAGACTTAAGGCCCGTCGCAAACTCCATCCTGAACAGTTACTCCGGGGTGCTCTTTTTCTCCCGCCCGGCCGGCGGACTGGCCATCCTGCTTTTCACCCTGGTACTCAATCCCAATCTGGGGCTTTCCGCCCTGGTCTGCCTGCTCTCCGCCTACCTCTGCGCCCGCCTCCTGGGCCTTAAGGAAGACTTTCTGCGACTGGACTTCTACATATACAACCCCCTGCTGGTGGGGCTCTCCATAGGCTACTTCTTCCGGCTCGACCTCCTGAGTCTCCTCTTCCTGGTGCTCATGGGTGTCTTCACCTTCTTTCTGACCTACGGCCTTTCCTCGGCCTTCTCTTACTACCTCAGACTTCCCGTGCTGAGCCTTCCCTTCGTGATCGGAAGTCTCATCGCCACCCTGGCCTCCTACCACTATTCCAACCTGTTCGTAAAGGCCCTTTACGCCCGCAAACTCTTCCTTTTCACCTCCCTTCCCCTGTGGCTTGACGGCTTCCTTAGGGCCCTGGGAGCGGTGTTTTTCATGCCCCATCCCCTGGTGGGGCTGGGACTCTTTCTGGTGCTTCTTCTGGCCTCTCGCATCCTGGCTTTTCTCGCTCTGGCGGGGTATCTGGCCGGAAGCCTCCTGGTCTACCTCTTCACCGGCTCCTCCGCGGAGGCCTTTTCCAACCTCGCCCACTTCAACTTTATCCTCATCGCCATGGCCCTGGGTGGGGTCTTCCTGATTCCCTCACCCAGGAGCTACCTCCTGGCGCTCATCGCCTCCGCCATGGCCGTCCCCCTCACCGAGGCCTCCCGGGCCTTCTGGGAAAGGTTCGGTCTTCCGGCCTTTGCCCTGCCCTTCAATCTAACCACCCTGCTGGTGCTGTACGCGCTGGGGGTCTCGGGATACCGTCGTCTCACCGGTTATTATCGTGGAACCCCGGAAAGCACCCTGGATCACTACCTGACCTGGGAGAAACGGTTTCCCTCCACGGCCTGGGAAGTGGAGCTTCCGGTGAGCGGTCGCTGGACGGTGTGGCAGGGTCCGGACGGACAGTTCACCCACAAGGGGCCCTGGCGATACGCCCTCGATTTCGTGATTACCGACGAGGAGGGACGCACCCACGGCGGAGACGGAACGCGCCTTGAGGACTACTACGCCTACCGCAAGCCCGTTCTCTCCCCGGTGAGCGGGCGCGTGGTGGAGGTGGTGGACGGTCTCCCGGACGAGCCTCCGGGCTCGGCCAACCGCGAACAGCCCTGGGGCAACTATGTAGTCATCCACGACCAGCGGGGTTTTTACGCGGTGCTGGCCCACCTGAGCCCGGGCACCGTAAAGGTAAAGAAGGGGGACTGGGTGGTGAAGGGAGCCCTCGTAGGGCTTTGCGGAAGTTCCGGCTATTCTCCGGAACCGCATCTCCACCTCCACCTTCAAACCGGGCCGGAGCTGGGGTCTCCCACCATTCCCTTCCTCTTCAGCGGCTATCTCAGGAACGGAGAGTTTCACGCCCTTTCCCTTCCCGCCGAAGGGGAAACGGTGGAACCCGCCCTCCCGGAAAAACGGCTCAAACAGAGCCTCAACCTTCTTCTGGGACAAAAATTCACCTACGAGGTACAAGGGGAGGAAGGCTCCGAGGAAATCCTCCACCTGGAGGTAAAGATGGCCCCTGACGGGACCTTTTACCTCACCGACGGAAAGGCGCGTCTTTACTTCGCCCAGCGGGGGGCGGCCTTCTGTTTCCTGAATTACGAGGGGACGAACCGTTCCCCCCTGCGCTGGTTCTTCCTGGCCGCCCCTAGGATCCCCCTGAACCTCCGCCCGGGGATCTCCTGGTCTGACCACCTTCCGCTGGAAATCCTGCTGCCTCCCCTCAAAAAAGGGCTGTATCTCTTCCTGATTTCCTTCTGGCCCTCTTTTTTGCGTCTGGAGGCCCGCTATCAGGCCCTGGGAAGATTTGACTTCCGCGGAAGGATTATCTTTAATGATTATGAGGTGGAAACCGCTGTAAAAATCCATCCCCTGGCGGGGTTTGAGGAAGTGGTTATCCGGAGAAAAGGACGAACCCTGAGACTTAGACGGAGGGAAAACGATGAGGAGAATGCTTAGAACGGTTCTCACGGTATTGGCCCTGGGACTTTTCCTGGCCGGAGGAACCCCTGCGGGAACCCTCAAAAAGTACATGGCCCTGTACGGGACCTATCTCAACTACGGCAACTCTCGTTTCAAGGAGGACGGGTACGCCCTCACCGCTTACGGGAGTTTCGGAGACGGCCTTCACCACGGGGTGGAAGCCGCGGTCTCTCAGCTTCACCTGAACTACGACTCCGGCTATAACGATCTGGATCAGACCGACCTAACCCTGGCCTACACCAACACCGGAAGCCTCCATCCCAACCTCTCCTTGCGGGTGGGGGGCCACTACATCTCCAGCGACGACGACCTCACCGACGACGGAAAGATCGTTTTCGGAGACCTCACCTATCTCGTGCCCTATCGCTGGAATGTGGGTCTTGAGGTGGCCTACTCGGATTATCACCGGGGGGTGGATGTGCTCCAGTTCTCCCCGCACGCGGGCTACTTCCTGAAGCTGGGCGAGCGCTCTCTCTATCTCGAAGCCCGGGGCTACTACATAAACCTGGACGAAAACGAAAAACTGGGCCTTTCCATGGAAAACTACTACTCCCTGGAGCTTTCGGCCACCTGCACCCGGGGACCTTTAAGCGTCAAGCTTTCCGGGTGGGCGGGGCAGCAGGTCTTTGCGGTGAAACGGGCCGGGTTCGTGGTTTACAACCTCACCGAAAAGTATCGGGGCGGAGTGACCGGGGAGGTAACCTATCGCTATCGGAAAAAGTATGTCCTGGGTCTTACGGCGAGCTGGAACACCTATAAGGAGATCGAGTCCGAAAAAGCCGTGAACCAGAGCGTGCTCACCGCCTTTTTCGGTTTCAACTTTTAACCGCGGCCCGCGGAGGGGTACGGGTGAGGTCTCTGGTCCGGGGAGGGCTTTTTCTCCTGGGGCTTCTGGTGTGGTGGGGCGCCCCGCTCAAGGCCCTGGACTACGAGGCCATAAAGAAGGCCTATTACGAGTCCTATCGTCTGGAGCGGGAGGGGCGCTATGCCCGGGCCCGGGAGGCCCTGCGTCCGGTCTACGAGACCTTTCCCCGGGCCTACACGGTTAACCTCCGTCTGGGCTGGCTTTACTACCTGGAGGGACGCTATCGAAACGCCATAGAGCATTACCAGATCGCCGCGGCCGCGGCGCCGCAGGCGGTGGAACCCCTCCTGGGGCTGAGTCTTCCCTATCTGGCCCGTAAGGACTGGCGAAGGGTGGAGGAACTGATGTACCGCGTTCTCAAGATCGACTACTACAATTATTACGGCAACCTGCGCCTGGCCCGTGCCCTCAGGGAGGAGAAAAAGTACCGCCAGGCCGAGGCGGTGTGCCGGAAGATGCTGGCCCTTTATCCCACCGATGTGGCCTTCCTCACCGAGCTGGCCCTGACCCTGGAACTTTCCGGTCGCCACAGGGAGGCCCGCACCCTTTTCGGAGACATCCTCATCCTGGATCCCGGCAACCGGGTGGCCCGCCGATACCTCTCCGGGAATCGCTAGACCTTTCCCCCCGGGGTATTTGCAGTAAAATAAGTTCCATGCGCACCGTAACCGTGGAAGGAGTCACCCTGCACCTCTCGCATCCCGACGAGCTCCACCTGGTCTGCGTGGGCCAGGAGGAGATCATTCAGCAGATCCTTGCGGCCTGGATGCTGGTGGACGAGCGGGACCTCCCCCTCAACCCCCGTCTGGTGGGCAAACCCGGCGTGGGGAAGACCACCCTGGCCTACGCCGCGGCGAAGAGGCTCTCCCGCGAGGTCTATATCTTCCAGGCCACGGTGGACACGCGTCCCGAGGATCTCATCGTGACTCCGGTCATCTCCGAGGAGGGCCGGATCAGGTACATGGCCAGTCCTATCGTCACCGCCATGATCCGGGGCGGAGTGGCCATCATCGACGAGGCCAACCGCATGAGCGAAAAGAGCTGGGCCTCCCTGGCTCCGCTTCTGGACTCCCGGCGCTATGTGGAGTCCATCGTGGCCGGCATAAAGATCCAGGCCCATCCCGACTTCCGTCTCTGCGTAACCATGAACGAGGACGCCTCCACCTTTGACCTCCCGGAGTACATCCATTCGCGCCTCCAGCCCCAGATCTTCGTGGACTTTCCGGAGGCCGAGGAGGAAAGGGAGATCCTGCGGGCCAACCTGCCCTTTGCCGACGAAGACCTTCTCAATTACCTGGTCTCCTTTCTTCAGGCCGCTCATCGCGGCGGCGAGCCCTACAGCGTGCGCGACGGGGTAAACATCGGCCGTTACGCCCTCAAGCGGCTCCGGAGTTGTGACCGGGAACGCCCCCTCGCGGAAGTACTGCGGCAGGCGGTGATCCAGATCCTGGGGCCCGAGGCCCTGGTTTACCTTCCGGAAGGCGGAGAATCCCGCGGTAGGCCGCGCCTCCGTCCGGTCTAGTCATGTTCCGGATCGTCCAGGGGGGCACGGAATTCTTCCTTCTCCCGATCCTTCATGGGAGCCTGGAGTTCGCTCAGGCGGTTCACCTTCGTCTCCGCGAGATCGAACCCGAGGCCGTGGCGGTGGAATATCCTCCCACGCTCGCCGGGCCTATCCTCCGGGCGGTCCGGCGTCTTCCGTACCTTTCGGTGATCCACTACACCGAACGGGACGGTACCGAGGTGTATCTCGTGGTGGAGCCGGTGGAGCCCCTGATCGAGGCCGCAAGGTTCGCCCTGGAGAGGGAACTTCCGGTCTTCTTCGTGGATCTGGACCTGGAGGGCTATCCGGGAAGAAGAGACCCCTTTCCGGATCCCTATCTGGTTTTCCGTCTGGGCTACGAGCGCTATGTGGAGGAGGCCCTGCGGGTGGACTTTCCTCCGCTTCCTCAGGACGAAAGCCGCGAGCTGGCCATGGCCTACGGGCTCCGCAAACTGGCCGGGCGCTTCCGCCGGGTGGCCTTCGTGGTGGGGCTGGCTCACGCGCGTCGGGTGGGGGCCTGGCTTGCCCGGCCCGATCTTCCCACCCCTCTGGCCTCCGCTCGCCGTGAAGGAGTGAGGGTCTTTCACCTCTCCGCCGAGGGGTCGCGGGAGGTGCTCTCGGAGGTCGGTTTCCTCCAGGGAGCCTACGAGGAGGCCCGCCGGCTGGGGAAACTCCCCCTCGACCGGATCCGGCTTCACGAAGAGCTGGTACGAAAGGCCGGTGAGGCCTACGCCCGGGAATTCCGGGAGGTCCTCCCTCCACGGGCCCTTGCGGTGATGCGACAGTTCAGAAGGAACTGGGCCCTCCTTTCCGGACGCCTGATTCCGGACTTCTATCAGCTTCTGGTGGCCGCCCGGGGGACGGGGGGCGACGATTTTGCCTGGCACCTGTGGGAGATCGGAACCCGCTATCCCTATCAGACGGAAACCCCCGATCTGGTGCCGCTGGACCTGCGCCTTGAGGATCTGATGAAACCTCACCGCCGGATCCGCTTCTTCCGCCGCATGAAACCCCTTCACCGGCGCCGACTCGTTCCCGTTAAAAAGAGACCCCCGGAACGCCGGCCCGGGGAGTGGAAGGAGGCCTGGAAGGGGGGAAACATCTGCTCCTTCCCCCCGGAGGACATCGTGATCGAGAACTTCGGGCGCGAGGCCATGCGTCGGGCCCTGCGGGTGATCTCCGAGGAGCTCCGCCGGGTGGAACCCTTCACGGTGTCCCTCAAAGACGGACCAGACCTTCGCGAGACCATACGCCGCTGGCACGAGGGGCGCATCTATGTGGTGGACGCCCCGGCGGCCCCGGGGCGCGCCGGATCGGTGGTGGTCATCTTCGAGGAGGACGATCCCCCTCCCGGTGGCCGGGAGGAATACCCCTGGAAACTCACCTGGCACGGGGAACACGAAGAGGAGTCCGACATGGCCTTCTACGCCACCCCGCCCGGGGAGGTGGTCATAGGGCCGGGGATCTCCCGCTGCGTTTACGGGGGATTCATGCTCACCTATCCCCCCATGCGGGTCTACGATGTCTGGAGCGACTCCTACTTCGACTTCGCCCGCACCAAGGCCGAACGCCTGCTTCTCGCCGGCATAGATTATTCCCTGGAACGGTACATCGTCTATGTGGCCCGGAGACCTCCGAGCGCTCTGGCGCGAAGCTTTGCCGCTCGACAGGGCAAAAAGGTGGTCTATCTACCCCTGGGCAGTTTCTCGCCCCTTCTCCTCCGGCGGATCCGTACCTTTCATGTGCTCGAAGGGCACCATGTACGCTCCTACGCCCATCGGTTCATAAATACCGATCCTCAACAGGGGTGAGACCCCTCAACACTCCCCCCGCACCTCTCGATTCAGACGCTCGAAGAATTCCTCCATGAAACGGTGGCGTTCCTCGGCCAGTCGGCGTCCGCTCCGGGTGAGCAGACGATCCTTTATCTTCGAAAGCTTGAGCTTGAACTCCCGCCAGGCGGTGTCCTCCGCTGAGTAGGGTTCGGTCTTTTCGAGGTCCACCTCCGGATTGTGAAGGCGGGCCCCCACCTCGCCGGCGAAAAGAAAGGCCCGGCCTATTCCCACCGCACCGAGACTGTCCAGTTTATCGGCATCAAAGAGGACCTTCTCCTCGAGGGTTTCCGGGGGTTCTCCCCGCCGAAACCGGTGGCGTCTTATGGCCCGTACCACCCGTTCGATGAAGTCCCGGGGAAGGCCTTCCTCCTCGAGAATCCTTCGGGCCAGCTCGGCCCCGTATTCAGCGTGGCAGATACGCCCCCGGGTGCGGGCTTCCTCGCCGCGACCTATGTCGTGAAGGAGGGCCGCCACCCGCACCACCTCCGGGTCGGCGCCTTCCTCACGGGCCAGACGCTCGGCCAGTCGCAGCACCCGCTCCACATGATCCAGGCGATGCGAGGTCCCGTTGGCCTCGTAAAGCTTTCGGGCTCGCTCCCGTAGTCTCTCCCAGGTGGCCTGATCAAGCCTCATGCCGAAACCTCCACCACAGGAGAAAGATAAGCCCCCCGGAGACCAGGGCCGCAATCCTAAGGGCCGGGGCCGCCCCCACCCTTTCGGCCACCGCCCCCCAGAAAAGGCTTCCCGCCGGGAAAAGCCCGAAGAAGCACCAGCTGAAAAGCCCCAGCACCCGCCCCCGCATCTCGTCCTCGCACAGGGTCTGAACCCGGGCGTTTCCGTTCATGATGATATTTACCATGAGAAACCCGACGAGGGCCAGAAGGAGTCCTCCCTTAAGGATCCCTCCTCCCAGGGTAAGGAAAAAGATCGCCGGCGGAAGAAGCAGGGCCGAAAAGAAGATGAGCCTTCCCTGGGGGAGACGACGCCCCAGGGTGCCGGCAAAGCCCGCTCCGAGAAGCGCCCCCAGCCCGTTTGCCGCCATAAAGAAGCTGAACTCCCGGGCTCCTCCGTGGTAGAGTTCGCGGGTGAGGGGGGGAAGGAGCACCGCGTAGGGAAAGAGCCCCACGCTCACCAGCATTACCAGAAGGAGGACTCCCTTTATGGCGGGTCTCCGGGCGGCATAGGAAAGACCCTCCCGCAGGGAAAGGAAAAGACCGGTTCGGGGGGGTTTGCGTTCCTCCGGGAGGTCCATAAGCGCCACCGCCGTCATCACCGGGAGGTAACTCGCCGCGTTGAAGAGAAAGCAGTAGGCCAGCCCGGAGAAGGCCATGAGCCAGCCGGCGAGCGCCGGCCCCAGGAAACGGGAAAGGTTAAAGGCGAGAGAATGAAGGGATAGGGCCGAGACCAGGTCCTCCCTGCCCACCATGTCGTAGATGAAGGCGTTGCGCACCGGAAACTCCAGGGCCACTCCCACGCCCAGAAGAAAGGCCAGCAGAAGGATGTGCCAGGGGCGGATCAGCCCGGTGAAAACCAGGAGAAAGAGGAGAAACGCGGAAAGGGCGGCCACGGACTGGGCCGCGATCAGCACCTTCCTCTTGGAGAAGTGGTCGGCGATGACCCCGGCAGGAAGGGCCAGAAGGAGCACCGGGAAGGAACCCAGGGCTCCGAGAAGCCCCAGGTAGGCCGAGGAACCGGTCAGCTCGTAAAGGAGCCAGCGCTGGGCCGTGGTGTGCACCCAGCGGCCGAGAAGGGAAAGGCCCTGAGCCATGATGAAGTAACGAAAGTGTTTCCTGCGCAGAGGCAGAACCAGTCCCTGCGCCAGTTCCACCCAGAAAGCCATGGCCCTAATCTTAACCGCGAGGCCCCCCTTTGCCTAGAAAGGCCGAAGCTGCTAATCTTTGCCTGAAAAGCTCCGAGGAGGGAGGGTCATGGAGATCAATCCCGAGAAAGAGGTAGCGGCCCTGGTGGGGAAACTTATGCTGGCGGCGGCCCGGACGGCCCCCAAGGCCCGGGGACAGGACGAACTGGTAACCGCTCTGGTCGTTGAGGGGGAGGAAAAGGAGGCCCTCGCCCGGGAGATGGAGAGGGTGGCCGAGAGGGGTAAGGCCTTTGCCTTTTTCAAGCGCGACGCGGACAATGTGCGAAGGGCCGAGGCCGTGGTCCTCATCGGACTCGATTTCAAGCGACCGGTGGGGGTGAACTGCCGGGGGTGCGGCTTTGACTGCGAGGGTATCCTCAAGGCGGAAAGAAGCGCGGGGGATTACGAGGGGCCGGTCTGTGCCATGCGCCTCATTGATCTGGGGATAGCGGTTGGTTCGGCGGTGAGCGTGGCCAAGGACCTCTGCGTGGACAACCGGGTGATGTACACCATCGGTGTGGCGGCCCGGAGGCTGGGATGGCTCTCGGCGCAGGTGGTGCTGGGGATACCCCTGAGCATCAAGGGCAAGAACATCTTCTTTGATCGCAAGGCATGAACGGTAAGGCCCTGGCCCTGTGGCTTCTGACCCTCCTCTTCTGGGGGTCTTCGCCTTTGCTCGAAAAGCTGGCCCTGCGGGCCGTCTCGCCCCTCCTCGCGCTCACCATTCGAACCTCCGTTGCGGCGGTGGCCCTGGTGCTGGCGGCCCTTCTCACCGGCGAGGCCGGCGGGATCCCGGAGGTCAGCCCGCGGGATCTCCTGATCCTCGGGGCAAGCGGGATTCTCGCCGGGTTTCTGGGGATGCTCACCTATTTTTCCCTCCTCAAGACCGGAGCGGCCTCAAAGATCGTTCCCCTCACCGCGGCCTATCCCCTGGTAACCGCGGTGCTGGCCCTCCTGATTCTCCGGGAGGATTTGACCCTTACGCGTCTTCTGGGAATACTTTTAACCGTGGCGGGGCTGATAATCCTTCAGAGGAGCTGAGGGGTGCGCAATCAGGAGGTGGCGGAGGTCTTCAAAAAGGTGGCGGCCCTTCTCGAGATCAAGGGGGAGAATCCCTACCGGGTGCGGGCCTATCAGCGGGCGGCTCAGAACCTCGAGGCCTTAACCCGGGATGTGGAGGAGCTGGCCCGCCGGGGGCAGCTTACCCGCATACCGGGCATAGGGGCGGATCTGGCCGGAAAGATCAAGGAGATCCTGGAGACCGGTACCCTTTCCCTGTACGAGGAGCTCAAACGGGAGATCCCCGCGGAGCTCCTGAAATTCCTCGAGATCCCCGGACTCGGCCCCAAAAAGGCCAAACTCATTTACGACGCCCTGGGCATAAAGACCCTGGAGGACCTGGAGAAAGCCTGCCTGGAACACAAGATCGCCCGACTTCCGGGGATGGGCTACAAGACCGAGGAGAAGATTCTGAAGGGGCTCAAGCTCCTGCGGGAAAAGATCGGCCGCAGGCCTCTCGGAGAGGTGCTGCCGCTGGCGGAGGAACTCCTCGATTATCTGCGGAAAAAGGCCCCGGTGGATCGCATCGCGGTGGCGGGAAGCATTCGCCGCCGCCGGGAAACCGTGAAGGACATCGACATCCTGGTCACCTCCCGGAATCCTCTCCGCGTAATGGAGACCTTCGTGGCCTTCGGCCGGGTGGAAGAGGTCCTGGCCCACGGCGAGACCAAGACCAGCGTGCGCATAAGCCCGGGGATACAGGTGGACCTCCGGGTGGTGGACCCGGAGTGCTGGGGGGCGGCGCTGGCCTACTTCACCGGCTCCAAGGCTCACAACATTCGTATCCGGGAGATGGGGGTGGAGCGGGGGCTTAAGATCAACGAGTACGGCGTCTTCCGGGGAGACCGGAGGATCGGAGGCCGGGAGGAAGAGGAAGTCTTCGCCGCGGTGGGACTTCCCTGGATTCCGCCGGAACTGCGGGAGGATCGGGGGGAGATAGAGGCCGCCCTTGAGGGACGACTTCCGGATCTCGTTAAGTACGAAGACCTGCACGGCGACGCCCATGTGCACTCCAAGTACAGCGACGGGCACTCGAGTCTCGAGGAGATCGCGGCCTTTGCGGAATCCCTGGGGCTTTCCTGGGTGGGGATCTGCGATCATTCCCAGGGTCTCAAGGTGGCCGGAGGGGTGCCAGTGGAGGCCCTGATGGAGAAAAAACGGGCCATCGAGGAATTCAACCGGCGTTCGAAAGGGGTGAAACTGATTTTCGGAGCCGAGGTGGACATTCGGGCGGACGGAACGCTGGACTATCCCGACGAGGTGCTCGCCGAGATCGATCTCGTCATCGCCGCCATCCACACCGGGTTTCAGCAGCCGGAGGAACAGCTCACCGCCCGGGCGGTGGCGGCCCTCTCCCATCCCCTGGTGCACGCCCTGGCCCATCCCACGGGTCGGCTGCTGGGTGAACGCGAGCCCTACGCCCTGGACCTCACCAGGGTGATCGAGGCGGCGGCCGGGCACGGCAAGGCCCTGGAAATAAACGCCTTTTACAACCGCCTGGATCTGAACGACATCCACGCCCGCCAGGCCCGGGAGGCCGGGGTGAAGCTCCTCATCGGGACCGACGCCCACATCGCCGACCAGATGGCCCAGCTCGCCCTGGGGGTGGCCGTGGCCCGAAGGGCTTGGTGTGAGAAAGAGGATGTGCTAAATACATTATCGTACGAGGAATTTCTGGACTGGCTCAAAAAGGTGAGGGGGCAATTCTGATGGGTCGGAAACGCGTACATGTCTGGATCTCCGGGAGAGTTCAGGGGGTCTGGTTCCGGTCCTACACCAAAAAGGAGGCCGACCGGCTGGGGGTAAAGGGCTGGGTGCGCAATCTCCCCGACGGAAGGGTGGAGGCCGTTTTCGAGGGGGAGGAAGAGGCGGTGGAGGCCATGGTGCGCTGGTGTCATGTGGGCTCGCCTCTTGCGGAGGTCACCGGTGTGGAGGCCGTGGAGGAACCCTACACCGGTGAGTTCAGGGACTTTTCCATAAGGTATTGATCCCATGATCGACCCCGAAAGGCTGAAACTGGAATTCCTGACCCTGGCGGGTATAGACAGTCCCTCCACCCGGGAGAGGGATCTCGCCCAGCACCTGATTTCGGTGTTCGAGGCCCTGGGAGGGGAGTGTTTCTTCGACCACTCCGCGGTTTACAGTCGCTCCAACACCGGGAACCTCATCGTGAGGATCCCCGGGCGTTCCGACCTGGAGCCTCTTCTTCTCTCCGCCCATCTCGACACGGTGGAGCCCACGCCGGAGGTCCAACCGGTGGAGGAGGCCGGGATTATTCGGAACGAAAAAGGGGGGCTCGTCGGGGCCGACGACAAGAGCGGCATTGCGGTTATCATCGAGCTGGTGCGGGCGCTTCGGGATTCCGGGGCTTCCCATCCCCCGCTTGAGCTGGTCTTCACCACCTGTGAGGAGATCGGGCTTTTCGGCGCCCGATACCTGGATTACCGGCTGCTCAGGGCGAAGATGGGCTACATCCTGGACTCGGAGGACCCCCGAAAGGTTATCGTGAAGGCTCCGGAGGCCATAAAATTCAGGTTGAAGGTGCTGGGCCGGGCCGCGCACACCGGACTCGAGCCGGAAAAGGGCCTCAGCGCCATAAAACTGGCCGCCGAGGCGCTGGCCCGCCTTCCCAACGGACGCATCGACGAGGAAACCACCCTCAACTTCGGCACCATCAAGGGGGGTAAAGCCACCAACATCGTTCCCGAGGAGGTGCTCATCGAAGGGGAAATACGGAGTCACGACACCGCAAAGATAGACTCCCTGTGGGAGAGGATCAACGAGACCTTTCGGGAGGTCTGTTCGCCCCCGGAGCCCGACGGTCGTCCGGCTTTCTCCGCTCACCGGGAGGAGATGTTTCCCCGTTTCCGCGTGGATCCGGAACATCCGGTGCTGAGGTTGCTTTCCCGGGCGGCCTCACGCCTGGGGATGGATCTGGAGTACGCCAAGAGCGAGGGGGGCTCGGACGCCAACATCTTCAACCGGAACGGTATCACCTGCGTGATCCTGGGCACGGGGATGCGTCGGGTGCACTCCCCGGAGGAATACCTGGTGGTGGAGGACATGGTCCTCTGCACGAAGCTCCTTTATGAAGTGGTGGTCAGCGCCGGGGAGGGCGCTCTCCAGCCTGATTAACTTCTTCTTCCCGGACCGTTGCCTCCGATGCGGAATCCGTCCGGGCCCGGAACGGTTTCTCTGCCCGAACTGCCGGAAGGATCTTCCCCGTCTCACGACCGGGTGTCCGGTCTGCGCCGTTCCCTATCCGGAAGGGGTGCCTCCGCACCCCTGCGGAAGGTGTCTTTCGGGACGAAGTTTCGATAGGGTGATAAGCCCTTTCCGTTACGAAGCTCCGGTGAGCGACTGGATTCGGGCCCTTAAGTTCGGGGAGGATTTTTCTCTCGCCCGCCCTCTGGGAAGACTTCTACGCCAGGGCCTTCCGGAAGCCCTCTCCTGGGACCTGGTGGTCCCGGTGCCCCTTTCCCGGGAACGCCTCCTTAAGAGGGGTTTCAACCAGAGCGCCCTGCTGGCCCGCTTTGCCTTCGGGGATTTCGCGGACCTTCTGGTGCGCGTGCGCGAGACCAGACCCCAGAACGAACTTTCCGGCTCCGAACGCCGGCTAAATGTTAGGAGGGCCTTTGCGGTGAGGCCCGGAATTTCGCTTCTCGGCACACGGGTCCTCCTCGTGGACGATGTGCTCACCACCGGGGCCACGGCGGAGGAATGCGCCCAAGTGCTCAAGGAGGCCGGGGCCGCGGAGGTAATCGTGGCGGTGCTCGCCCGGGCCTCAAAAAGTTGATAGACTTGAAGAAAGGAGGTAAAGCGCATGGGGGTCATTTTTAAGACCGTAAGGCTCAGGGGTTCAAAGGGGGAGAGGGAGGTGAGGGCCCTCTTCGACTCCGGGGCCAGCATGTCCTTCATCAGGGAGGGTCTGGCCCGGGAGCTGGGAATGATAGAGCCCCTTCCCGATCCCCTGCGCTTTGAGACCGCCAAGGCCGGAGAGGAACTGGTGGTGGATCGCAGAGTCGTGCTGGACTTCTATCTGGACGGGGACCGGCTTTCGGACGAGTTTCTGGTGGTGTCCGACGACTGGGCCACGGAGGAGGTGATCGTGGGGGCCTCCACCTTTCAGAAGTGGCGTCTGGTGCCGGACTTTGAAAGGGAGGAGGTGTACAGCGCCCGTCCGGTGAAAAAACACATGCTAAAACGAAGGAAAAACTCCCCCCGGATATGAAAATCGCCCTCCTTCAGGCCGGCTCGGAGGAAGAACTCCGGAGGTTGCTTCACACGGTAAGGGAAGTCGATCTGGTGGTGGCTCCGGAGCTGGCCCTCACCGGATACGAGGACCTGAAACCGGAAAGGGCCGAAGAGACCCTGCGATCCCTGAAGGATTGGGTGGGGCGGGTCGGAATCCCTGTCCTTCTTGGACATCCCGTCTTTCGGGAAGGAAGGCCTTACAACGGCGCTCTGCTGCTTTTTCAGGGAAAAGAGGAGGTGGTGGCGGAAAAGAGGGTCCTTTTTCCGGGGCTTGATGCGGAGTGTGGCTTCCGCCCCGGGGAGATCTCGCGGGTCTTTCCGCTTACGGAGGAATTTCACGGGGGCGTGCTCATCTGTTACGAACTGCGTTTTCCCGAGCTGGCCCGGGCGCTCGTAGCCCGGGGAGCGGGGGTGATCTTCGTGCTGGCCCGGTGGCCGGCCTCGCGGATCGAACATCTCCACCTTCTGGCCCGGGCCAGGGCCGTGGAGAACCAGGTCTTCGTGGTGGTGGTAAACGCCGTGGGCACCCTTAAAGGGGAAAAGCTGGGCGGGAGGAGTATGGTGGTCTCCCCCCGGGGGGAGATCCTGGCCCGGGCCGGAGCGGAGGAGACCGTGCTCACGGCGGATCTCGTCCCGGAGGAGCTTCACGCGGCCCGGGGGCTTTTCAACACCTCGGCTTCCCGTCCGGTCCCCTCCGCCGCGGAGAAGGTAAAGAGCCTTCCGGAACTGCTGGAAGAGGTGGCCCGGCGCAGGAAACTCGGGCACCGGATGGTCTTCACCAACGGGTGTTTCGATCTGCTGCACGCCGGACATGTTAGTTATCTCGAGGAGGCTCGCCGGCTGGGGGACTTTCTGGTGGTGGGACTCAACTCCGACGCGTCGGTTAGGCGCCTCAAGGGGCCGGAGCGCCCCGTTAATCCCGCCGAACATCGGGCCCTGGTTCTCGCCGCCCTTTCCTGCGTGGACTATGTGGTGATCTTCGAGGAGGACACCCCCGAAAGGCTCATCCGGGCCCTCTCGCCGGAGGTGCTGGTGAAGGGGGCGGACTGGCCCGAGGACCGGATCGTGGGGGCGGACTATGTGAAGGCCCGCGGGGGACGGGTGGCGCGGATCCCCTTCCGGTTCCGGGTCTCCACCACCCGTATCATCGAGCGGATTCGACGGCCCGCCACCCCAGATCGAAGGCCCGAAGGTTCAGATCGAGATAGGCGGGCTTAACCGCCTTCTTCAGGGCCGCAAGGAAGGCCTCGCGCCCGAAGGGAAGCACGCCCGTGGCGGCCAGAGCCCCGAGCAAAACCACATTCAGGGCCCGGGTGGATCCGGCCTCCTGGGCCAGCTCCTCCCCGGAAAGGAGATACACCCGGGGAAGAACCCCCCTGAGTCTTTGAAGCAGTGGCGGAAGCTCCGGATAGGTGGCGAGACCGTCCTTTACGATCTGGGGCACCACGGGATCGGTACTTACTATGGCCGTGGCCTCCTTCCTGCACCGGGAAAGGGCCCGGAGGGCCTCCACCGGCTCCAGGGCCACGAGCACATCGGCCTCTCCCGGTGAAATATAGGGGCTCCGGACCGCCCCGACCACGATGTTCGTCTCCACCACTCCTCCCCTCTGGGCCATTCCGTGGACCTCGCTCATGGCCACGGGATATCCCTCCCGAAGGGCCGCTTCGCCCAGAACCCGCGAAAAAAGGAGTATCCCCTGACCTCCCACGCCCACCGCAAGGATCCGGTAACCCTCAGCCATCGCCTCCTCCTAGCCCTTGAATTTAGCCCGGTAGAGTACACAGGGCGCCTTGGAAACGATCACTCCGAGTTTCCCGGAGGTGAAAATCGGTTTGACGGCCTCCGCCGCTTCCTTCTTCCGGTAGGGATTGATCTCCACCGTGGGAATCCCCAGGCTCCGGCAGAACTCCGTTATGGAAATCACCGGCCTTTCCCGGAGGGACTCCGGACGCAATTCCTGCGAGGGAACGGGCTGATGGCCGGTCATGGCCGTGGTGTCGTTGTCCAGCACCACCAGGGTGAAGTTGTGCCCCTGGTAGAGGGCGTTTATGAGCGGGGGGATGCCTGCGTGGAAAAAGGTGGAATCCCCGATGAAGGCCACGATCCGCTGGTCCGTGGCCACGGAGAAACCGCAGGCCGATCCTGCGCTTGAGCCCATGCAGAGGAGGTAATCGGCCATCCGGAGCGGAGGAAGCAGCCCCAGGGTGTAGCAGCCGATGTCGGTGGGATAGACGGTGTTCTCCTCCTCGCCGAGCTCGCGCAGTACCTCCTTGACCACCCGGTAGGTCTCCCGGTGGGGGCAGCCGGGACAGAGCGTGGGCGGCCTCGGGGGGAGTTCGGGAACCCAGGAGGTATCCGGGATCTCCGGGGGTCGATAGTCCACTCCGAAGGCCCGGGCCAGGGCCTCCCGAACCTGGCCGGGGTGAAATTCGTGATAGCGGGGAAGATATCCCTCGGCCTTGCCCAGGATCCGCACGGAAAGGCCCCTTTCAGCCACCACCACCTTTAAAGCTTCCTCGAGATAGGGCTCGAGTTCCTCCACCACCAGGCATCGCTCAAGCCCGGAGAGAAACTCCGCCGCGAGATTCCGGGGGAAGGGATGGGTGAAACCCAGAAGTAGCACGGAGACCTCGTCCGAGAGCCCGAGTTCCTCCAGGGCGTCGAGCACATAAAGGACCGAAACGCCGGAGGCCACCACCCCCAGAGGTCCCTTCCTGATCATGCGGTTCCATTCCGAACGGGAGGCCAGTTCCTCGGCCTCCCGGGCCTTTTCCAGTAGAATCCGGTGGCGTTCGCGGGCCACCGCCGGTACCGGGATCCAGCGTTTGAGGTCCTTCTCGAAACGGCCCTTCTCAAAGGAGGAGTAATCCCGGACCCTTCCGCAGGTAACCACCCCGCGGGCGTGGGAGACCCGGGTGGTGGTTCGCAGGATCACCGGGAGCTCCAGTCTTTCCGAAAGCTCGAAGGCGTAGGCGGTCATGCGCCGGGCCTCCTCCGGGGTGGCCGGCTCGAGCATGGGCACCCCGGAAAGCCGGGCGTAGTAACGATTGTCCTGCTCGTTCTGGCTGGAATGGCAAGAGGGGTCGTCGGCGGTGACCACCACCATCCCGGCCCGCACCCCCACATAGGCCAGGGTAAGGAAGGGATCCGCGGCCACATTGAGCCCCACATGTTTCATGCAGGTCAGCGAACGAAGTCCGCTGGCCGCGGCCGCAGCCGCCACTTCCATGGCCACCTTCTCGTTCACCGAAAACTCGAAGTAAAGCCCCGGAAGCTCCCGGGAAAGGGCAAAGAGGTTGTTCCCTATCTCCGAGGAGGGAGTCCCCGGATAGGCCGCACCCACCCGGACTCCGGCCTCAAGCGCTCCGCGCACTATGGCCTCGTTTCCCAGAAAAAGGACCCTTTCACCTTCCCGCGGCGCAAGTACCGGATGCATCACCTTCCGCCTCCCCTGAGGTTTGCCCCTTTTTACCCTCTCCCCTACCCCTTGACAACCGTGACCGGACGGGAGTTTGTTACAGAAGGTTCCGGTATCGTAAATGTAGAGCCAAGCTCTCGACATCTGGGGAGCCGGATCTCTCCGGAAGAAGAGAGGCCATGGCGAAAAAAATCTCATGTAGAACTTTAACGCATGCGAATCGAAAATATTTCCACCCATAATCTTCGCATATCCGAGCTTGAGCTTCCGGAAAGGACCCTCGTCGTCATAACCGGCCCCTCGGGATCGGGAAAGTCCAGTCTGGCCTTCGATACCCTGGCCCGGGAGGGTCGTCGTCGGTATCTCCTGGCCCTTTCGGTAAGCGAGGAGGTGCGCCTTCCGCCCCCCGCCAGGGTGGAAAGAGTCGAAGATCTCCCTCCGGCCATAGCCCTTCCCCAGCGAATCCCCCCTCGCAATCCCCGGATCACCGTGGGAACGATAACCGGGATACTGGAGAAGTTTCGCCGGCTCGCCGCGGAGATCGGCGAGGTCCCCTGCGGTTCCTGCGGGAGATCCGTACGCGTGAGCACGCTTTCGGAAATCCTGGACCGCTTCGAGGGTCTTCCCCGGGGAACCCGGATCTTCGTCACCGCCCCGGTAGGGGAAAGATCCCCCGCCGCCCTTTCCTACCTTCTGGGAGAGGGTTTCAGCCGTTTCTGGATAGACGGCGAGATTTACGATCTCACCGAGGAATCTCCCCCGCGGGAGATCCGACGGGCCGAAGTGGTGGTGGACCGAATCGTCGTTAAGGAAGGCCTGCGTATGCGCCTCATCGAAGCCCTGAGACTGGCCGAGAGGCTCTCCGGAGGCCCGGTAATTCTCCGCACGGTCGAGGGGGGGGCCTTCCCCTTCACTCTGGGTGGGCGTTGCCCGGAGTGTCTCTCGGAGGTCCCCTCCTTCGGGCCCGAGGACTTCTCCTTCAATCATCCCCGGGGGGCCTGTCCTTCCTGTGAGGGGCTGGGAGAGGTCCAGGGTAAGCCCTGTCCGGACTGCGGGGGGCTCAGACTGAAGCCGGAGGCCCTTCGGGTGAGACTCTTTGGGCGCCCCTTCGGGGAACTCCTCGCGCTTTCGATTCGGGATCTCGTCCGATTCCTCAAGGGAGCCGAAGCCGAAGGCCTCACCGGAGAAGTGCTCCGGGCCTTTCGGGAGGATCTGCTGAGCGTGCTTGAAGTGCTTTCCCGCCTGGGGGTGGGCCATCTTTCTCTGATTTCGCCCTTTCACCGCCTCTCCACCGGGGAACGAAAGCGGGTGGAACTGGCCGCGGTGCTCTCTCAGAGGCTTTCGGGAACTCTTTTCGTGCTGGACGAACCAGGGCTGGGACTCTCGCCCTCGGAAAAAGAGACGCTCCTTGCCTTCCTGCGGGATCTGGTCTTTCGGGGGAACACGGTCGTGGTGGTGGAGCACGACCCCCTCTTCGTGAGGAGGGCGGATCTGGTGGTGGAGCTCGGTCCGGGGGCCGGTTCCGAGGGAGGGCGGGTGCTCTTCGTGGGGCCGCCCGAGGCCCTGTCCGTCCGATCCGATCTTCCCACCGGGGCTTTTCTGTCCGGGAAAAAACGCCTGAAAAGATCGTTTCGCCCTGAAGGAAAACGGCTCCGTGTCTCCGGGCTCTCCCTCCTCCTGGAGGGCCTCAATGTGCTCTGTGGAGCCTCGGGAGCCGGAAAGACCCGCCTTCTCGAAACCCTGGCCGCAGAACTCAACGAAAAGGGTTTCCCCTCCCTTTTCCTTTACGGAGAACTTCCGGGGAAGACCCGGGGGAGGGTGGCGAGCTTCCTTTCCGTTTTCGACGAGATACGAAGGATCTTTGCCGCCACCCCCGAGGCCCGGACCATGGGCCTTACGCCGGGACACTTCAGTCCCTTTTCCCGGGAAGGGCGCTGTCCTTATTGTCGCGGGGAGGGGCGCAGGATCTTCCGGATATCCGGCCTCCTGGAGACGGAGATGCCCTGTGAGGAATGTCGGGGCACCGGGCTGCGTCCGGAGGCCCTCAGGGTCACCTACCGGGGTCTCTCTTTGCCCGAGGTGTTGAATCTCTCCGTGAAGGAGGCCCTTTCTTTTTTTGCCCGGATTCCACCGGTGGTGGAAAAACTGCGCCTGGCGGCCAACAAAGGGCTGGAATATCTCCGTCTGGGGCAGGATCTGCGCACCCTCTCCGGCGGAGAGAAGTTGCGTCTTCGTCTGGCCCGGGAACTTATGCGTCGGGAGGGGGCCCGGTTTTTACTCCTGGATCTCCCCTCCATGGGTCTTCACCTCTCCGATCTCGAAAGACTCCTCCTCGTGTTTGAGGATCTCCTCAGACAGGGAAAGACCCTGATTCTTGCCGAAAACCAGCCCCTTCTGGTGCTCCTTGCCGACGAGATCGTGGTGCTCTCAAAGGGACGGGTGAACTTTACCGGCCCGCCCACGGAATTCCTGGCCACGGAACACCCCCTGGCCCGCGACCTGGAACCCTATCAGTACTTCGTGGAGATAGAGTGAGGATTACGGGAGGTGTTCTCAAAGGATTGCGTCTTGCGGCGCCCTCCGGGCGAGGTACCCGACCCATGACCGAAAGGGTGCGCAAGGCCCTGTTTGACATCCTGGGGGAGCGGGTGAGGGGGGCGAGAGTGCTCGATCTCTTCTCCGGTTCCGGGGCCCTGGGAATCGAGGCCCTCTCCCGGGGAGCGGAAGAGGTGGTCTTCGCGGAGGCCGATCCCCGGGTCTGCGCGGTGATCAGGGAAAACCTTCGCCGCCTTCGTCTGGAGAAAAGGGCCCGGGTGATAAGGGCCGTCCTTCCCCGTGATCTCCTTCGGGTGCCCGAGGGGCCTTACCACCTGATCTTCATCACTCCTCCCTACGGAAAGGGGCTGGCCGAAAGGACTCTTAAGGCCCTTCCCCCGGCCCTCCTTGCCGAGGAGGGGCTTATCGTGGTAGAAGAAAGAGTCGATGCGGCTTTGAGCGAGGAGTATTCCGTTTTCAGGAAGCTCCGGGAAAAAAGCTACGGACAGACGGTGCTTTACTTTTATGGACGGTGAAACCACTCCCCGGATCGCGGTCTATCCCGGAACCTTTGACCCGGTAACCAACGGGCATCTGGATCTCATCCGACGGGCCCTTCGTCTCTTTGATCGCCTTATCGTGGCCATAGGAGAGAATCCCGCCAAAAAACCCCTCTTCGGTCTCGAGGAAAGGCTGGCCATGCTTGAGGAGGCCGTGGCCGACTGGCCGGAGGAGGAAAGAAAGCGCCTTGAGATCACCAGTTTTTCCGGGCTTCTGGTGGAGTTTTGCCGCAAAAGAGGGGCCCGGGTCATCGTGCGAGGGCTTAGAGCGGTCTCGGACTTCGAATACGAATTTCAGCTGGCCCTGATGAATCGAAAACTGGCCCGGGACATAGAAACCGTCTTTCTGATGCCCGGTTTCCGCTGGATCTTCATAAGCTCCACCATAATCAAGGAGGCCGCCCGCTTCGGAGGGGACCTGGAGGGGCTGGTTCCCCCCGGGGTCGCCAGGAGGCTGCGTGAAAAGTTCCGTCTGGGTTAAGCTTCTCCTAGTCCTTCTCTTCCTGATGCTACCTTTTTCTTCCTTCGGAACCGTTGCCGGGCCCTGCTACCTCCGATTCCGGGTCACCTGGGAATTTATTCCGGTGGGCCGGATCGAGCTCTGGAATACCGGCCGGGAACTCGTGGCCTATTCCCGCACCACCGGTCTCGGGGCCCTGATCTTTCCCTTCCGCTCCCTCTGGCGCACCCGTCTCGATCCGAGAGGTTTTCCTCTCAAGACCCGCATCGAGGTCGTGGAAAGGGGACATCCCAAACTCAAAATCTTTACCTTCGAGGTGGGAAAGGGACGGGTGGTCAGGGAGAAGCTCACCCCTCACAAAAGGGTAAGAGAGATCTATCGGATCCCCCTTCCGGCCTACGACGAGCTCTCGGCCTTCTGGGCCACTCTGGCCCATCCTTGGAAGGCCCCCGGAGAACGCCTCCTCCTTCCGGTCTTTGCCCGGGGGAGGATTCACCGGGTCACCCTTGAGGCCCGGGCCTTTGAAGAGATACGCACCTTTCGAGGGTGGGAAAGGGCCCTGCGGCTCGAGGCCCTCATGCCCTTTGAAAGCGAACTGATCAGGCGTTCGCGACGCCTGAAGCTTTACCTGTCCCCGAAGGGATTGCCTCTGGCCGGAGAGGGCGACATTCCTCTGGGACACCTCAAGGTTTACCTGGAAAGGGTTTTAGCGGGATCACGCATCCCGCCACCACCAGGAGCACTTCTTCGCAAAGGCTGGCCAGCGTCCTATTGAGGCGCCCCAGGAGGTTTACATACCGCCGGGTGAGAGGGTCCGGAGCCACCGGGGAAAGCCCCACCTCGTTTGAGACCAGGAACAGGCGCCCGGAAAAGGTCTTCACCTCCTCGACGAGATCCCGAAACCTTCCCTCCGGGTCCTCTCCGTAATGGAGGAGGTTCCCCACCCACACCGTCAGACAGTCCACCACGGTGGTCCTCCCCGAGGACCGGCGCAGGGCACCGGCGAGATCCAGGGGTTCCTCCAGGGTGAGGAACTTTCCTCCCCGTTCCCTTCGGTGGCGGGCGATCTTTTCCTCCATCTCCTGATCCGTGGGTTCGGCGGTGGCGATGAAGACACGGGGTGAAGGCGCCGAGAGCGCCATCCTCAGCGCCAGACGACTCTTCCCGGAGGCCGTGCCCCCCAGAATCAGGGTCCGCATTTCGAGGTTGCTTTTACCCCGGATTTAGCTTAAAGAAAAGGCCAGTGAACCGTAAAACCCGTGCGGAGGAGAAGAGGTGAGGGAGCTTCCCAAGAGTTACGACTTTCGCCAGGTGGAGGAGAAGTGGTATCGCTTCTGGGAGGAAAAGGGCTTTTTCCGTCCCTCTCTGGAAAAGGGGAAGCCCGCCTTCTGCATCGTCATCCCTCCCCCCAATGTGACCGGAAGTCTTCACATCGGGCACGCCCTGAACAACACCATCCAGGACATACTGGTCCGGTACAAGCGCATGGACGGTTACGACACCCTGTGGCTGCCGGGCACCGATCACGCGGGCATCGCCACCCAGAATGTGGTGGAGCGGGAGCTGGCCAAAGAGGGCAAGACCCGGCACGACCTCGGGAGGGAGGCCTTTCTCGAACGGGTCTGGGCCTGGAAGGAACGGTTCGGAAACCGCATCATCGAGCAGCTCAAGCGCCTGGGGGCCTCCTGCGACTGGTCCAGGCTGCGGTTTACCATGGACGAGGGGCTCTCCCGGGCGGTGCGGGAGGTCTTCGTGCGTCTCTGGGAGGAGGGGCTCATCTACCGGGGGGACTACATCATCAACTGGTGTCCCCGATGTCACACGGCCCTCGCGGACATCGAGGTGGAACACAAACCCACCCCGGGAAAACTGTGGTATCTGCGCTACCCCCTCGTGGACGGCTCGGGGGAGGTGGTGGTGGCCACCACCAGACCGGAGACCATGCTGGGAGACACGGCGGTGGCTGTCCATCCCGAGGACGATCGTTATCGGGATCTCGTGGGCAAGCGGCTCCGGCTTCCCCTCCTCGGGCGCGAGATCCCCGTCATCGCGGACCGCAGCGTGGATCCGGAGTTCGGTACCGGGGCGGTGAAGGTAACCCCGGCCCACGACTTCGCCGACTTTGAGATGGCCCGCCGGCACGGTCTTCCTCTGGTGAAGATCATGGACGAAAATGGTCGCCTCACCCGGGAGGCCGGCCCCTATGCGGGGCTCGACCGTTTCGAAGCCCGCCGGAAGGTCCTGGAGGACCTCAGGGCCCGGGGATTCCTGGTGAAGGAAGAGGACTACGAGGTCATGCTCGGCCACTGCTACCGCTGCGATTGCGTGGTGGAACCCCTGGTGTCCAAGCAGTGGTTCGTGCGCATGAAGCCTCTGGCCCAGCCCGCCATAGCCGCGGTGGAAAACGGCTTCATCCGTCTGGTTCCGGAAAACTGGAACAACCTTTACTTCGACTGGATGTATCGCATCCGGGACTGGTGCATATCCCGTCAGATCTGGTGGGGGCATCGCATACCCGCCTGGACCTGCGCGGACTGCGGAAAGACCTCCGTCTCCCGGGAGGACCTGGAGGTATGTCCGGAATGCGGCTCCCGCCGGTTGCACCAGGAGGAGGATGTGCTGGACACCTGGTTTTCCTCGGCCCTGTGGCCCTTCTCCACCCTGGGCTGGCCGGAAAAAACCCCGGATCTCCGGCATTTTTACCCCACCTCGGTGCTGGTGACCAGTTTCGACATCCTCTTTTTCTGGGTGGCCCGAATGATCATGATGGGTCTTCACTTCATGGGCGAGATTCCCTTCCGCACGGTCTACATCCACGCCCTGGTGCGCGACGAAAAGGGTCAGAAGATGAGCAAGAGCCGGGGCAATGTCATCGACCCCGTGGTGATGATAGAGAAGTACGGCGCCGACGCCCTGCGGTTCACCCTGGCCGCACTGGCCGCTCAGGGACGCGACATCAAGCTTTCCGAAAGCCGCATCGAGGGCTACAAGCACTTCGTGAACAAGATCTGGAACGCCGCCCGCTTCGTCCTCATGCACCTTGAGGACTTTGAGCCCCGGGAGATTCGCCCGGAGGAACTTCCGCTGGTGTCCCGCTGGATCCTCTCGCGGCTCTCCCGAACCGTGGAGAGGGTAAGGGACCGGCTCGAGGCCTACGAGTTCGATCAGGCGGCACTGGCCATCTATCACTTCTTCTGGAACGAATTCTGCGACTGGTACATTGAAGCGGCCAAACTCTACCTGCGCGAGAACCACCCGGCCGGGGAAAGCACGCGAAATGTCCTCTACCGGGTGCTGGAGACCTCCCTGCGGCTTCTCCATCCCTTCATGCCCTTCGTTACCGAGGAGCTCTGGCAGGCCCTGCCCCACGAGGGGGAAAGCATCATGGTGGCCCCCTACCCGCGGGTGGAAGAAAGTCCCCGAGACGAGGAGGCCGAAAGAGAAATGGCCCTCCTCATGGAGGTAATCGTAGCCCTGAGAAACATCCGGGCGGATTATCACCTGCACCCCACCCAGGAGATCCCCGCGGTGGTGGTTAGCGAGAATCCCTTAATCAGGGAGCTTCTCGAGCGCGAAAGTCCTCTCGTAAGACTTCTCGCCCGGGTGGGAGACTTCGAGATTCGGGAGAGCGGGCCTCCTGAGGCGGCGGCCTCGGTGGTGCTGAGCGAGGCCGAGGTTTTCGTGCCCCTCAAGGGGCTGGTGGATGTCGAGCAGGAAAGGGCCCGGTTGCACCGGGAAAGGGAAAAGATTCTTAAGGAAAAAGAACGGGTGGATCAGCGTCTGAACAATCCGCAATTTCTGGAAAAGGCCCCGGCGGAGGTGGTGGAAAAGGAAAGAGAACGGGCCCGGGAACTTTCCGAGCGCCTGAAAAAGATCCAGGAAATTCTGGCCCGTTTTGAGGCTTTGTCCGCTTGAAAGACACCCTGATTTTCGTACTGGTTCTGGGTGGATTCGGGATTCTGGGAACGGCACTGGTCTTCATATTTCGGGAGCTGGGAAGGCTCTCGGAAAGGATGCGTCTCTGGGAGAACTCCCTTGCGGAACTGCGGGATCGACTTTCCGCCTTGTCCCCGATGGAGGAATGTGTTAAGGAGTTGAATCAGGAGGTTTTGAGCCTGAGTCGGCTTTTTACGGGTCGGGCTTCCGGTAGAGGGGGGGAGAGGATTCTGGATGAACTCCTGGCAGCACTTCCACCGGAGATCCTCCTGCGGGAGGTGGAGATGGGCTCGGGACGGGTGGAGTTCGCCCTGAGGCTTCGGAACGGGCATCTCGTGCCGCTTGACAGCAAATTCGTGGAACCCGCAAGCCTCAACCACAGAAATCTTTCATCCCGGGTCCTCGCCCGGGCGCGGGAACTTCAAAAATACCTCGAGGACCCCCGGTGTGCGGGGTTCGCCCTGGCCGCCGTTCCCGACGGAGTCTATGAGGCTGTACGCAAAGAGCTTGCCCGGGCCGCTCTGGAACACCGGGTCGTTCTGGTTCCCTATACCCAGATTCTCCCGGTGGTCCTGATGGTAATCGCCATGGCTCCGAAATTTTCCCCGGAAGGAAGCAAAAACGGTGAAGAGTTGGACCTATTTTTCGATGAGCTCGAGCGAAACCTGGTTCAGCAGGAAAAACTATTACGGCAGGGACTTCAAAAAATCGGAAAATTGATTAATTTAATTTTAAGGAAAAAAACGATTCTAGTCGGTAGATAAGATGGCCGAAAAAAGATGGTATAGCCGTTATCCTGTAGCGGTTTCCGGGGCCCTGGCGAACGGCAACTTGATGTGTAAGGTGGAATTACTGGATCTGAGCATCGAGGGGGCCAGGATCCGGGGGGATCTCTCCCGTTTGAAAAAGGGGGATCAGGTTCGTCTTTCCATCCTCACCAAGCCCCCCATAAAGCTCGCCGGGGAGGTGCGCTGGTGTCGCAAGACCCCGCAGGGCGTTGAGGCCGGGATCAAGTTCACCGATATGGACTTCAAGAACCGGCAGCATCTCCAGATCTTCATTTCTCAGATCGCCCTGGCCAAGACTCCGGAGATTTACTTTCGGTAGGGCCTTGTCTCTTTTCCTTTTTCCCGTTAGCTTAAGGCCGAAACTTCAGCTTGCGAGGGGTTGCCATGAAGGTGAACATTGAGGACATAAGCGCAGTGGAAAAACGCCTCCAGGTGGAGCTTCCTCCGGAAGAGGTGGCCCGGGCCGTAGACCGCACCTGCCAGAAGCTCTCCCGGGAGGTGGATCTCAAGGGCTTTCGCAAGGGCCGGGTGCCCAAGAGCGTGCTCAAGCGACTCTTCCGGGAACACATCGAGGAACGGGCCGCGGAACTTCTGATCAACGAGACTCTGCCCAGAGCGGTCAGGGAAAGCGGCCTTGAGCCCATCCTGCGTCCCATGGTGGAAACCTACGGCCGGGTCGACGAGAAGGAGGCCTTCACCTATACCGCCACGGTGGACATCCGGCCGGAATTCGAGCTCCCCCGGGAGGCCTACATCGGGATAGAGGTGGAGAAACCCTCGGAGGAGGTTTCCGAGGAGGAGGTGGATGAATACCTCGAGGCCCTGCGCTACACCTTTGCCGAGGTCAGAAAGGCCGAAGAAGACCATGTTCTCCGGGAAAGGGATGTGGCCATCATCGCCTTTAAGGCCTACGAAGGGGAAAAACCCGTTCCCGGGCACGAGGCCGAGGCCCTCTATGTGGATGTGGGCACCGGGGAGTTCGACGCCAGGGTGGAGGAAGCCCTCATCGGACACAGGGCCGGCGATCGAGTGGAGGTGGAGGTAGAATATCCCGAGGACGCCCTGAACGAGCTCCTGGCCGGAAAGAAGATTCGCTACGAGGTGACCATACGGGAGATCTATGTGCGGGAGCTGAAACCCCTCGACGACGAATTCGTCAAGAAGATGAACCTGGGTTTTGAGTCCGTGGAACACATGCGGGAACGGGTGCGGGCACGGCTTCGTGAGGAACGAAAGCGCAAGGCCGAGGAAAAACTCCGGGAGAACCTCCTGGGCAAGATCCTCGAGAAGGTGGAGTTTCCGGTTCCGGAAAGGTACATCGAGTTCAAGATCGCCCAGATGCTCGAGGGGATCGCTCAGGACCTGGAGAGCCGGGGGCATACCTTCGAGTCCGCCGGGATCTCCGTGGAGCGTCTCAGGAAAAAGCTGCGTCCCGTGGCGGAACGACAGGCCCGGGAAGAGTTCGTGCTGGAAAAGATCGCCGAGCAGGAGAACATCACCGTCACCCAGGAGGAGATGGAGGAGAAGGCCCGGGAGATGGCCAGGGCCTCGGGGGGAAAGCCGGAAGACGCCATGCGGGTGATCATGACCTACATGGTTCCCAAGCTCCTTGCGGAAAAGACCTTGCAGTTCCTTATTGCCCAAGCTAACTTAAAGGACGGCCGAGAAAACGAGGCTTCCGGTGAGACCGGGGAAGCCGGAGAGGGATAAGGGATGCCGCTCATTCCCATAGTTATAGAACAGACCGGACGGGGGGAGAGGGCCTACGACATCTACTCGCGCCTCCTCAAGGAACGGATCGTTTTCATCGGCGGAGACATCGACGACCATCTGGCCAATCTGGTCATTGCTCAGCTTCTCTTCCTGGAGGCCGAGGATCCCGAGCGGGACATCATGCTCTACATTAATTCTCCCGGGGGGCTGGTTACCGCGGGGCTCGCCATTTACGACACCATGCAGTATGTGAAGCCGGACATCTGCACCATCTGCATGGGGCAGGCGGCCAGCATGGCGGCGGTGTTGCTGGCCGCGGGCACCAGGGGCAAACGCTACGCCCTCCCTCACGCCCGCATTATGCTCCATCAGCCCATAGGGGCCTTTCACGGACAGGCCACCGATGTGGACATCCAGGCCCGGGAGATCCTGCGCCTGCGCGAATTGCTGAACGGGATCCTCTCCCGTCACACCGGTCAGCCGCACGAGCGTATCAAGGAGGACACCGAGAGGGACTTTTACATGTCTGCGGAAGAAGCCCTTCAGTACGGCATTATCGATAAAATCATCACGCCGCGGGAGGCCAAAAAATCCACGGAGGATCGGAAGAACCCATGAATCACTCCAGGATAACCGGGGAACTTCACTGTTCCTTCTGCGGAAAGAGTCAGCAGGAGGTTCGCAAACTCATCGCCGGCCCCTCCGTTTACATCTGCGACGAATGCGTGGAGCTCTGCAACGAGATCATTGCCGAGGATTACGAGAAGGAGCTGGCCGAGGAAAGGCTCAGGGAGATACCGAAGCCCTCGGAGATAAAGGCCTTCCTGGATCAGTATGTGGTGGGACAGGAGCGGGCCAAAAAGATCCTGGCGGTGGCGGTGCACAATCACTACAAGCGCATAGAGGGCGGGGGCAACCTTCGGGATGTGGAACTCCAGAAGAGCAACATCCTCCTCATCGGTCCCACCGGTTGCGGAAAGACCCTTCTCGCGCAGACCCTGGCCAAGTTTCTGAATGTTCCCTTCACCATCGCCGACGCCACCACCCTCACCGAGGCGGGGTATGTGGGTGAGGATGTGGAGAACATACTCCTCAACCTGCTTCAGGCCGCGGACTTCGACATCGAGCTGGCCCAGCGGGGCATCGTATACATCGACGAGATCGACAAGATCGCTCGCAAGGCGGAAAGTCCCTCCATCACCCGGGATGTTTCCGGAGAGGGGGTCCAGCAGGCCCTCCTCAAGATCCTCGAGGGCACGGTGGCCAACATTCCTCCCAAGGGAGGACGGAAACACCCTCAGCAGGAGTACATTCGCCTGGACACCACGAACATCCTCTTCATCTGTGGTGGGGCGTTCGTGGGGCTTGAGGACATCATCCGGCAGCGGCTCGGAAAAAGCGGTCTCGGTTTCGGTGCGGAGATAAAGAGCGTCAGGGAGATGTCCATAGGGGAGATCCTGGCTCAGGTGCAGCCCGAGGATCTCATCAAGTACGGGATGATTCCGGAATTCGTCGGGCGCATCCCGGTGGTGGCCACTCTGGACGAGCTCACCGAGGAGGAGATGGTGAGAATTCTGGTGGAACCCAAAAATGCCCTGGTCAAGCAGTACCAGAAGCTCTTTGAGCTCGACGGGGTGGAGCTCCGCTTTACCGAGGGGGCGCTTAAGGCGGTGGCCCGGGAGGCCCTGCGCCGGAAGACCGGGGCCCGGGGTCTCAGGGCCATCCTGGAGGAGGCCATGCTGGAGGTCATGTACGAGCTCCCTTCGCTCGAAGGGGTGCGGGAATGCGTGGTCACCGAGGATGTGATCTTGCGCGGGGAAAAGCCGATTTTAATTTATGAAAAAAAGGCCCAGGAAGCCTAATAAAAGTGAAAGAGGCCCGATGGCCGAAGGAGGGTTATGAGTACGGAACGAACCGGACTTTTGAGGTTACCCCTTTTACCCTTAAGGGACATCGTCCTTTATCCTAATTCCCTGGTTCCCCTCTTTATCGGGCGGGAAAAGAGCATTCTGGCGGTAGAGCACGCCCTTTCCACGGGGAAGGAGATCTTTCTGGCCGCGCAGAAGGACGCCCAGATCGACGATCCCGGAGAGGACGACATCTATCGGGTGGGCACCATTGGACAGGTGATCCAGGTCTTGCGGCTTCCCGACGGGACCATCAAGGCCCTGGTGGAGGGCAAGCAGCGGGGCCGGATCGTGCGTTTCGTGCCGGACTACGACTTCTTCGTGGTGGAGGTGGAACCGAAAACCGAGGTCATCGAGGCGGGGCCCGAGCTTGAGGCCCTGGTCAAGCTCACCCACGAGGCCTTTCAGGAATACAGTCAGATCAACAAGAAGCTTTCCTCCGATCTGGTGAACAACATTCTGCGGATCAACGAGCCGGCCAAGCTGGCCGATCAGGTGGCCACGGTGCTCAACCTGAAACTCCCCCAGAAGCAGAGGCTTTTGGAACTCACCAGCGTGCGCAAGCGTCTGGAGCTGGTTTACGGATATCTCCGCGGTGAGATCGAGGTGGCCCGCGTGGAACAGCGGATCAAGGAGCGGGTCAAGAAACAGATGGAAAAGAGCCAGCGGGACTACTACCTCAACGAACAGATGAAGGCCATTCAGAAGGAGCTCGGGGAACGGGAGGATGGCCGGAGCGATCTTGCGGAGCTGGAGCGCCGGATCAAGAAAAAGAGGTTGCCCCGGGAGGCCGCGGCGGTGGTGCGGCGCGAGTTCAAGAAGCTTTCCATGATGTCGCCCATGAGCGCCGAGGCCACCGTGGTGCGCAACTACATAGACTGGATTCTGGCTCTACCCTGGTACGAGAAGACCCGGGACAAGCTGGATCTCGAGGAGGCCGAACGCATCCTGAATGAGGATCACTACGGTCTGGAGAAACCCAAGCAGAGGATTCTGGAACACCTCGCGGTGCAGAAGCTGGCCAAGAAGATAAAGGGTCCCATCCTGTGTCTGGTGGGGCCTCCGGGGGTGGGGAAGACCTCGCTGGCCCGGTCGGTGGCGAGAGCCCTCGGGCGGAACTTCGTGCGCATGTCCCTGGGCGGGGTGCGGGACGAGGCCGAGATCCGGGGGCACCGGCGCACTTACATAGGGGCGCTTCCCGGAAAGATAATCCAGGGTATGCGCAAGGCCGGCACCATTAATCCGGTCTTCTGCCTGGACGAGGTGGACAAGATCGGCACAGACTTCCGGGGGGATCCCGCCGCGGCGCTGCTGGAAGTGCTCGATCCCGAACAGAATCACGCCTTCCAGGACCACTATCTGGAACTGGGCTACGATCTTTCGCAGGTGTTTTTCATTACCACGGCCAATGCGCTTCACACCATTCCGCCTCCGCTTCTCGATCGGATGGAGATCATCGAGATTCCCGGCTACACCGAGGAGGAGAAGCTTGAGATTGCCAGAAACTATCTCCTGCCCCGGCAGCTTGAGGCCCACGGACTCAAGCCCGATCAGGTTCCCATCCCGGACAAGACCATCCTGGAAATCATCCGTCGTTACACCCGGGAGGCCGGGGTGCGGAACCTGGAACGGGAGCTCGCTACCATCTGTCGCAAGATCGCCCGGGAGGTGGCCAAGGATCCGGCGGCCTTTCGCCCCTTCCGGATCACGGTCCGGAAGCTTCCCCGATTCCTAGGGGTGCCGCGCTATCGTTACGGTGTGGCGGAAGGCAAACCCGAGGTGGGCATGGCCACGGGCATGGCCTGGACCGAGACCGGAGGCTCGCTCCTTCAGATAGAGGCCGTAATCATGCCCGGAAAGGGGCAGCTTCACATCACCGGGAAACTCGGGGAGGTCATGCAGGAATCCGTGCAGGCCGCCATGAGCTATGTGCGTTCCCGGGCGCACCAGCTCGGTCTTCCCGCGGACTTCTATCAGAAGGTGGACATCCATGTCCATGTGCCGGAGGGGGCCATACCCAAGGATGGTCCGAGTGCCGGGATCACCATCGCCACGGCCATAGTGTCGGCTCTTCTCAAGATCCCGGTAAAGAACACGGTGGCCATGACCGGGGAGATCACGCTCCGGGGACGGGTCCTTCCTGTGGGAGGGCTTAAGGAGAAGTTGCTGGCGGCCCGGCGCGGAAACATCGAAACGGTAATCCTTCCCAAAGAAAACGAAAAGGATCTCAAGGAAATCCCGGGCAAGGTGCTCAAAAACCTGCGGATCGTGATGGTGGAGCACATGGACGAGGTCCTTAAAGAGGCTCTGGTCCTCGAGGATCCGGAAAAGCTCTTCCGGGATGTTCCGCCGCTGGACATCTGGACGCTGGTGAAACAGAAAGAAAAAGAGGTCGAGGAGATTCGACCTCATTGACAGAGGGCGGGTTTGCGGTTATTTTAGGCCCCCGGAGGGCGGATAGCTCAGTGGGAGAGCATCGGCCTTACAAGCCGGGGGTCAGAGGTTCGAATCCTCTTCCGCCCACCAGAATTTGGGTTATAATATAGAAGTGCCGGCGGGGCTGTAGTTCAGCACGGTTAGAACGCCGGCCTGTCACGCCGGAGGTCGCGGGTTCAAGTCCCGTCAGCCCCGCCATCTTTTTATGTCTATGACCTGGCCAGCGACTTTCCTCCTCAAAAAGATCCTGCTTTACCTCCTTTACCCCTCGGGGCTGGTTTTCGTCTTTCTGGTGGGGGTTAGTTTTTACGCCCTCTGGGGAAAGCGCCGGGGGCGAAGGCGGGCTCTCCTTTTCGTAGCCCTTATCCTCTATTACCTGTCGAGCACGCCCTTCCTTCCCTATTTTCTCCTCAAGCCGCTCGAGGCGGGTTTCAAGCGGCCCTCCCCCGAGGAGATGGCCGGAGTGCAGGCCCTGGTGGTGCTCCCGGCCCGGATATACGGTAAAGAAAATCTGAGTCTCGAGGAACGATTCAGTCGCGAGACCTGGGCCCGTTTCATGACTGCGGTAAGGCTGGCGCGGCGGATACCCGGGGCGGAGATCATAGCCGTGGGCGGTTCTCTGGAGGGACCGGGGTCGCGTTATCTGGCCGAACTGGGACGGGAACTGGGGGTCAGGGTGGTGGCGCTGGACGAGGCTCCGGACACCATCACCAGTGTAAGGCTTTTGCGCCAACGGCTCCGGGGCAGGAAGTTCCTTCTCGTCACCAGTGCCCATCACCTGCGCCGGGCCATCTACCTCTTCAACCGGGCCGGTCTCCATCCCGTGCCCTATCCCGCGGTGTTCCTGTCCCATCAGGCCGACTTCCGTCCCTTTCATGTCCTGTATCTCCTGCCGGATCCCGTATATCTCGAGCTCACCAACGAGGCCGTCCACGAATATCTGGGCCTTTCCTTTTACCGATTGAGAGACCTCATCCTCGGAGGTGGGCATGGAGCGCCTTAAAAGTATTCTTGAGGCCTCGCACCGGGCCACCCGGAAGTTCATCGAGGCCGAGGGAGCCAAGATCCTGGCCCTGGTGGAAAAGACCCGGGAGACCTTTTCCCGTGGTGGAAAGCTCCTTATCTTCGGAAACGGCGGAAGCGCCGCCGACGCTCAGCATCTCGCCGCGGAACTGGTTAACCGATTCAGACGGGAGAGGGCTCCGCTTCCGGCCCTGGCCCTTACCACCGACACCTCCATCCTCACCGCGGTGGGAAACGACTACGACTTTGCCCTGATCTTCGTGAAGCAGATCGAGGCCCTGGGACGGCCCGGGGACATAGCGCTGGGCATAAGCACCAGCGGACGGTCGGAAAATGTGATTCGGGCCCTGGCCCGGGCCAGGGAGATAGGGCTTTACACGGTGGGACTCACCGGGGGCGACGGCGGAAACCTTCCCGAAGTAGCGGATCTGGTTCTCACCGTTCCCTCCCGGGAAACCCCGCGTATTCAGGAGGGGCACCTTCTCTTTCTGCACATCTTTGCCGAGCTCCTTGAGGAGGCGTGTTTTGGCGAGGCCTGAGCCCCTGAGCTTTGAGGGACTGCGCACCTATTCCCTTCGCGAGCGTCCCAGCAAGGTTTCGGTGGAAAAGCTGGGCCGGGCCTTTGAGGCCGGTCTTTCCTTCCGGGACTTCTTGAAGAGTCTTCCCCGGGAGCTGGCGGCCCGGGATCTTCTGGAGGTGGCCCGGCGGGTGGTGGAGGCCCGACGAGGGGGGCGTCCCTTCATAGTGGCCTTCGGGGCCCATGTCGTCAAGGTGGGAGCCGCTCCCTATCTCATCTCCCTTATGGAAAAGGGGTTGCTCACGGCCCTGGCCACCAACGGGGCCTCCATGGTGCACGACGCGGAGCTGGCCATGTGCGGCAACACCTCCGAGGATGTGGCCCGGGCCCTGCGTGACGGAAGCTTCGGAGCGGCCCGGGAGACCGGGGAACTCCTCAACGAAGCCGCCCGCCTGGCCAGGGAGACCGGGGGACTGGGACGGGCCCTGGGAAAACTCATCGCCGAATCGGACTTCCCCTATCGAAAACTCAGTCTTTTCGCCAGGGCCTACGAGCTGGAAATTCCGATAACCGTCCATGTGGCCCTCGGCACCGACATAGTCCACATCCACCCCTCGGCCAGAGGGGAGCACATCGGGGAGGCCACCTTCCTGGACTTTCGGATCTTCTGCCGGCTCGTCTCGGAGCTCGAGGGAGGTGTCTTTTTGCTGGCCGGTTCGGCGGTGCTCCTTCCGGAGGTCTTTCTCAAGGCCCTTTCCGCGGTGCGCAATCTGGGTTATCGGGTGGAACACTTCACCACCGTCAACTTCGACTTCATTCGCCAATATCGCCCCTTAACCAATGTGGTGCATCGCCCTACCCTTTCGGGGGGAAAGGGTTATAGTATTACCGGACACCACGAGATCCTTATTCCGCTCCTTTACGGAGCCATTGTGGAGATGTGGGAGGGCGGCCATGCCGATCTATGAGTTTGAATGCGAGGCCTGCGGGGAGACCTTTGAGGAGCTCGTCTTCGGCTCCACCGAGGGAGTGAAGTGTAAAAAGTGCGGAAGCGACCGGGTGCGGCGGCTCATGTCCGCCTTCGGTTTTCGTAGCGGAGGGAAGTTCGTAAGCAGCTCCGGGGCCGGGGGAGCCTGCAGCGGTTGCGCCGGAGGCACCTGCAGCACCTGTCACTGACGGGGGCTGAAAGCCCCCTTTTTAAGTAAGCGCCTTCGGGGGCGGCGGAAAGGGAGTTATCGGTGAAAAGGGTACTTCGGATAGGCACCAGGGGAAGCAAGCTGGCCCTGGCGCAGACGGGCTGGGTGGCCGAAAACATTCGTAGGCGTTTTCCCGGGATAGAGATCGAAACCGTCATCATTAAAACCAAGGGAGACAAGATTCTCGATGTGCCTCTGGCCAAGATAGGAGGCAAGGGGCTTTTCGTAAAAGAGATCGAGGAGGCCCTTCTCAGGGAGGAAATCGACCTGGCGGTGCACAGCCTGAAGGATGTGCCCTCGGAACTTCCGGAGGGCCTTGAAATAGCGGTCATCCCTTCCCGGGAGGATCCCCGGGATGTGTTTATCGGGCTGACGGCCCGGTCCCTGGAGGAGCTGCCTCGGGGGGCCCGCGTGGGCACGAGCAGTCTTCGCCGGAAGGCCCAGCTCAGGCGGTTGCGTCCCGATCTGGAAGTCCTGCCCCTCCGGGGCAATGTGGACACGCGCCTGCGGAAGTTGAGGGAGGGGCAGTACGAGGCCATTCTACTGGCCGAGGCCGGGCTTAAACGGCTGGGGCTTGCCGTAGAGAGGACCCCTCTTTCCCCGGAGGTCATGCTTCCGGCCGTGGGGCAGGGGGTGCTGGCCCTGGAAATCCGTTCCGGGGACGCGGAGACCAGGTCTCTCGTATCCTTCCTGCACGACGAGGGCACGGCCCTTTGTGCCAGGGCGGAAAGGGCCTTTCTCCGGCGGCTCGAGGGGGGGTGTCAGGTGCCCCTTGCCGCCCACGCGGTCCTTAAGGGAAACGAACTCCTGGTGGAAGGCTTCATCGCCGACCCGGAGGGGGAACGGTTTTACCGGGAGGGGGTCCGTGGCTCCCCGCGGGAGGCCGAGGAGCTGGGGACCATCCTGGCCGAACGCCTTTTAGCCCGGGGGGGGCAGGCCATTCTGGAGGAGCTCCTCACATGAAAAAGGGGAAGGTCTATCTGGTCGGTGCGGGGCCCGGTGATCCGGGGCTTATCACCCTCAAGGGTATAAAGGCCCTCGAACGGGCGGAGGTGGTGATCTACGACTACCTGGCCAATCCCCGGCTTCTTTCCCATGTGCCCGAGGAGGCCGAACGAATTTATGTTGGGAAAAAGGGGGGGCATCACACCCTTTCTCAGGAGGGGATAAATCGTCTGCTGGTGGAAAAGGCCCTTTCCGGGCGCACGGTGGTCCGCCTCAAAGGGGGAGATCCCTTTATCTTCGGACGGGGCGGTGAGGAGATCGAGGCCCTCCTTGAGCACGGCATTCCCTTTGAGGTGATCCCCGGGGTGACCTCGGCCTTTGCCGTTCCGGCTTACGCCGGCATTCCGGTCACGCATCGAGACTACACCTCCACCCTGGCACTGGTTACCGGGCACGAGGCCGAGGGCAAGGAGGATTCCGCCATCGACTGGACGGCCCTCTCCCGCATAGGAACCCTCATCTTTCTCATGGGAATGAAAAACCTTCCTCGGATCTGTGAAAATCTCAGGAAAAACGGTCGGTCTCCGGAAACCCCCGTGGTGGTGATTCAGTGGGGAACCACCCCCCGACAGCGGGTGGCCGAGGGTACCCTTGAGGACATCGTGGAACGGGTGAAGGAGGCGGGTCTTTCGGCCCCGGCCATCATTCTGGTGGGAGAGGTGGCCCGACTGAGGAAGCGCTTTCGCTGGTTCGAGGCCCGACCTCTTTTCGGAAAGAGGATCGTCGTGACCCGGACTCGCGAACAGGCCAGTAAGCTGGTGGAGAGTCTGGAAGCCCTGGGGGCGGAGTGCCTGGAGATTCCCACCATCAGGATTGTTCCTCCGGAAAGCTTTGAGCCTCTGGATGCGGCCTTGCGGGAAATAGAATCCTTCGACTGGGTGATATTTACCTCGCAGAACGCGGTCCGGTACTTTCGCGAAAGACTTTACGCGGCGGGGAAAGACGCCCGGAGTCTTTCCCGGGCCCGGATCGCGGTGATTGGCACGGCCACGGCCCGGGCCCTGGAGGATGTGGGGCTTAAGGCGGACCTGATACCCGAAGAGTTTCGGGCCGAGGGGCTGGTGGCGGCCTTTGAGAGAGTAGACCTTAAGGGACGAAGGATACTTCTTCCGCGGGCGGAGGTAGCCCGGGAGATCCTTCCCGAGAGGCTCCGGGAGATGGGGGCCACGGTGGAGGTGGTGCCGGCCTATCGAACCGTGCTTCCCGAGGAGTCCCGCAGGGCCCTGATTTCGGCCCTGGAAGAGGGAGTGGACATGGTGACCTTCACCAGCTCCTCCACCGCGCGGAATTTCTTCCGGCTAATCGAGGGGCGAGAGAGGCTGCTCGAGAATGTGGTCCTGGCTTCCATAGGCCCCATAACCAGTCAGACCCTCCGGGATCTGGGTTATCCACCGGCGGTGGAAGCACGGGAATACACCATAGCCGGCCTGGTGCGGGCCATTTTGGAATATTTTTCTTGACAGGCCGACCAGGGGTGGTATTTTAAGGGACGGGTGGGCCGCTAGCTCAACTGGTAGAGCAATGGACTCTTAATCCATAGGTTCCAGGTTCGAGTCCTGGGCGGCCCACTAAATTCTCGGTTTCTTCAAGATTTACGGAACACACTAATTGAGACCACTTCTCAACAAGACTTCTGGTGACTGTCTGGTGACTGCCTCTTGAAACCTTTGACTATCAAGGCTTTCCAGAGGGACTTTTAGGGACTTGTTTGGGGTTTTGAAAGTTCGATTCCCGATTTTGGGCGATTATTCGGAATTTTTCTTGCGGCGATAATCGGTGAGAGAGACCACCTTGGTGGGTGAAGAGAAGATGGATTCCACCATCTCAGCCCTGAGCCGGGCGTAGCGTCTGGTGGTCTGTGGAGACTTATGTCCCAGGGCAGCGCCAACCTCTTCGTAAGAATACCCGCCCCTCAATCTCTGCATGGCAAAACTATGCCGGATAGCAGCGTAAAGAGAAATGTTAATCCCGGCTTTCTTGCACGCCTCTTTCCATATAGCCAGCAATCTCTTGTAAGGATAGGCTATCCACCTGTTCCGGTCTCGATACGAAAAAACAAACATCGAACGCTTGTTCCGGGCTTGTTCTTCAATTATCTCTCGGATGCGCCCCACAAGCGGTATCACCTTCGGGGCTTTCTCTTTCGGCGTCTCTACCAGCCGGTCCAGAGAAAAAGACCGGTGAATGATGGCGTAGCCCTCTCTCAGGTCCACGGCGTCCCACATAAGCGCTCGCAGTTCCCCTATCCGAAGCCCGGTGAGGAACCCGAACTCGATGATAGGACGGTGTTCCGGCGGGATGTGGGACAGGATGAGGGCTTGTTGTTCGGGTGAAAGCCATCGGATAGGCGGTTCCTCCGGTTTAATCTCGTGGTCCGGAAAAGTGGGAAGCTTCTCTATCCGGTCAATCCTCTTGAGCCAGTTGAAAAAAGCCCGCAGTTCCACAAAACATTTCTTGACCGAGCTTTTTGAAAGCCCGGAATTAAAAAGGTCTTCCATCAGCTTGTGAAGGTGATAACCCCTAATGTCCCGAACGTCTAAAGTTCCCAGAGCCGGAATGAGCCGGTTCCGAAACCAGCTTTCCTTCGCCTGGAACCCTGCCGGGGACATAACCTTTTTCCGCTCGGACAAATACTGCTCGGCCAGATTCTTGAAAAGGAACTCTTCCAGTTGTGACCGAACCCACTTGCTGGGGTCAAACGTCCCCTGGTCAATCTCGTATTGAATCAAAGCCGCATACTTTTTCGTAGAATGGTAGTCAGAAAATGCATCCCCCCGGTTGTTGCAAAATATCCGATACCGGTGACCGTTAAGGTAAAAGTCAAGATAGTATTTAGCGGGTTTCCCCTTACATTTCGGACACACAAAGCCGTAGGCGGTCTCTTTAAAAGCCTTGCGACACTTGGGACATTTGCTCGGCTTGGGACGGATTCGCACCGTCTTCCCTCTACGAGACGGCCTCTCTGCCTCTGCTAGCTCTATCAGCCGTTCTAGCAAATCCTGTGGAAGCTTGTCAATCACCCCGTAACCTCGCCGTGGTCGCTTTTTCTTTCCTTTTAGGTCGCCCTTATATTGAAGAAAAAGAAGGACACGGGATGGGAAAAAAGAGAGTAGAGGCACCCTGGCGTGGTTGACAGATTTGTGAGCCGACGCCTTCTTTTCCATCTGAAGGCCCCAAACCCGGAGAAGAAAAACCATGCGCAGGATCGCCTTCGAGCCGAAAGACCTTTTCCGCTTCGAACCCATTGTCGATCGGAACGGACGTTGCTGGGGAGTCGAAGTGCTTTTTCACTTTCCGTGGTTGCCCAATGCGGTCCTCTTCGCCCGCCCCAATCCGTCCCTGGAGAAGCACGTGTTCGACCTCTTCGCGAGGCACGTGCTTCCCGAGCTGAACGGACGGGCGCCTCGCTACACCTTCAACTTTTCGGTTCAGGCGCTCGTCGAGCACCGCAAAGCCGTGTCCAAAGCCCTTGAGCGCCACCCCCGCCTTTTGATCGAGATCACGGAGCACTCCGACCACAATGACGAACGCCTTCAAAGCGAACTGAAGGCCCTAATGTCCGACTTCAGCGGCCGCTTTCTGCTGGACGACTTCCTTTCCGGTCCGAAGGCTCCGGACCGGCTGAACGCCCTGGAGCCTCACCTGGCGGCCCTGAAGATGGATCTGGACTCGGCCAGGCGTTGCTACGTGCGCACACAGATCCCCCTCATCCTCGAAAGAATCGAAACCCCTGACGATCTCCGGGAAGCCAAACACCTGGGCGCCCAGTACTACCAGGGACGCCTGTTCGACATCCTCTCCCCCGTTCCCCGCTCCTCCTGAGAACGACACCGATGTCCGGAAAGAGAAACGAAAGGTTCAATCCCCCGGTTTCGTCCTCCGCAACCAGGATCATGGCTTTCCGCTGGTACGGAGGAAAGTTTTCGCACGTGGACTGGATCGTTCCGTTGCTACCCCCTGCCTTCCACTACTGCGAGCCGTTCGGAGGGTCCGCCGCAATTCTGCTGAACAAGGAGCCCTCTCCGGTCGAAACCTACAACGACATAGACGGAGATCTGGTCAACTTCTTCAGAACCCTGCGGGACAAACCCGAAGAGCTCATCAGGAAACTCTATTGGACGCCCTTTTCCAGGGAAGAGTTCCTGAAGGCCTGGGAGGCGCGGGGGAGAACCGATCTTGACGATGTGGAGAGGGCCAGGCTCTTTTTCGTTCGGGCTGAACAGGTTCGTCTCGGGCTTGCTCAGCGAGCCACCCCCGGACGGTGGGCCTGGTGCAAACTTACGAGCAGGCGAGGCATGTCGGGAGCGGTTTCCCGCTGGATTTCGAGAATCGAGGCGCTCTGGCTGGTGGCCGAAAGGCTCAGAACGGTCCAGATAGAGCATGACGACGCCCTCGAAGTCATCAAGAGATACGACAGCCCGGACACCCTGTTCTATCTGGACCCCCCTTATGTGCATGAAGCGAGAAGCGATCCCAACGCTTACGGAAACGAAATGGATGCGGCCGATCATGAAAGGCTGGCGCGTCTCTTACGTCAAACGCGGGGAAAGGTGGCGCTTTCCGGCTACAATTCCCCCCTCATGGAGGACCTCTACGGCGATTGGCCCAGGGTGGAAGCACCGGAAAGAACCATTCAATCAAGCAAGGGCAAGCGAAGGGAAGTTCTGTGGGTGAACTACGCCTTGGAGGAGATACCGAATTGTGGACAGGTTGTCGATCGGCTCAGAGCCAAAGGATTTGTTTTCAGGAGTTTTTGATTTTCTACCCGTAGAGACGGAAGACAAATGCTGCTTTTCTTTTTCAGGCGGCGATGGCGATCGAGCTGAAACGGTGTCCGATTTGCGGCGAAAAACGCTTTGTTTTCCTGGAGGCCGGATGCTGTTTCGACTGCGAAGCCGAGTATATAGTAACCGGCAAACCGAAACTTCCCAGGAGAGGTTCACCGATGCCCGGCCGATGCCCGGAAAGAAAGAAAGACGAAAACAGGAAGCCAACCTTGGAGAACCCGGTTCTGAAACTGGACTTCTCGGAATACCCGGAGATTTTCGACCGGCTTTGCCGGGCCGCCCGGGCTGATTTTCGCACGCCGGAGCTCGAGGTCCTGTGGTTGCTCGATCAGCACCTTCCGCGGGACTCCGGCTAGATCCGCTTCCGCACCACCACTACTCCCCTGCGCTTGGCTTCGTACATGGCCTGATCGGCACGCTCAAGCACAGCGGAGGGTGTGTCCGCGGCAATCACGTTAGTCACCCCCGCGGCAAACGACAACCTGAACTTCACCTTTTCGCCACCACGCAAAGCGCACCTCTCCTGAACCTCGCCAAGATCATCGTGCAGCGACCGCACGAACCGCTCCGCCTGGTCCAGAGTCACATCCGCCAGAACCAGCACGAATTCGTCTCCGTATATGCGAAAAGCGTGATCCTTGCCTCTGAGGTTTCTCAACAAAAATTCCGCAAACCTTCGCAGCAGAAAGTCTCCCGCCTGGTGCCCACAGGTGTCGTTGATTTTTTTGAAACCGTTCAGGTCCAGAAAGACCACGGCGAAGTCCTGCCGGAAAACACGGGGATGCACGTCTTCGTTAAAGTACAGTTCGAAGGCGCGACGGTTCCAGAGACCGGTGAGGTCGTCCCGCAGCAGCTCCTCCCGGAAGGCATCCACCGTGTCGCGCAGGTTCCGCATGCGACTCCGCAGGGCATCGATTTCGGCGGAAGACACCAAGGCTCCGCGCGCCATGCGATTGAGCACATTCAACGTTTCCTCGATCAACTCCAGCAGTTCGAATGAAGCGGACGCTTCGGGCTGCGAACGCTTCCGCATCTCCTCGAAAGCGCGGAAGTAGACTTCCGGAACGGGCGTCTTACCGCCCTTGAGAAGATCCAGAAAGACGCGCCAACACAGAATCAACTCCCTCCGCTTCTCCAAAAGGAGCGTCTCCAGTGCGCTCATCGCAGGTTCCCTCCTCGCAATAATCAGGTTCCAACCTTAAGCCGCCAAATTTCCCAGAGAAGCGACAGAACAAAAACGATTTCGTAGGCACGGATTCGGCGGAACAGTTCGTCGGCCCCGCGGCCGAAACCGAAAAGTCCGAAGGCGAAGATCGAAAGCGGAAAGATCATGGGGTTGGTTCTGAAGGCCGCGGCGATCCTGCCCTGAAGGAGAAGGCGCACGGCGTCGGTCATGCCGCAGCCCGGACAGGGATGTCCCGTTAAAGTCCGCACGGGGCAGGCCCACGGCAGTTCGAACCGGGAAAGAAACATCTTCCCGGCAACGAGAACCAGGACGAATGCGGCGGTTCTCAACAAAACCCTTCGGATCATGCGCGGTTTTTCCCTTCGACGGCTGAAAGGATTTCGTTTATTTCGTGTTGTTGGAGGGCGTCCGTCAGGATTCCCAGGGAGATGAGGGCGAGGATTAGAGACAGGGCAGGCAGGCTTTCGGAGGGCTCGAGATCGAAACGGCGTCGAACCTCCACAATGCGTTTGCCCATGACGTATTCGTGGTACAGGTTGTAGAGACCGCAGGTCAGCACGGTGAAAAGAAGCCAGCGTCCGAAGGAGAACTCCTTCCGGCCCAGGAGAACGTTCATCGTCCGCATTTGCAGGTACTGCCAGTACAAATCCCAGAGACCGCAGGTGAGGAAGGTGAGAACGACATGTTTAGCGATCGATTCGGGCCGCATCGCCGACCTCCTTTTCGAGAGTTTTTGTTTCCCGGAAAAGAAAAGCGGAAACGAAAGGTTCGCCGCAAGCCAACTAACGACACAGACACATCATGAGCCGGGTTTCTCGCCAGAGTCCGCGGGCGTGCGTTTCGGCCTGCCGAAGGGCGGGACCGTAAACGGCTTCGGCTTCCCGGTTCCGTCGGTAAATGCAGGCGTAACCGTTTTCGATCATCCACTTGCCGAAATCGAGGTCCGGAGGGATTACGATTCGGGCGAGGAGTCGTCCGTAGTAGCCCCTTCCCTCCGGGATCACCTCCACCACGCGCCGGTCGAGCAGGCGCATGGCCGCAAGAGAGGCTTCCCGTCCGAGGCGCCGGATGCTTTCGGCATCCACATGGCATCGCCTGGCGTCACGGCTGAGCTTCCTTGAGGGGAACTTCTCCGGGGTGTCAATGCCCCAAATTCTTACCTTCACCCGACGACCGGATGCGAGGTTTTTGACCCACACCGTGTCGCCGTCCACGACGCGCAGGATCCGGGCCCGGAAGGGGCGGATGGGGAGGTTTTCGTCCGAGGCGAGACCCGGCGACGCGGTAAGGGACAGCCAGAGGGCGGCGATCAAGATCAGGACCGCTCCACGGTCCGGTCCCGCTGAGACTCAGGTCGAACCGCACGAGTGCCGCGGTTCTCTACGGTCCGCGGATCGGTCAACCGCCCACAGAAAAACGACGAAACTTAACAGAGCGCCGAGGCCGAAGAAGAGAACGGCGAACCAGTCGGTCATGTGTCTCCTCCTTGTCAGTATCGGTTTTAAGAATTGCACCGAGTTTCTTAAGAGAAACGGAAGTTTCCATCAAGGGGACGCAGCGCTCTCCGGTTTCGGTTCGTTCGATCCGCATCAGGGTGAACCTCGCCCGTCTCCGATCGAGGACGAACTGAAGGAGGGTCCCGTCGTCTCCCACCGGGACGGTGTCGCCCGCGGCAAGAAGCGTCCGGTCGCGATCAAGGTCTCGCATGGCCTGCACAAGGCGTCTGCGGCCCTCGGAGCCAAGGATGGTGAGAAGTTCCTCGATATCAAGCCCGTTCTTTTCGGCGCTCACGGCACTCCTCCCGCGGCGGTCAGCCGAAACAAACTTTCTCCAACGCTTTAACCGTAACCAAGACGATGGTAATGACACCGATAAAGATGATCGGGTCGATCATGCAATTAAGTTTCTGGCAGATCGGGTTTCTTGGTTTAAAAAGAACTTAGCCCTGCGAAAACCGAACGATCTTGGAACGGGAATACTTTGATCTTAGGGAAATCGTCCGTGGTTTCAGCGGTGGTTAGCCGCGGGAACAGAAAACAGGGCCAAGCGGCAGTCTCCCGCGGTGGTCAACCGAAAAACAGTCTCGCCAGAACTTCGGTTCCGGCTATGACGGCGGACAAAGGCGGCGATGGAGGGAGAAGACTCCGGCCTTAAAGCCGGGGAGGAGACCGCTACTATCCGTTCGTTCCCTTCGCAGGAAGCGTCCTGCTCCGCCCTTTAGGACGTGATTGACAAGTCACTATTCCCTCGTAAGACCTTCGTAAGAGGACAAGAAGCATTTCGAATACTCTCTGCGAAGTCTTTACCTCCTCAAATATTCAAGTTACTTTAGTAGAGTATTCTCAAAAAAGGAGGAAAGATAAAGTGAGGGGTGTTCTCGTTTTTTTATTTTGTTCTTTTTTTCTTTGGGTAGGTAGTGCCGGTGCTGCAGAGCGACTCTTGGCCGGAGGGATGTGATTCTATGTCTGCGACGGCAACACCGGATGCCGGCAATAATCCGCGGGAAAAATATGTTTCTCCTGCGGAACAGTTCCAAAACTCATCAGGGAGGCGTGTTATGAAGAAAAGTTTGCTTTCAGGGGTGTTGGGGTTTGTGTTGGTTCTGGCCTTTTTCATCGCGGGCATCGCTTCGGTTCGGGCGGCGACTCTTGATCTGAGCGATCCCGAGACCTGGGAGTTCTACGGACGTGTCTTCGGCGAGCCCGGGGAAACGGGATTCCTCTTCGGAGGAATGGAGGATGATCACATTAGAAAGTGTCGTCCCGCGTGGTGGGCGGGACCGGCGTATAACTTTGCCATCCCGAAAAAGGCCTTTCGTGCTCCCTTTGATCTGAAATTCCGGGCCCAGTTCTTCGACACCGATGTGGGTTTCAACGCCTTTTACCTTGCTTGCGTGGATCCCGCCAACTTTCGCCTGCCGGAGGATTGTCAGGGTGAGATGATACCGGGACAGGTCGACATGCCCTTTGAGCTTACCCTGGGCAACGCCTGGAATCAGCCTGAGGATCAGGTCTGTGTCTCCCTGGGGACCGGCCACTACGACTGGACCTGTCAGAGCGAGGACGGAGTGCGCTTTGCCGCCGGCGAGTTTCACGACTTTGAGGTGAAAATGACCGCCGACAACACCGTTCAGGTCTTCGTGGACGGACATCTGCTCAAGAGCACCCGGGTGGAACCCTGTCCCACCGGCTGGTATCTTCTTGTGCTTCGTTCTTACGATGCGCAGGCCGACTTCATTAACGGCACTATGGAGGCGCAGGCTCTGGTCGGCCCCGGAGAATACGGCAACGAAACTCACGAAACTCCCGGAGAAACGGGAAACGAAACGGAAAACGCCTGTGTTCCCGAACATCCCGAGGGGTGCGGCACGCCTCTGGAGTGCGCGGCCGCGAACGGATTCTGGTGTAACGGCACCTGTCAGGCGGAGCCCTGCAACGGTGGTGATTATCAGGCCGGTTTCGAGGAAGGGAAGCGGTGGTGCCGGGAGCATCCGCAGGAGTGTGGTCTTCCCTCCGTCTGTGAGGAACCGCAGTCCGTTCAGGATATATTGCGGAACATCTGCGCCGCCCGGGTCCTTATAGAGGGAGCCTTCCCGCACGAAAGGTTGATTCTTAAGATTCCCTGTGTGATTGTTTACGGTGATGATGGAAAGCCGGTGAACTACCGGGCGCTCCTCAACATCAACCAGACTCCGGAGGGGCGAATCTTCCTGGATGTGGGAGGCCTCCAGAGCGGAATCCCGCACCGCTCCGAGCAGTAATCTCTCCGAAAATCAGAGGGGGGGTAATCACACCCCCCCCTCTTTTTTTAAAGGGGCCGGAGGTCAACTATCTCCTCTTCTTAAGGAATCCACGTCGTCAATCTCTCAGTCGCGTCCCATTCGCGGCGGAGGTTCTGAGGGGATTGTCCCGCCCTGAGCACGGTGCAGATGACCATCCACAGAGGCAACTCCTCCGGCGAAGACCAGAAAAGCGAACGGTCCGCGCCGTAATCGCGCCAGCGGACCGGCTGAAGGTCTCCGGGTTCGTGAAGGGTTGCCGCTTCCGCAGTAGCTTCCGAACTCAGGGCCTCGGAAAGCAAAATGCGTATCAGTGTTTGATACCCTATTCCCATCCGAGAAGCTCGTCTCCTTAGCCTTACCAGCAATTCTTCCGGCAGCCTAACGGTAACTTTGCGGCTAGGCATTGTATGGATATTGTACATACCGCAAAATCGCCGGGCAACACTGAGGTGTTCCTTCGCAAGGAATCAACGGGCGGGCCTTTCTGTCAGATCCGTCCTCCGAAAGTGGCACTTAAGGCATCCCCTCAGCTCTTCGGCTCCGCCGCACCGGATGAGCACTGTCCTCAGATCATGACAGTCGAAGCAGTCCGCCCCGCAGACGGAATGAGCGTTCCTAACCGCAGGCCCGGAAGTCAACCGACGATGACAGTCCGTACAGGTTTCGACCGCCGCGTGGCGGGCGTCCCGCGGAATCCTGTGGCAAAGGCGACAGTCCGAGGCACAGGAAAAGGCCGGGGAAAACAGGCCGACCGAAAACAGGCCTGCAACAAACAGCAGAAACAGGAATTTTACCAAACAATTTAAAAACATCGCTTCGGCTTCGCCTTATACGGGGTTACTATTAGCTTTTTCCCTTCGTATTCGATTTCCACCGGAATTTTCGCCGTCCAGGCCGCGCTTAAGATGAGCCCAACCGTGTAGTGTTCGTAATTATGTTTGCACAGACGTTTGCGCATGGGAGCAGGAAGTCGCCGTTTGAGTTCGGGAACATCCACCGGGATACGGATGTACACTTTATCCTTGATGAGACCGTACTGCCTGCGAATGAGATCCGGTGGAACCACGGAGGACACAATGGGAAACCAAGGGCTGGAGCGAAAACGGTTGCGTTTGAGCACCCCCGTGCGAGAGACTTTTTTCCCTCTGACTGTCGGACGACGACCACGCCTCAAAATGGACATGGAGCGTTTGGTTAGTTGCCGTGCGGTCTCATGCGATATTTGCAGCTTTTGCGCAATTGCTTTGTAACTGAAACCCTCCATGCGGAGCCGCAGAACTGTGCGCTCGAAAGTATTGAGCAACTTTTCAGCCTGATGTTGAAGCAGACAGCATTCATCCACTTGCGTGGCAACGGCTAAGCTATCAAGCCGGTCAAGAGCGGCTCCGTCCGTATCATCGTCAGCGGGGTGGAAAAGATCCTCCAGGTAGCTGGTCCTACAAGTCCGGGGAAGGTACTTGCTGAGCACATGCGCTCCGGCGAACGTGCGCACCTTCCTCGACACGGGCAAATTCTTCTCCGAAACGTACCGCCAGAGAAACAGGGCCAACTCCTGCTCTAGGTCTTCCTGATACGGTGCAAGCGCCGGAAAACGCTCTACCAGAGAACGGGCATCGGCCCTGGCGAATTTGAGAACCATGTCCATTGGAGAAAAGCATCTCATCATCTAAACTCACACTACCATTTCCCCCCACCCGGAGATCTTTTCACGCTACCCTCACCCTTTTCTTTGGTGGACAGATGTGTGCACTATAGCTATGATGTTGCGCCACCGTCCGTCGCGGGTAGCCTTTTCGAACACCGTGGCGAGCTCCTTTAGGAATGACTTCGTCGTCGCAGAACGATACAGTTCGAACCGAAAGCGTCCGGAGAGCCGTGCAAAAAGCGGCCAAGCAGCAAAGAAGTCGTTCATTCGCATAGCATCAACGAGGTTTCCGCAGAGGTCGGTTATCGGGGTGCGATGCTCGGAAACGGAAGCACGGGAATAGAAGGTGTCTTTCAGCCAGACGATCTGAGAAATGCCGTACGGGTAGGTTCCCCAGATAGCTTTGGAAAGGAAAACCAGATGGAGCTTCTCGAAGCCATCCCGCAGGGCATTTCGAGCACGCGCGATGACATCCGGATTACGGACTCTTTCGGCGGCAAGCAGGTCCCGCCAGGCCATGGTCAGTTCGGCCGGAACGGTCCACAATTCGGATAGCCCCGGAGCGCCCGGCCAATCCGAACCGAAGATCCGTCTTCCGCACCGGACCGCCGCGGCGACGGCCTCCGCGAAGGCGGCTTCCTCTTCCATTCGCTGAGGATCCCACTTCTCATTTAGCGCGGACAGTAGGTGCGCAACATGCACGACCAGCTCGGAACAGGTTCGACCGAACTCCGGTTCCTCCTCAACATCGTTCTCCGATTCGGACAAGACACTCCACTTCCGCTGAAGTCTCTCAAATGTGCTCTTAAGGTCGGGAAAAATCTCATCGGGAGGAGGAGGGGAGGACGCAACACCGTGAAAAATGTCAATGACATGCCACGTCGCCTCTGAGAACAGGCGGTCCAAAGCCATTATGGATCGGATCGCGTGAAAGTTTTCAAAAAAGTCTTTCATAAGTGTTTCTCCTTTCTTTTTTATTCCGGCGGCGCCACCCACATCCGCCACTTGCGCCAGCCGTCTTTCTCCATTTTTTCCTCGTCCACGCCGAAAACGCCAATGTAAAGCACCACGCCCCTTTTTTCGTCCAGGTGAAACCGCAGGAACCCGAACCGGTCGCTTCCCGCGTAGTCGGCGAGCCAGAAGGCCGGATGGAAAAGCCCTTCCTCGCAAAGGACGTTCATCTTTTCCGCGAGCTCCCGGCCCATCTTCGTGCGGCAATTCACCACGAGAGTCCAGGGGTCGGTCTTCGACAGGCGAAAGGGCGTCCGCCTAAGAACCGATTCGTCCTCGATCGGTTCCGTGAGGGCCACCCTGTCCGGACCGACCAGCTTCAGGTTTTCCCGCAGGGGTTCCGGGAGTTTTTCTTTGACCAGGGAAAACAGTTTCTCTCGGGCCGCAACCGCACGGTCGTAGGCCCGGAAGATTTCTTTCTTGACCTTTTCCGGTGGCTCGAAGACCGGGGCCGAAAGGACTTCCGGGATCACGCCCTGGAGACCCTCGATTACTGCCTCCCTGAACTTCGGGGTCTTCGCCGCAAGCTCCACCAGGGCCCGGAAGTCCTCCGGCTTGAAGTGGACGCTTCCGATCCGGGCCTCCTTCACGTTTTGCACCTCGCCGAGAACCCGGAAGGGAAGAACCAGAAAGAGGTTCTCATCTGGATTTCTTTTCTCCGCTTCCGCTCGGGCTTCGGGCTTCAAAGCCGCGAGTCGAGCCCGATCCATGTAGTAGATTGCCGCTCCACCGCCGCAGCCGTTGGGCATGATTGCTTCCTTGAGAACATCCGCAACGTCCGCAATGTGGATGTTCTCTTTCCGTTCGAGGCGTTCACCGATCGGATCGCGCCCGTTCTCCGCCTGCCACACCAGGATCTCGGCCCGAAGACAGGTGGCCGGGATTTCCGGGTCGAAAGGCGGTTCGGTGAAGTAGAAACGGGGAGTATGTTTCGCCATGATGGACCTCTTGTGTGCCGTAGTTTTTAAGGTAGAAACCGAATGTTTCTCCATTTTCATTTATGCCAGTCTGTCCCAATTCCGAACCAATGCAAGTAACAGTTCAACTCGATAAACATTGTCGTCCAAAGGAAGTCTTATTTCTCTCCAAGTCCGCGCTGCGGCTTCAAGAAGAACGCCCGCGGGTATTTTGAGTATTTCGGCGAGCTTGACAATCTTTTCGGGGGCTGGAGGGTTGCGTCGTCCACGTTCAATATCTGAAAGATAAACGACCGACCAGCCCATCATTCCCGCCACATCCGAAAGACGAAGCCCTGCGTGTTTTCTGGCCTCGCGAAGCGCGACTCCAAAGGGAGTCATTTCTCCACCGTCTCCCCCTCCAAAATTTACAAGGAAGGCGTTACAGGTTCCGCTCTTTTTTGCCTTTCCAAACGCTTTTGCAACAGGTGTTTCGGGACCAGCACCACCGCCAGGTAGCCGTCCGCTCCGCCGAAGACAAAACTCCGAAGAGAGGAAAACTTCGTTCGGTCTGCTATGCCCAGCTCTTCACAGAACCGGGTCCCATCAAAAAGCCCCCGCCCAGTAGCGATAAAAACCAGGTTGTCCTCAAAATCAAGTTTTAAGCGCTGTATTTTCATGATTCACCTCCCTTTTGGACTGTAGCCGTTAAATCTTCCACATACGGATTCACCCCCAGCGCATGGGTGAGCACCTGGCCGGTCTTGATCTCGATGTCCTCAAGGCTCATCTCCCCGGCATAAGGTTGCATCATCTCGGCTAGAGCCCTGCGGAATTCCTTGTTCCGCCGGAAAATCTTCTCCTCCGCCCGCTTGTCTATCTCGAAAACGAAATGGACTCCCCCGCACGGTGTGGAGCAGGCGTAGCGGAGGTTTTCGAGAAGTCCGATCTCTCCGAACCGGGCCCCGGCTTCCGCCGCAAACTTCCTGAGCAACGGAAGCTCAACCACACCCGGTGTGTCCACATCCACCAGCACGAACTTCGGTCGGCCCCGCTCCCGTGTCGACCGATGAACCGCCGTGATCCACTCCTTGTCCAGGTGCTGAAGAAAAGCGAGGTCTGAGGAGGAAAGCCTCTCCTTCCCCGCTGAGGCCGTTCTGACGAAGAAATCCGAAAGCTCCTTAAATAGCAACGAAGCTCCCTTGAAAAGACTCCGCGGCTCGAAGGTGATAAGCAGGGAGATTCCGTCCGGAAAAACGGTGGAAAGCACCTCGACCGGCCACTCGCGGTCCCGGACACGTTGGGTTTTGAACATGAGGCCTTCGAGAAAGGTTCTGGTTTTATCTGCAAACCGGGATCGCTCGCCCGCAAGGACCAGGCGGTTGAGGCAAATTTCCTTGCCGCTGACACGCCCACTGTGAGAAAGCCCAGTTTCTCGCACAAAGCCAGTTCGTTTTCCATGCGTCCGTCCTCAATGAGGACGAAATGACCATCATCCATGGCTGCAAGTGCCTGTTCTTCCAGGTGCTCGACCCAGAAGTTCGGATCGCGCCGCCGTACCACGTCCGTCCCCACCCATTGCATGAGCCAGCGCCAGGTGGCGGGGACCCCGCCGGATACCCGCCGCTCAAGCTCGGCCCGCTCGCCCTCATCGAGCCCGGGAAGACCCGCCGCAATGAGGAAATTGTTCAGTCGTTCCACGGCGGCGGGTGAAAAATCTACTGTTTCGGCTTTCTTGAGTTCCTCATCCGAGAGGGGGCGAAACGGATCCGCAAGGAGTTCCCGGCAAAGCTCCTTGAGTGCACCGGCGAAGGCGAGCCGGACGGTGTTGCGACTGCCGAGGTCCCACAGCTCCCACTCCACCATGGAAGCCAGGGTGGACTTGCCGGAACGCTTGTGACCGAAAAAGGCGACGCCGGGAAACCTCGGTTTCATTGTGGTCCTCCTTTTTGGGGTTTGCCTGGATAGACCTCGATGAGCCGCCGAAACAGCTCATCTTCGAAGACGGCCAGAGATTTCTCATCCGTCGGCGGCGCGAGCTCCTGCGCAAGCCGCATCATCCACCGGTTGTCCTCTTCGCCGTCCGGCCCCCAGATCCTGCGGTATTCGCCCTTTTTAAGCCCCATCTCCTGCCGGAACCGGTTGAGGACATTTTTCCCGAAGTAGAGTTTCGCTAGATCTTCGAAGGACAATCCGACGATTCCGGTGAGCCGGGCCAGGTCCTGAACGACACCGTTTGCCGAACAGAAAAAGGTTTTCGCGATGAGTATCTCGACGGCCTCAAGCACCCGCTCTGCGCTTTCCGCACCCTCGGAAACGCAGGGATTGTCGAGATGACGCTCGATTTCTGGAGCGAGCCGGAACGCCCACTCGGCCACGGTGTAGGTTTTCCGCAGGTACTCGGAGTCATGCCGCTCCTGAAGCGCCCATGAGATCCAGAAGTGCCAGATGTCCACCACTTCAAGCCTCGCGTTGTCCCAATTCGGTTCGCCCGTCGCCCACCACTTCCAGGGAAGGCTGTCGATCAGCTCCGCACACTCCTGCCGGATCGCCCGCGGCCAGGGGAAACCCCTTTTCTCCCATTCTGGGTCGATCTGGCGGTTGAGCTCGGCTTGGCGCTCGAACATCAGTTTCAGGATCGAGGCGATCTCAGACATTGACGCCCTCCTTGTTTTCTTCGTTTTCTTCGCCGACTATCAAGCGGTACACATCGGTTACTTTTTTGTCGGGATGATGCACCTAGCACTCTTCAAGTGTCCTGAGCCGCGCCGCAAGCACTTTGCGTTCCACACCGCAAATGTCTTTTCAAAATTTCTCTGGCTCTCTTTTCACACATTGCGGGATCGAACACGGGCAACCTTTCTCCTCTTTCCCATGCCTCGCGTGCCTCTTTCGGGCTGGCGTATTCCTCGGTCCGGTACCGACAGTCGGTAACGACATAGAGCCACCGGGGGCTTAAGTGAGGACCTCTGTCTACAGGTATTACGATTGGGCGATCAAGCATGGCTTACCTCCTTCTCACAGTCTTTTTTGTCATTCCTTTTTGTGCTTTTGACTCCTTTGATTCCCCATCCACTCTAGGGGTTCCTCCGCGCCGATAACAACCTGACCGCCTCCTCCGCCACCCTCAGATGCATGCGCCTTATCCGCTCGAACTGCTCGAATTCGTTCAACCCGGGCACATGCTTGCGCCAGGCGAACTCTCCGCACAGGTCGTCGAGGTACTCGATCAGACGCCCGGCGCGATCCCGCGGAATGGCTCCTCCCTCGGCGAGCTGTCCCAGAGCGATCAAAAACTCCAGGTGCAGATACCGCTGGGGTTTTTCGCGGAAACTCCATCCCCACCCGAAGTACTCCACCAGAGGCGAAAGCGCCCGGAGCAGGTGTTCGCCTCGTTTCTGCCAGTATGGGGTCTCACCACTGATTCGATTACCGATTTGCATGGTCCTTCCCCCCTTAGCAATAGTCTCTCATGGCCTTCGCCCGCCAGGGACAGCTGGAACACTCTGGCTCGAAACCCTGGCGGAAACCTTTCTTTTTCGAAGCTTTTTCCCTGAGCAACGGGGAAAACAGAATGGCTTTCGACAGCAACGCAAATACCAAGACGGTTAGCGATCCGAGTGCAAAAACGGCAAGATATTCCATTGACCTCTCCTTTCTCTCCTTAAGTACAGCTTTTGGAGCCCTTCCTTTTTGAAAGGATTTTCCTCAAAACTTCGATAACCTTGATTGCCACATCTTCTGTGAAATTGTCCCACTCGCGAGCGATGAGGAGGAAAAGTTCGCGTCTGGAACCGGAGCCTTCCAGAGGAAGCGACACGAACCCCCAATCTTTTGCCGCGGCTTCTAAAAGAACCCCTGCAGGAACTCCGACTATCTGTGCGAGTTTCAGCATCATTTCCGGTTTTGGAGGATTCCTGCGTCCACGCTCGACATCCGAAAGGTAAACGATCGACCACCCCATGGCCTCGGCCACATTTTTGAGGGTAAGTCCGGCGTTCTTTCTGGCTCTACGCAAAGTTTTTCCGAACAAAGACATGGCAGTATATCCATCGTCCTCCTCGATCCGCTCTATTCTCAACTTTTTCATTTCTTCCAGAGATTGCTCGATTACCACCGGCTCCACCGGCCCTCGACCTGCTTCAAGTATCCTGGAAACCTCCTCCGGTTTGAGCCTGCGCTCACGGTCAAATATGAGGAGTATGTTACGGTTGGTGAAAAGACTTTTGGCCACTTCCTCAAAAACTTTTTTGAGCCTTAGAGCTTCAATTTCCTCAGGAAAAAGACCGGGGTCAGCACTCACGCACATGACGCACCTCCTTTATTTTTTTTGAGTCCTTTCTCAGTCCATATACCCATCATCCTCCTCGATCCGCTCGATACGCCACTCCCTGAGCCCCTCCCGAATCACGCGCTTCTCCTCATCCCGGCGGTAACTTCCTTTTCCCTTCTTCGGGCGGTGAACTCCGCCGCGGGGAACGAGAGGCATACGATAACCCTCGATGTGCTTATCTTTGTCCATCACACACCTCCCTCTTAACCCTCCTGAACGCCTCGAGCCGTCCCTTGATCCTTTCCTCGATGAGCCTCTTCTCTATCCGAAGCTCCGACGGAAGCTCCTCGCCAATCCGATTGACCTCTTCGAGATGCGCTTCCGTCTCGGCAATCATTCGGTCCACCATCTCGCAAAACTTCTTCATCCGTGGCCTCCTCGCCGGTTTCATGCGTTCTTCTAAGCGTCTCGCCCAGCGGACAGCATCCGCTCGGCGCAAGAGGCTCCGTTTCTTCGGTCCCAGAATCGACGAAGCAGGCGGCGCGAATGTCCAGTTGCCCCGGCTCCGGGTTCCTTACGAATTCCCACTTCTTCCCAAAAAAACCGTCCGCCACGCACGCCGCCAGCACCCGCTCCACACCCGGCTCACCCAGCATGCACCGGGCCTCCCACACGGCCCGACGGGCACCGGGGAGGTCGTGGAAATCCTTGGTCCACAGGCGCATGGTTCCCTCTTTCTCGATCAAAGCGAGACCGAAAACGCGAGAACGCAAAAAGATGAGCAGCATGCCAGAAATTGCCGTGAGACTGACCAGGGTTGACAGTCCCGCAAGAGCACCCAGAAAAAACAACGACCGATTGAAATACCAGAGCTTCAAAATGACGAACGCAAAAATGGACCACGCAATACTCAAGAGAAACACCTGTTTGATCCGGTAAGGCAGGGACTCCTGGTACTTTGCGATGAAGGCTCCGAGGGAATCGAACCGATGCCTTCGCCTGTAAAACTCATACGCCTGAATGGCACCGACGACCCAGAAGGCCGCGGTGAAAACGAAGGCGTGACACATCAGAAATTCTTTAATCGTTTGAATCATGCCGCTCCTCCGGCGATGCGGTCGAACAGGGGAAGTACGCGGGCGCTTTCGGTCTTCCGGCTCTTTTGAGACAAGCGCCGCTCCGCAACCATGGCCACGGCCAGAGAAATTTCGTAGGGAATCATGGCTCTGAGCTCCTTACGATCGGGATGAGGCCAGAGTTTCGTTTTACCGTAAAACTTCCGATCATTTCCTACGAGTTTTTTCAGCTCGTCAAAGGGGAACCATCCCCACAGGTAAAAAGGCCCCAAACGGCAGGGGGCCTTGCCGAGCCACCTCTGAGCACCCCGCACATTTTCGAGAATCCATAGCTTCGGAGAAAGTTCCCGAACGATCCGGAAAACCTCCCAGACCAGGGAAAGGGCTTCCGGCGAGGGACGATCCTCTTCGTACCAGGGTTTTTCCGCCCGGGAGAATTCGTCGCAGGGTGGAGAAGCCCAGAGAAGATCCACCCTCTCCTCGCCGGGCCACCGATCCAGAAAGTCGCGCACATCGCAAAGAAAGTCCGGCGCGAACCTCGGATCCACGTCGACGGTGTACACCTGCCATCCGCGCTCGCGCATGGCACGCGAGGCGCCGCCCAGGCCGGAAAAAAGATCCAACATCACGAACATGTCTCCGCCCGTGTTTGCCGTTTTACGGTCCTTCCCGTCCTTTGATGCCGTGCGGAATCGGCGGACGGAACGGTCGAAGCCGTCTCCGGGTACTTCCGTCTCAGATAAGCCTCATGCCATTCCAGGATCCGTTGAACCCGCTTGAACCGCACCATCCTCTCCCACCGGGTGTGCGTCCGGTGGCCGAGAATGGCCAGCCCGCACCGGGGCATCTTCCGCTTGTTCTCGCGGTACCTGCGCTTCATCGTACGCCCGCTTCCCCCGCGCATTCCCGACAGGCCAGATGAGCCACGCCGTTCTCAACCCGCGGGAAGGCGTCCGCCTCGGACACGATGAGCCTTCCGCAACCGCGGCACAAAGGAAGCCTTCCCTCCCGCCGGGCCCGGCGATAAAGAGCCTGGGCTCGACGGCGCCGAATCCACGTGCGAATTTTCTCCGTCACCGCGCCGCCTCCTTGGCCCTAATATTCCGCACTCACCTTGTGCCCTTCGCAGACCTCCTCCACACGGTCCTCAATAAGCTGACCGTTCCTCCAGACACGCTTGCGCACCTTACGGCACTCGGTCCGGGTCCGCGGATCATAGTAGGCTCCGGAAACCGGCTCCGCCCGCACCACCTCGCCCGCCTGCGTCCGATAGGTCACAGGGCGCCCGGTCCGTGCAGCCTGAAGCTCGGCCTGCCTCGAAACGTGCGCAAGACCACCACCGAGAACCGCTCCCGCCGCCGCACCGATGGCCGCCCCGCGCCAGGGATTGTCCTTGTCGATGAGGGCTCCGAGACCCGCTCCCACCACCGCTCCGAGACCGGCTCCCTTCGCTTCAGGTGAAGCCTGCTGCACCGTCGAAACACAGGCCGAAAGAAGCAACACCAGCACAATCCCCAAAATGCCCAGGCGTTTCATCATGGCCGCACCCCCTTTCTGTAAAAGTGTGTGACCCTCCGTTGACGCCGTTTCCCGTCCGAAAACGGCGCCTCCTCCACGACCCTCCTGATTCCCTCCACCGCCGCAACCGGAACCCCCATCCGCTCCGCTACACGAACAAGCTCCCTCAAATGAGATGCCCGCACGCGCCTCGGCTTCCCCGCGTAGCGCTCCCGCACCGCCTTGTCCCGCCATTCCCGAAGCACCCGCACGTCCACCCCCGCCCCTCCGCGCCGTCTCCGTCTCCGGCCAGAGCACGTCCTCAAGCCAGTCGGAAAGCCTCCGGTTCCGCGGACCCGCCAGGAGGTCCCGATACCACTGCGTAATCACCGCTACAGCGAGGTTCTCCTCGGGAAGGGAAGGCTTCGTGCGAAAGAAGTCCTTGAAGGAACTTTCAAGCTCAATCATGACCCTTCCTCCCCGTCGTCCTCAACCCAAATTAAGAGAAATCTCCACCGTCTCCTCCCTGACCCTTTTCGCCCCACCGCGAGACGGACGAACCGGAAGGTCCCGCAAATTCGCCCTCCTCTCAAACCAGTCCTCCGCCCGGTTCGCCCCCAAATACCGCTCCTCCTTCGTCCCCACAAGTATGTACGCCTTCTTCAGCTCCTTGGGCGTTATCTCCACCATGTCTATCGCCCGCCTGACCACATCGAAGTGCAACGCCACCCGCTCCCGACCCAGCGCCTCCGTCACCTCCCACGGCTCAATCCCGCCCCTTCCCGAAAAAATCCTCTCCCGAAAGGACCGCCACATCTCCACATCCCCGTCGCACAGCCACGTGAGATACTCCTGCAACTCCGTAATGAACCCCGGCGGCCCCGTGTTCGCCCACACAATCAGCGCCACCAAATCCGCCCCATCGTGAAACATCTCCCCCCGTCCATCCGGCCTCTCGTACCGCTCATACCAGAGACGCGTCATGATCAAATACGGAACCACCCCCCGCAACCACTTGATGGCCAACACCTCAAGCCTCCCGAACTCCTCCCACAACGCAAAAGGCGAATACCGAGGAAACAACATGTCCCTCAAAACCATCTGCGCCTTCGCATAGAGGGGATGAAAATCCGCATCAATCGGCGCACCACGCTCGTCCACCGCCGTCACCCGAACCGGCGGCGACGCAAACAACACCCCCTTTTCATAACGCCCCTGCCCCTCCCTCCGCTCCGGTTCGTCCCTCCTCCCGAAAAACCTCTTGAGATCAATGCCCATGGCTCACCCCCTCAAAGGTGTTTCCTCACCCCTTAGCATAACAAAATCGCCTGCCCGAACTTCGTTCCGATCAGCGACAGGACACCATGACGGCGATCTTGAGGTGGTCCGCCGAAGCGGCACCGTTCAAAAATCCTTCCCATTCGTCGGTCGCGGGAACCGACCCGTAGCAGTAAGTCTGGTAATCCGCACCCGACACGCAGTAGTACCCCCAGACCGCCCACTCGTAATACGAAGAAGGCGAACTCGTCGCCTCCGCCCACGCCTCGCTACCCTTGAGCGAGTAAGCCGTAGTCACCTTCGCCACCGCCGCCTCCACCCGCACCCGATCCCGACTCACCCTTTCCCCGCAGTACACGTAAATCCGCGCCGGTCGGTTCAACCCCGAATCGACGAAGTACGGCGAACCGTCACTGTGCCCGGTGGCACTGACGAAAGCATCCCAGTCGCGGTACACCCGCACATCGGCATGCGCTATGGGTAGCGTTCCGCTCCAAGGCACCGCCGAAACCGTGAAAACCGCCGAACGCACGACCCTCGGAAGATCAGCCCAGCTCCGTCCCGACGGCAACCTGTCTCTGGCATACCCCCCGGAATCCGCCGCCCGGACCACCGCCGCCAACCCCAAAAACACCGTCCAGACAATCACCGGAATAATCACCGGGATGATCGCCAAAATTCGTTTCATGGTGACACCTCCCTGCTTCTTTTTCTCACCCTTCCGTAAAAGAGCACGATTCGCCGCCGCTATACAAACGATGCGGGAGGTTGTCCATGACCCTGGAAGAACTCATGAAAATCGTCCTGACCGACCTAGGATACGCGGAACGCCGCGAACAGATACAGGCGGCCCACTTTCTGACGGTTCCCTGCTGCCGTTCCGAGAACCCTCCCGACAAAAACGCCGCCTTTCCGCTTCGCTTCGACAGCGCCGTGGAAGCCGGAACCGGTGTGGGAAAAACCCTGGCCTACCTGATACCCGCTCTGGGAGCACGCTTCGGGCTTCTCGATGAAACCGTGTGGCTCGATCCCGACCATCCGCGCCTCATCCCCCGCATGTTCGACCTGGACAGGGAAACGGCTCTGGGTCGCATCCCGGAAAACGAAACCCCATCCGCCGTGCGCATGAGAATCTTCCAGCCGCGTCAGATCTTCGTCTTCACCGCCACTAAAATGCTCCAGGACCAAATCCTGAACCACGAACTGCCCCGCCTGCAGCGCATCTTCCAAGAACGCTTCAACGTTCACTTCACCTATGCAAAGCTCGTGGGACGCAAAAACTACCTGTGTCGCGCCCGCATGCGACGTTTCGTCGAGGAAGCCCGTAAAACCCCGCAGCTTTTCGCCGAGCTCGACACTCTGCGCCGCACCCTGGAAACAATCCTCGCACAACCCGACACGCAAACCCTGGAGGAAGCCGAGGCTCACCTCCGTTCACGCAACCTCAAACAGGAAGCCGCAGCCCTGAAGGACCTCGCGGACGACGACCAGGCCCCCATTTTCCCCCCTTCCTCCTCCTCCGACTGCGGTGGCAAACCGGAATGCCAGAAATGTCGATACCATCAGGAAATCAAGCAGAGCGCCATCGCCGACGTGGTGGTGGGCAACCATTACGTTTTCGCCTATCGGTTTCTTTTCCCCTTGATGCGCGATCCCGAAAAGCCGGCCCGAACCGACTCCGAAGACTCCGCGCGCCGGCTTCAAGCCCTGCGTGCCTTCCAGGAAGACATGATGGAAAGCCTTGTCATTTTCGACGAGGCGCACTACCTGGAAAAAGCCATAGCGAGGCTCTTCACGCGCGAAATCTCCCTCAAGCAGCTTGCGGCGGATGCCGAAACGCTTGAGAAGCGTCTTGACGCCCTGAGCGGTTCCTACGCTTCCTCCCTCAAGCACCTTGCGGCCGCCCAACCGGAAATCGCCGAAGCGAGACAACGGTTTCTCGAAACAATGACGCTTTTCACCGCGGAGCTGCGCGGCCTTCGCCACGACGACTGGCAAAACTGGCTCAAGATCGTCCGAGGCGAAATCCCCGAAAAGCTTCCCGTCTGGGAAACGTTTTGCAGCTGTCTGGGCGACCGCTTGGACGAACTCGTCCGTCTATCCAACGAACTGAAAGTCGCCTGGCATGAGATACAACGACAGATACGAACCAAAACCACCGCGTCGCTTTCCGTTCTGGAGCGCCAGATCGAGCTTTTCTTCGAGCACACCCCGGCCTGGCGGCGCTTGCAGCGTTCTCTCCAATACTGGTCCGCCATTCAACGCCTCACCAACGCCCCGGACAAACAAACGGAAAATTACGCGGTGGATTTTTCGGCCACCCGACTGGCCCTTGTGCCCATTCGGGTGGCTCACGTGTTGCAGCAATCCTCACGCTGGCAACAGCTCCCCAAAAGCTTTGTTTCCGCTACCCTGTCGGACGGACGACGCCATCAGCCCTTCCGCTTCTTCGTGAAGTCCCTCGGGCTGGACGAAAACCGGGTGCTTTCGGTGCGACTCGCTTCGCCTTTCCCATACGCCGAGTGCGCCGTGCTTTATGTGCCGCAGGACGCCCCCGATCCCTCCGCGGATGAGGAAGCCTGGAAGATATGGATGCTCGAAGAAGCGGAACGCCTCGTTCGGCTCACCAGGGGAGGCGCTTTGATCCTCGCCTCCTCCTGGAAGGACTTGGAAATTCTCGCCGAACACCTCAAGAAAACCCTGGGGAAGTCCCTGCCCATCCTGGTGCAGGGCGAACGGACCAGCGCTTCCATCCGACAGGAGTTCCTTCGCTCCGACCGCGTGGTGGCCATCGGCACGGAAACCTTCTGGCAGGGGTTCGACGTGCCGGGTCTGAACCTGCGCCAGGTGATCATCACCCGTCTGCCCTTCATGCCGCCCGACGACCCGATCGTGCGCAAGCTGATCGAAAACGAACGCCGCCGCTTGCAGGCTCGGTCCGGCGTGGCAAGCGCCCTTCTCGACGACGAAAAAATCTCCCTCAAAATCTTCAGCGAATTCCAGCTGCCGCGGGCCGTGCTCCTCTTCAAACAGGGGTTCGGACGACTCATCCGTACCGAGCAGGACCGCGGCGTGGTGAGCGTGCTCGACCCGCGCATCCTGACCCGCCGCTACGGACAAAGATTCCTGGACGTCCTGCCCGGCGAACTCCCCCTGGCCGTTTCTTTTGAGGAACTGAAACAGGACGTGCAACGCCTCTTCCCAACCCTTTCCAAAACGAGAAGAATGACGGGGAGGCTTGAACCATGGGAGAAATCGTGACGAGCAAACCCTTCAAGGTGAAGGCCGACGAGGTGAACGTACTGGCGCGCCTGGTGCGTGCCATCTCTCAACAGGAAGGTGTGCGCAATGTCTTCGTGCACCTGGAAGACGTAAGCCGCAACGGAAACAGGAATCCCGTGATCACGGTGCGACTGGTCTCTTTCTACCCGGAAAGCGATCACCTTAGACAGGCCACAGAACGACTCATAAAGAAAATCGTTCACCGTTTCGTCGAAACTCGAAAACCGCGCCTCCGCCGCACCGTCGAACTCGGAAGATGAAGCACATACAGCAACACGGTGCAAGCTTCGTTCCGCGTGCCATTCTTCTGCTGGTGCTCATAGTGTGGTTGCTTGCTCCGTTTCTTCCCGGAGAATCGTGGGCTTTTAGGTGTCCCTTCTGGGTGAAGGTGAAAAGTGTTTCCGGGGGTGCAGCCTCTAAGATCGCTCGTCAGGTGCTGATTCGCTTCCGCGAACTGTGGCGCGAAAAAGCCGAGTTCTTTCTGCGCCAATGGCTGGAAAAAGAAGCGCCCTTTTTTGCCAACCTGTGGGAGCACTACCAGATGCTTCCTCCGACCTTTCGCGTCCCCTTGAACGTGACCGAAGCCCGCGCACCCGATGCCGAAGTGCGGTGGCGCAACCTCCTCACCCGCGCGGAAACCGAAGCCTCCCGGCTGAACCTCGGAGGCTGGTCGGATTCCTTCGATGCGGATCCCCTCCCCGGCTACGCATCGTCCTCCTCGTCATCCGGCCTCCGTGCCTTCGTCGAAGACGCTCAAGCGGGACGCATCGACTACCGCCGCCTGATCGTCGAAGTGCTGCCCGCCCCCCCTGAAACGAAAAACTCTTCCCGCGAAGCCGTGGAACACCACCTGCGGGAGATCGCCCTTCTGCTGGGTCCCACACCGGCCGACCCGCGTCTCCTGTCAACCGATCTTCCCGCTCCGGAAAGAACCTACGCCCTCCGCATCGCTCAACGGATACGCATGCTGCGTGAAACGGTTCGGGACACCTGGCACCGAGCCACGGAAGACGCCCTCTGGAGCCGTCAAACCCGCAAGTGGCTCGAAAACCTCCATCCCGGCAATGACCCACACTACGCTTACACCCAAGCCGCCAAGGAAATCCGCGAGCTTGAAAAACTCTCAATTCAACTCGAACGACGACTCCTCCAGGAGGAAGCCCTGACGTTGCGTCTGCAAGCCCTGAAAGTTCTACAGGAGGTTCACGATGAGGAAACGGATCTGGTTTCCGTTTTCAGAAAGCGTTAAAACCCGTGCGGTTCTTGCAGCAGCGGTCGGATTGCTCGTTCTCGGCAGCGGTGTCGGACTCTGCGGGTCGACAACGGAGATCTCCCCCCTCTTTCTTTCCCACGCAGCCAATCACGACCTTAAAGCGGCCAGAGAGAAAACCGTGGAGAATATAGCCCTGCTGACCGTCCGCCTCCGCGCCATGGCCCTGGAAAACATAAACCTGGCCCTCACGATACTGCGACACGTGCAAAAAGATTCCGCTGACCTGAGCTCAATCTTCAGAACAACGCGAACAGAACCGCCGCAAAGGAACCCCGCATATGCGACGGACTGAACGCATTGTCGTCATCATGGCGATACTGATTTTGGTGTTTCGGGTTTCCGGCGCACGGGCCCTCTGGCCCATAGGCGCGCTTGTCGTTAAGGAAGCCGCGGCACGGATCATCGCTCATTACATCCGTGAAGAGCTCCAGCGTCGTCTATGGGAAGCCTTGGAAAAAAAGTTCTGGGAAACCCTGGAGCACCGATCACCATTGCTGGCCGAGGAAGCACAGCGCTTGGGAGTCACGCCGGATCCGCGTTCCTGGGGACGTGCCATGCGCCTTCTGGCCGCCCGCGGTTTCGTCTCCCGGTGGGACCTTCACGCCGGACTGTGGCGGCTCTTCGAGGTGGAAACCCGTTTGCAACCCGCCGAACGAGCGCACCCGGTCGTCGTCAACCTCCCCCCGACACGATACAACCCTCCCGAGATGCTTCACCGGGGAAGTCCCTTCGGGGAAACCGTCCTTCGCATCGAACGCGGACTGGCGAACCGAGGTGCCTGGGCGAAAGCGGCCCTTCGATTCAGCAACAGCACGCTGGCCGTTATCCGGGATGACGGAGGTTCACCGTGAAAAGATACGGCGCAAAATTGCTGACGGTAATCTGGATCGTTTTGTTCTGTGTGATCGGATCGTTTCGGGTCGCCTGCGGTGCAAGCGTGGGTTTCAACGACATCAAGGAAACCGCCGCCCGGCTCATCGCACAGCGCATTGAGGAGGAGATCCGCGACCGTCTGTGGCGCGCGGTGGAAAAACCCTTCTGGGAAAACCTCTGGCGGTTGCGCAAACGCTTTTTTGAAAACCTGTGGCGACGCTATCTGGAGGAAGCGGCCCCCACCATCGCGCTAACGAATGCCCTCCGAGGAACCCTCCCCGCGGAAAACCGCGTTGATCCCGAAACCCTTCTGGCGACGATCCTTTCGTCTCCTCCCGCTCAAGGGAACGACACGGCGATCACCGCAACCGCGAACGAAACACAAATGACGACACCCGAATGGACCGTGAAACAGGCACGGCTTGCCGGAGGAATTCCCCTGACGCCGCTTGAAGCACTCTCCGGCAAACCCTTCCCGATAGCCTCTCAAACGGCTCTCGCTTATCTCCGCATCGAGTACAAACGAAAACTGGCGATTTGGGCACTGGAGACCGCTCGCCGTGATCTGGTGTTCGTGCACGAAATCGAAAAACACCTGAACGACCTCAAAGCACCCCCAGAAAACTACTCGTACGGTCAAGCCCTCAAAGACCTGGTAAGGCTCAAACAGCTCGAAGCGATCATACGCGCGCGCATGCTGGAGGAATCCTCGTTGCGTTCGCGTCTCGAAGTCCTCGAACTTGTCCACTTCATTCATCAGCAGGAGGCGGATCTCGCTTCCGTACTGCGGCTACCCTCCGCCCTCCCGGAACAAAACGTCTCCCGCGGGAACCGATGATGACCGAAAACCTGACCTCCGAAGAGCGTCGCCTTCGCACCCGACAACTTCTTACGGATTACTTCCGCCTCAAGCGAGCCATACTGCGCCGGGTTCTCCTCAATCATCCTGAGACCTTCAGGGAGACCTTCGAAGCTTTCCTGCTCCGGTTCCGAGGAACCACACTTCCGGGAAACCGTAAAAAATCCCTTCGAACCGTGGAAACCCAATGGCGGGAACTCGTACGGGAAGCGCGGGAAGTCCGAAATGCGGCAACCTGGCGTCGAGCACTTGCCCGTCGCAACCGACTGGCCGGAACCCTGATCGAGCTGGGTTTCCCGCTGGAAGACCTCAAACCCTTCATGACTCCGGCCGAGTGGAACGAAGGCCGTCGTCTCCGCAACGCCATCTTCGAACTCAATCTGCCTCTTGCACGTCACGTTTTGAGTCGCTGGAAACAGGTTTTCCCCCACGAAGAAACCGAAGACCTGCAACAGGTGGCCGCGGAAGCGCTCCTCAAAGCCATCGATCACGTGGTCCCCAGCAAAGCCCACAAGTTCGCAACATACGTCTTCAGAGCCGTCTGGACGGCTCTGAAACGCTTCCAAGAGATCGAAACCCGCCATGTCGAAAACCGGGTTTCCCCAGACCTCCGTGCCGCTCGCCTCAGAGATTCCGGGCTCGACGAGGAAGACGCCTGCCTGCTGTCGGACGTGGAGCATCTGTCCGATCGGCGCGACGGCGATCCCGAACACCGGCTCATCATCCGAGAAATCCTGGAGGAAAAAATCTCCGAAACACGCTGCCCGGTCGCTCAGAAGTCCAGATCGCAGCAGAGGTCGTCCAGGGGATCCACCGTTTCCCTTGGGCAGGGTTTCTGAGGAGGTTTCTCCCTCAGGATGCGGGGAGGTTCCATGCGGAACCCTTCCCGACGAAGATCCTCCAGATAAGAGTTCAGATCATCATCCCACTCGTCGGGCACGTTGACGCACGACCGGGCGATCTCGGCCGTTAGAAACCCGGCGGCCACGAAGCGGGCCAGGCAATCCGCCATGCGCCTGCGCTTCCACCTCATCCGCTCCCGCACCCTGCGGCGATCCTCCGACCACAGATCGTCGCGCGCTCCCCGGTCCACTTCGAGAAACTCCCAGGCCAGCACCCGACGTCCCCACCGGGTGGGCACCAGAGTCTGCGCCAGAGCACCCCGCCACACCTCGATCAACCTTTCCCGCACCGCTTGCCGGTCTCTCACGTCGAAAAAACCCTCCAAACGCTCCATCACGCCGTCCGCCGTGGAAGCGTGCGCCGTGGCCAGAACCAGATGCCCCGTCTCCGCGGCGGCCAGCAAAGCCAGAGCCGTTTCCGCATCCCGCACCTCGCCCACCATGATCACGTCCGGGTCCTGCCGCATGGCCGCCCGTAAACCGTCCCGAAAACTCCGCGTGTCCCACCCCACCTCCCTCTGGCTGATCAACCCCATCCCTGAAGGGATCTCGTACTCTATGGGGTCCTCAAGGGTGATCGCCCGAATGGGCCGCCGAGCCAGCAGGTGACGCAAAACCGCGGCCAGCGTCGTGGACTTTCCCGAACCGGTGGGACCGGCCACAAAAATCACCCCGGCGCGTACGTTTTCCACCAGCCTGAGAAAGTCTTCAGGCAACCCCAAATCCGATGGACTGAACTCAATGGCCTTCAAGCGCCGCACGGTAATGAAAAGATTGCGTCCCGCCAACGCCGCGTTAACCCGAAACCGCCTCCGCGTCCCCGCCACCGGCAACTCCACCGAAAAATCCGCCTCCACTCCCTCCTGCAACCGAAACAGCACGTCCGATTCGCGCTTGAGAAGATAGTCCACCAGCAACCGCCGACACAGATCCGCCGTCACCGGACGATCCCCCAAAGGCGTCAAGACACCCTCAATGCGAAGCATGGGGGGATGCCCCGGTTGCACATGCAAATCGCTGGCATCCGTCTCCTCGAAAACCCGAAACAGGTCCTCCCCGAACGTCTCAGGCCGCAGAACGAAAGGCAACACGCGCCGGGGTCCCTCACTCACGGCACACCTCCACCGAATACGTGCACGGAACGTCTCTTAAGGTCCCGTTGGCCACCGGTCTTTCGTAATCCCGAAGAACAAAAACCCCTTGAATGTTTTCGCCCCGCAGAGCCCGCCAGAAAACGTCCACCGCCCGTTTGAGGCATTCCTCGCCGGACTCCCGTTTCTTTGCGGGAGGGGCGTTCCCGGATGAACAACCCGCGCGACCCGCCACGAGCCGCACCTCATCGTCGCTCAAACGCCCCGCAAACCGTACCCGACGATCCTCGGTCTGAAGAACCGCCGCAAGCCGCATCAGCCCGGACCCGCGATTTTCCCTCTCAAGAACGAACCTCAAAGCGGGAAGAACTTCGCCCCAAAGGGCGTTTCCTCTGACGACATTAGCTTCCACCCGAATGCGTTGAGCACCGATGGTTACCGTCAACCCTTTCACTAGAACCACCGGTTCTCCGGCACAGAGAATCCGTCCGCGCTTCCAGTAAACCTCCGCACGCCTGAAATGCACGATCACCCGATCGGGATCTCCGGACAAATCCGGACGGCACGCCTCACCGAGAACCAAATGCACCGCATCGGTCAAAGCCCGATGCGCCGTGAGCACCGTTCGATCCCGGACGAACCACCGCACCGCGACGATCACCGCGATGACCATCGCCGAGACGACAACCACAGCCGCCGTCAACGCCTTGTCAAACGAGATCCTTCTCGCCATCGAAAATGAGGTTCGCCCGGAAGGCTTCCTCCAGCACGCGGGCCGCGTACGAGTACCGCTGTGCGCCCAAGTAGTCACAAAGGGCCAACCGTATGTTGCGTCTTCGCCGCAGGGCCTCCTCCAGGATGAACATCCCCAAACGCAGATTGAGATACGGATCCATCAGCTCTTCGGGACTTTTCAGTCCCAACCGCGGTCCCCAGTACGGAAAGTGAATCTGCATAAGCCCCACGGCACCCGCCGGGGAAACCGCCCGCGGGTTCCAGTCGCTCTCCACCTTGCAAATCGCCGCCGCCAGCGCCCCCCAAAACCGCACACTCTTCCACCGACTGAAACGCACATGATCCATCACCGCCCGCGCAAAAACATCCCCCAACCGCTCATCTCCCGCCAACATCCGCAGCTTTTCCTCCGCTTCCCTCTTACCACCGAAAAAGGAACACGAAAACAGAGCACGAAACGTGTCCGTCAGAAATTGACGCCTGGTCATTTTCTTCTACCGGTTTTCCGAAGTTGGAACAGGCGACGACGGGGTCAGACGCAGCGATTGCGCCGCTCGGTCCAGAATTTCACGCGTTCTCTCCCCGGTTCGGTTTTCCGGAAAAGTCCCGTTTCCCGCATTCCCGACCGACTGACGCCCGACCGACCGACGCGACTCCGCCGCACTGCCGCCGTTCAAGCGACCCTCCAGGGCCGCAAGCCTTCTGTCCAGCAGCTCCAGCTCTTCGGCCACAGCCGCAAGCTCAGCCTGCCGCGCCTCCAGATCCTTAACCTTGCGCTGTAGCTTCTCAAAGGCCTCAGCATCAATGAGACGCTTCCCGCCCGCGGTCTTCTCCAGAACCGCCAACCTTCGCTTGAGCTCCATCAACGTCTTCCGTGTCTTCTCTCGCTCGCTCTCCAAACGCTTCCTTAAGCGCTGCACGTTTTCCTCAAGATGCGCAATCCGAAGGTTTTGCTCATCCGCCTCCGTTGCCTTCGCTTCAAGCATGAGCACCCGACGCCCCAATCGATACAGAATCTCCTCGTCGTCCCTCAAGCGATCCAGACTCCCCGAAACGTCCTCCGTCATGCCTTCCAGGGTGTCCAGGCGCTTCTTGACGTCCCGCATGTCCCGTGCGAAAAGCGTCTGCTGCGCTTCCACCGCCGCAAGCCTCCGGTACAGATCCGGCGAAGGCCCGCAGGCCGCAAGCAACACCAACAGCACCAAAACTCCTCCCGCTTTACGCATGATTGACCCCCTCGACAGCGTTTTGTACTTTCACGATTCCCTCCGCTTGAAGCCTGCGCACGCATTCCTCGAAGAAAATCACCCGCGGATCCGCAGCCCGCGCCGTCTCCATGGCCGAACGCAGTTGCCCGAACCGTCCCTCCCGTATGTTGTTCGCAATGCCGCCCGTGACCACCATCACCTCATACGCCGGAACCACCCCGCGCCCGTCCGCTCTCGGCAACAGCCTCTGACAAATCACCACCCTCAAACAGGAAGCCAGCATGGCCCGAATCAACCCCTGCTCCCCTCCGGGAAACACCGACACGATCCGCTCAACCGTTTCGACCGCCGTGTTCGTGTGTAGCGTGGAAAACACCAGGTGACCGGTCTCCGCCGCGTGCAAAGCCAACCGCATGGTCTCCAGATCCCGCATCTCCCCCACCATGATCACGTCCGGGTCCTGCCGAAGCACCGCGCGCAACGCCTCCGCAAACCCCGAAGTATCCCGCCCCACCTCCCGCTGATGCACCTCCGCCTGTTCGTTCCCGTGAAACAGGTACTCGATGGGATCCTCGATGGTGACATAGTGACCCGGACGGACCCGCAGGGCGTGCGACAGCAACATGGCCAGGGTGGTGGACTTGCCCGATCCGGTCGGCCCCGTCACCAGCACCAGACCGTGCGAGAAATGCACGAAATCCAGAAAAAACTCCGGCAACCCCAGCTTCTGCGGGGATTCCACCGCTTCCCTCAAACGCCTGAAGGCCGCACACAGCTCCTGCCGCCCGCGGGCCAGATACAGGTTCCCCCGGAACCGGGTCCCTCCGGACGTCACTAAAGCGAAATCCTTGGCACCCGTGCTCTTGAAATCCATGCGTCCGTTGGCGTCAAGCAAACCGAGCAACCCCCGCACTAGGTCCGTCCGCCACCGTTCAACCTCCGCCAGCACCTCCGAAGGATGCTCCGGATCGTTCGCTCCAGATTCCTTCCCGGAAACCGCACGAAACTCGCCACCGCCGCGTACGTAAAGCCGCGGCTCCCAGGGACGACCAAGCGGAACCGTAAGATGCACGTCCGATACGTCCAGGCTGCGCACGCATGCATCCAACAGCCGCAACACCGCAGCCGTCTCCGCCGGGACCTCAAACGTTGAATCCCTCCTCTCGTGCAGTTCATTTTCCGTCATCGGACGCCCTCCCTTGAGGGATTTCGGAAACCCTTAAAAAGAAAAAAGGGAGAAGGCCTGGAAGCCCTCTCCCTTCGGGTTGACCTCTCCGAACAGGATCGAGACTGAAGCTTAACCGTGATCGTTGGAAACGCGCACGCGTCCCCGTCTCGCCGAGGACACCGTGCGCCGCACCGTCGCCTGCTGCGCCTGAACCGTGCTCCGTGCTGTCGTCTGCTGCGTTGCTCCCTGCGCCTGCCGCGGACCCTGCGGCTGCATCTCCTCGCCTCCGACCGCCGCCTCCGGTTCCTCCGGTCCGACCTCCGGTTCGACAACGTCCCCCGGCTCGGAAGCAACGGCCTCCGGCTCCGCTCCGGCAGGAGCATAACCTTCATCTACCTCCGCATTCGCGGAAACCGCGGCCTCCTGCTCGCGACGACGCCGCATCTCCATCTGCCGCTCAAGCTCCCTCACCGCATCCGCCTCCCGCACCAGGTTCGCTATGTCCCGCAAACGCAGCTCAAGAGCCTCCAGCAACAAAGGATCCACCGGGAAGGAAATGGTCTTCGCCTCGGAAGGCGCCTTCGCCCCCGGAGCATACACCTTCCGAGACCCGAACAGAATCAACGCCTCCCGCGGCTCCTTCACCACCGCTCCCGACTGATCCCGCACCTCCACCTCGTAAGTCTTGAACTGAACCCCCAGCGTCTGCACCACCTGCGTCCCGTCCTCAAGCTCCTGCACGTGCGGAAGAAGCAACCGGTCCTCATACCCACCCCGTCCCATGTTCACCCAAGCCAAGTACCCCCTCAGCGCCTCCTCACCCTGTTCACGGTAAATCCGTAACACCTGCGCCAGCGCCAACAGCTCATGATCCTCCGGAGATATCACAATCCGAGCCGTCTCACCCTCCTGCGCCTCCCGATCCAGAAACGTCACATAAGCCCTGCCCTGCTTCTGCGAAAACTCTACCTGAAACCCCGACTTCTTGGTGAAAAACATCCTGTAACGCTTGTCTTCGGGCATGCTCGCCATAACCACACCTCCTTCACCGTTTTTTTTGACGAACGACAAAAGAACCCCGTCTTCGACCGGAAACCTTGATTTTTTTTCGTGGACGGTCAGAAACGGTCAGATGCCGACGGGAGAGAGACGCAAACGCTCGGAGGCCTTCGGCAGGCGTTGCACGTCAAGGCGACCCCGGCTCCCCTCGCGCAGAGTCTCCACCATCTCCGCCAATCCGAGCCGACCTTCTTCATACTCCTCAAGCATCCTCTCCAGGTGCGCCGAGAGGTTCATCCCCAGCCAGGGTTCCCGGTCCCGCACCCACTCCAGCAAAACCGTCCCCGGCTCCCGCACCTCGAATCGGTCCTCGCTCACGTATCCCTTTTCACAGAGACTCGCAAGAATCGGAACATACGTCGAAGGCGCTCCCACACCCCTCTCGTCCACAAGCCTCATAAAATCCTCAAACACCCACCCGGCATCCTTCGATAGAATCAACGCCCCTCCCGCCCACACCTCAATATCCCTGTCCTCCCGGATCGCCCGCGTCAAAACCTCCTCAAACCGCCGGTTCTCCTCGGATCCGTCCAGCGCAATCGTCGTCCTCTCCCGCGAACCGTCCGACCATGTGATCTCCACCTCGTACCGCCGCTCCCCCCACACCGCCCTCTCCACGAACATCCGATACAACCGTTCATACGCCGCAATCAGCTCAGACATTTCTTCCTTCTTCTCTTCCTTCTTCTTTTCTTCCGTTTCCGCCTCGGCCTTGAGAAGCCTGGCCACATCGTCCACGGCCAGCGCCATCGCCGGACGCAACCCTTCGTGCGCGAATCCGTCCTCGCGGGGAACCGCTTCCGCAGGCAACAACCCCTCGAACACCGCCACCGCCTTGATCGTTTCCACCCCTTCGGGGGAAAACTCCTCACTGCGCGTGCGAGGATACGAAGCCAACCCCTTCTCGTACAGCCGCTGCAGGCTCCGGTAAGACCTCAAAGCCTGCCGCACACCCGCTCGCCTGCCCGTGCTTCCCAGAAATCGGGCCAGCTTCGTGCCCTGTGCCCTACGAACGCGGTCCACACCCAACACCCGCATGCGCCCCCATCCCTGTCCGTCCAAGCGAACAACCGCACCGACCGCGCCCGCAAACCCCCGCGCCGCCACGAGCAGCTTCGACCCCTCAACGTCCCCCCGACGCAAACCGTCCAGCAGATCCAGAAACGCCATCTTCACCCGTCCCACCGCGGGATGCCCCCATTCCCTGCGCCAACCGTACCGAATCAACTCCGCCGCAGCCCGCCTGGAAAACTCCCAACCAATCAAACGATCCACCAACCGACGCAAGGTTTCCGCCTCCGCCCGGTGGCGATCCGGTTCCTCCACCATGCGTTCACAGGCCCGCTGCACCGCTCTCTCCTCCAAAACGCTCGCACGCACGCGCCGCATTTCCCCTCGTGCCCCGACTCTCCTCGCCAGATCCCACACGTGCATCGCCGTCAGCTCCCCCATGCGATCCGCATCCGTGACCACCAGGATCAAGTCGCCCGCCTCGGTTCGCTGCAACGCCCTGGCCAGAAACCCCAACCGCCGCCTTGACACCGGCGTCCACTCCGGCTCCCCGTTCTCACTGATCCCCAACCGGTTTCCGGGAAGATCGTAAAGAGCACCCCCCGTAGCCAGGACCACAACCTCGCGGTCCCCGAAAACCTCCCGAAACACCCGACGCGCTACGGCAATCTTCCCGAAAGCCTCAACTATTACCACCAAACGACCCCGACCCCTCACCGCATCCCTCCATCAGGTCACGCACAAAATCCAAACGCGACTTCGTGAGCACCCGCCAACCGTCCTGATGAGCCACCTTCGGCTCGAACGGATGAGGCGTCATCGCCACCACTAGGTCAAGCACATTCCCCTCCGTCCCACGGGGACGTCCCACGAAAACCACACCGCTTCGTCCCCTGAACGGCGCCTTGGTCTCCAACCACCACGCCAACATCCGCCGCACGTCGTTTCCCTCGAAACCCTCCGGCGTCCCTCCCGTAAACCTCACCCACCAACAGTAAGCCACCCGTTCCACCGGTCGCCCCCGACCCGCAGCAGCAAAACTTCCCACCATCAGCCACCTCTTCCACACCTCTTCCAGATCGTCCAGAAACTGCGCAAAAGCCTCCGGCCCGGAAAGCCGTACCATGCTGTACGGCATCCTGAACCCGTAAACCTCCGCCTCCTCCACACGCCACAAAAACTCCTCCGCCAACCGCCTTAAATCCTCAACACTTCCCAAAAGCGTCAACCGACTACTCCGCACCTCCGCCACCCTGCCCCTCCTATCGGGAAAACTCGGAAACCATCCTGTTTTTCGCCACGGAATTTCTCTTCTCCCTCTTGGGATTCGAAGACGCAGCTTCCGTGCGACAACTCCAGTAGGAATAAACCCGCGACGTCAAACAGCGACGCACCACCTCCTTCTCTTCCTCCGAAAGGCCCTCGAACAACTGCCGATCAAATTCTTCCCGTTCAAATACCGTTCGCCACACCCGCACCCTCGGAAGCCTGACACAGTCGTTCGGCATAAGCATCCCTTTCTCCCAGAATTCATCCAGTATCCGCGTGAGCTCCCGCTTGGCTTCATCACGTTGCTTCTCAATGCGCTTCAATTCCTCATCAAGATGAGCAAATTGCTCGGCAAGCTCCTCAAGACGCCGATGCGTTTCCTCATCCGCCCCCAGATCCTCCGGCCTCACCTCGCGTCGTTCGCCTTCGTCTCTCTCCGCCGTCCGCTGCCGCTCCAGCAACCCTCCGAAAGTCCTTGCGCACGCCATCCGCGCTTCACAGAAACGACACTCCCGCAACTCATCACTAGTCAACCGCCGCACCTCCTTAAGTACTTCAACGAAGGCGTTCTCTCCGCCGGATTCACGCCACATCCGCACCGCCTGCCCCACATCCCGCAACCGACGCTCAAGACGCTCCAAAAACCGCGCCAGCACCACCGGCTCCGCCGATAAGCGACGCGCCCGACCCTCCCTCACAAGATGAGCCTCCACAAACCGCAAAGCGTCCTCCCCGGGCTCATACCGTAACCGCACCTCCAAAAACTCCGGACGGTTGCGATTCTTGTAAAACAACACGGCCTCCGCACCGCGTTCTTCGCTCAACCCCAACACCGCCGCATACAACCCCGCCTGCACCACATACCTCCGGCTCTCCCGGAAAAAAGGACCGAACCCCTTCTTCTCCAGAACCTGCGTCAACCTGTCAAAGTGTGCCCCCGATACCGCCTTGTGCTCGAACACCTCCGTTTCCCCCGTTTCCGGGTTGCGCAGAAGCGCATCCGCATGCCCGTGCAATACCGAAACCCCGCTCTCGAAACCAACCCCGCACACCGGACACCGTGCATACCCGCTTCCCGCAAGGAACAAAGCCGCATCCCCGGCATCCTCGATAAGCAAGTCAAGAGGTGCCTGAACTCCCACCACCTCCACTCCACCCTCTCTGAGCTGACGCAGAGTCAGGTCCTCGTGCGTCTCTCCGTCCTGCATGATACCCAACAATATGTCGTCCGGCTCAAACCGATACCGACCCGTCGCCTCCAGAAAAAGCTCCCGCTTGCAAGCCCCCGCATTCGAGGGCGAAAAATAAAAAGCCGCCCGTTCGCGGGGTTTCTCATCCCTCAAAACCTGCGCCCCGCGCCGCACAAATTCTCCGTAGCTTACCGTCATCGTTCATCCCTCCCTTCAAGAGGATCCCAATGAAGCGACTTCCGACCGCACAAACCGCGCCAATTGCTCGCCACACATCGCCACACGTACCACCACCGGCCCCTCATTGTCCGAAACAGCCCGCCGCACCCTCATTAACCGACGGGCCTCATTCGCCGTCTCCGCAAACAGCACCGTCCCCCTGCCGCCCTCCAGAAAAACCACCAAAGCCGTGCCCGTCCGCCAAACCTCAAGATCCTTAGTAACACCTTTGATCCGTAAAGTGTCTCCCTCAACACGAAACATCACATCCCTCCAACCGCGGGATAATACCCCGGCATGCGTTTCGTAGCCTCGCACACCTCCTCCACACGCTGCGACACCACTCGCCCGTTCTCCTCCACATACACGCGCCGCAAATGACACCGCGTCTCCGCATCCTGCCGGAAATCGTTTTTCCGCGGCACCTCCGTTTTTCGCGGCGACGATGCCTGTAATGCCGTCCGGTTTTCCCCGTTCGTTTGAACCATCCAGCGCAACCCCTCGTAAACCACCACCCCCGTCGCCGCTTTGATGCCGCGTTCAAGGTCGCTATCTTGACGTGAACCGGTCATGGCCGTCGCTCCGGCGCTTATTCCGCGGGCCATGGTCTGCTTTAGATCAAGGGTCTTCCCCGTCAGGGCCGAATACAGCACCGCCCCGGCCGCCGTGCCCGCAACCGCCGCCGCCGCTCGCTCCAGATCGGAATCCCGCCGATCCGTAAGCATCGTCCCCGCAGCCGCTCCCACCACCTCAAAAAACGCTTCCCTCCAATCCCCCGCCCCGGCCTGCGGCGCAATCGCGGACAGAAACGCCATACCCGCCGCCATCGCCGCCACAAACCGCCGACGCGCCCTCCGCACAAACTCCCGCGACCCACCGCCGCCTAAATCAAACGACAACACCTTCATCTTCTCCGTCACCTCCCTTTTCTTTTTACTCCCTGTCGAAAAAGAAATCCTTAATGAGGAGGACCGCCATGAAAAAACCGCTGAAGAAAACTACAATCGGAGCAACCCTGGGTATCCTGTTTACCGGTGCAACCCTGCTGGTTCCCGGTCAGCCGTTCGCCGCCGGAACCTGCCCCACTAAAGCCAAGGTCCGCACGATCCTCAAAGACTTGCCCCCCGAAGTTTCCATCGTCACCGTGCGCCCGGTTCCCTCGCTCCCTCACTGGTGCGGCGTTTACCTGCGTTCGCCCATGGGCGACCTCGAACCCCTTTACCTCCACACGAAACACCCCAACGTGATCGCGGAAGGAACATTCATCAACACCGATACGCAACTGCCCCTGGACTTTGAAATCCGCCTGGCCCTGCAGAAACTGTCCCCCGCCGATCTCGAAAAACTCAAGTCGCTCACCGCCTTCAAAATAGGCGACCCTCAGAAGCCCACGGTTTACCTGATCGTCGATCCCGACTGTCCCTTCTGCCATGCGCTGGAAAACTCCTTGGATTCAGCGATCCGCGAGGGACGTCTGCACGTGGCCGTGATCCTCTTCCCGCTCCCTATACATCCGCAGGCCGAGGACCACGCCGTTGCGGTCGCCTACGTCGCTCGCAAAAACCCCCAACGGGCCTGGGAAATGCTCCTCGAACGCTCGTTCGACATCCCGGAAACCCCATCGCAGGACGAACTCGACCGTATCCGTGACGGCCTCCAGGAAATCGAACGTATCCTGTCGGAAGACCTGAACTTTCAGGGAACACCCGTTATCGTGTTCGCCGACGGACGATTCTGGCTGGGAGGGCTTCCCGTTCACGCCGTTCTTCAAGCCGCCCACAACAACAACAAAACCACGAGGAGGTAGATCATGCACACCGTTCGCCTGACCGTCGGTCTGGACCCCGGCTTCGGGTTGACCAAAGCCGTCTTTCGGTTCGCGGACCGGGATGAACCCCGTTCCCTGAGCTTTCCCTCGGTGCTGGCCATTGTTTCCCGTGAGGATGAATTCGCCGAGGACGGTCTGTTTCTCCCCGGCGAACTGCAGTTTGAAGCCGGAGAAACCGTTCCCTTGGACAACGGAACGCTTTGCGTGACGGGACGAACCGCAGCCGCCTTGCCCGGTGCGCGTCAACCCCAGGATTACGCTTCCTGGTTCGAAACCGCGCCGCTTCTAGCCGCAGCCGGGATCTCTCGTATCCTGCATGGCTCCCACCGCGACGTCGCTCTCATCACGGTCGTAAGCCTACCCCCCGCTGTCTGGAACAACCGTTCCGATTTCGCCGCCGCTGCGACGAAAACCCTGAAAAAAATCGTCCGTGAAACACGGGTCTTCTGCGTCCCCCAAGGGTTGGGAATCCTGAAGACCGTTTACACCGAAAACCCGGATGCCTTCGCCGACGTCGAACGATTAGCTGTAATCGACATCGGCCACAACACCACCGATGTGCTCTGTTTTCTGCAGCCCTCTCCCGGTCAGTTCCGATTCCTGCGCGGGGAAAGCCTGGCTCGATCCGGTGTGCGGGCTTTTGTGACCGAACTGCGCTCCGTTCTTGCCCGCATGGACGCGCGCTGGGCGGAGATCCCCTTCCCCGAACTGGAATACATCGCAGCCTTTCGGCGTCATCGCCTTCCCTCCGACGCCATACGCGCAGCCCTGGATCGATATCGCCCCGCCCTGGAGTCCAACCTGCGTCGACTGCTGGGTGAAGACCTCTTTGCCGCTGACGCCTTCGTCCTGGGAGGAGGCGGCGCAGCTCTGCTACCCGCGGACTTCTTCGCCTCCGTTCTCGGCGAAAAATCCTGCTCCACTTGCACCCCACGCCTCATCAGACCCCGCGAAGTCTCCCCCGAATTGGCCAACGCTTTCGGTCAACACCTGCTGGCCGAGGAGCTGAACCGAAAAATCGCACAGGAGGTGCACCATGACTAAAAACCCCAACGACACCACACGGGAGAAAAAAAGCCTCAGCATCCGCATCAACGACCCCGAAGCCGTCCGTGTCCTGTCGCAAATACGCGTGGCCCCTTCCGTGCTCGTGGAAGCCATGGTGCTGGCCTTCGCTCGTTTTCCCGAAATCCGCCAACGGGTCGCCGAAGTGCTCTTCAACATCGACCACTCCCGCGACGCCGTGGCCCGCATAGCCCGAACCCTGGAAGAAATCGGAAACGCCATCTCCGAAGAACCACAGACAAACACCCCCTCAAACCGAACAGACGACACTCTGCTCGAATCGCTTCAGAAGGATCTGGAAAACCGGTTCGGATTTTAAGGCGTTGCATTCTTTTTTAGCCCCTTACCGGGGACAATTGACCTTGGAGGAGGTGTTCCATGAATGCCGCAATGAACACCGCTAATGAAAACACCGTTAATGAAACCGGCCGCACGCGTGAAGTGGAAGCGGTCGTGCACCAGGTGAGCTGGAACCCGGACAGCGGCGAACTCACCCTGTTCACCGAGGACGGCGAAACCTTTCGCACGCAGTGCGACAGCGGCAATGAATACGAAACCTACAAACAAACGTTTCTGGGAACACGGGTGAAGTTCGTCGTTGACGATCAGAACCGGATCGTCCAATTCGACACTCTCGGAAGAGAAGCCTGGTGCACCCATGTGGAACACATCTCCCGCGGCGATACCGAAGACCTTTATCGGCTACACCTCATCGCGCGTTCGGGGCATGCCTTTTACCTTGAAGCTTCTCCGTCGGAACTGGCCGAACTCCTGAAAGTTTCCCCGGAAATATTTAGCGACCCCGAAAACGTCCTGCGCTATTTCGACACGGAACTCGTCACTTTCGGTGTACCGGATTACCTGGCTCCCAACCACTTCGTCAACATAAACGAAGTCAACGTGCGGAAGGAAAAACCGTTGCGGGCATTCGATTTCGAAGGGCCTCTACGGGTGGATGTTTCCCTTGATGGTCGCGAGCATCGTCTGGAGTTCTGGAACAAGACACGCCCCGGTGAAAACCGCGAGGTGCGCCAAATTTCCCCGGAAGCCTTCGGACACCTTCACGGCAACAGGATCCGCCTGCGCATCCGCATCGTAGCCAACGTGAACGGCAATGAAGAAGTGCTCTACGAGACCTCGACCTCTCTCAACGTCAAAGACCTGCAGAAGAACGGTTTACGGTTGATCATGCACCCGCATGGTGTGCTGACGCTTGAGACCTCCTCACCCGATTCTCCCATGGTAGCAGCAGCTATACCCGTAACCCGCTTCATAGCCCGACACTTCCCGCCGCGACAGGAAAGGACAACCGAACAGGAACAAAAAACTCAACAGGAAAAATAAAAATCCCATGAGCAAGCTGTCCGGGTTGAAGCAGACGTTGATGACATCGACAAGAAGTCTTCCTTCGAACCGGAACCCGAATCCGGGAAAAGCGAAAAACGTCCTGTTCGGCGCTCGACAATCAATCGTGCGACGACGGAAAAACGCTCCGGAGTGACCTCACGCTACACCACACGTGATCCCCTCACGAACGAAATACGTTTGCTCAACGAGCGCCTGGCGGAATTTTTGAAGTCCATGGAAAACTTTACGGAAAGACAGCAACGCGAATCCCTCATGATGCACAATCGGTTGCAGGTCACCCTGGAAACGGTCCAGCGGATCGCCGAACGACAGAATCAATATCTACAAAACATTGTTCAGGAGAGGTCGAAAGAACAACGCCTCAATATACTGGATGTGGCTATGAGACATGCCACCAATCTCACTTCTCAACTCTGCACCATCATGCGAAGTGCGGGAATACGCATCGAACCCACCGACTTTCTCACCCTGCATTCCTCCGCCTTCAGGTACTGTCTGCGGATTTTCGCTCAGACAAGTGACACAAACAAATCCTGGAAACAGATCCTGCAGGAATACGATCTTTTGAACCAGAAAATTCAGGAATTAGCGCATTCCGTAACACCCGCCGGAATGCCATCCGATATGAACATGACAACAGATGTTACCGCACATCGGCACAACCGATTCCAGCAGGAACCTTAGCCGCCTGATACGGAAAAGCGATGCGGAAAACCAAGAACGATAGATCAAGATCCGCACCGAATGCGCATAAACCAACACGATTTTCGGACTTTCTGCACCCGTAATCCGGCCATAAGAGCCCCTAACGCCGGATCGTGTTGATACGCTTCCTCCGTCAGCTTCTCCCAGAGTTCCTGCGCGGCGGCTTCCGATAAATCCTCTCGATCATCCCGAACTGGCATTCCGTCAGCCCGCTCCTCACACGCATCGCCTTCTTCTTCGCCACTTTTCGGCTCCGAAAACGCTCTATCCCGTAGCCGACACAGATCGTCCGGAAAATCGTCCGCACAAAGGTCCTCACCGTCCCAATGCCGATACACAAGCTCCTCCATCGCTTCCATCACTACTTCGAAGCCGCTTCCACTACACGTACGGATCGCCCGGCCAGGTAAAATATCGCCCTAAGCCCACGCCGCTCCAGTATCTTCTGAATCACATCATACAAGTCCCGTCCCCGGATCTCGCTGTCCGCCTCCACCTCGTAATCCTTGTCCGTGGCCCACCAACCAGGCGGCGTGCGCCAACCGTAACCCGCCAGTATCCGCTTCACATTCTCCGACAAAAGCCCCCGCTTCAAGTGAACCGTCACAACGCAAGCCCCCGTAACAGGAACACTCGCGGAAACACCGGACGACACGGATGACCTCTTCATCTCCGCAATCTCCTGACGTAACCTGCGTATCTCTTCTACCGCCTGCTCACATGTCCCTACGCTTCTTTCCTCTAAATCCGCCAACCGAGCCAGAATTTCCTGGAAGGGATCCTGCACAACCTCCGGGGAACCCTCCGGAGATACCCAAGACTCCCCCGAAGGGGATGTCTCGTTCAAAGACGCTGCCTCCCGCCCGGGAACCGAAGACACAACGGACTCCGTGTCTTCAGTAAACCGGTTCTCAGCGGGAGGAACAGATGGCTCCTCCGAAACGGGTTCCGCACGCGACAATGCTGTAGATGCCGGGGAAGCCGCTTCGTTTTCCCTCAATATGTTGCGCCAGTCACCATACTTCCGAACACACTCCAACGTCTTCGCATCCACATAAAATCCCACCCCCCCTTCCATCTTGCGCTCCAGCTTGCGCAACAAATCCAAACACACCGTCTTTTCCCTCACCCTTTCCGCCTTCGCAGGCTCCGGCGCCTGAGCCCAACCCGTCCCCGCCAAAAACATCGCCAACACCAAACCCCCTACAACCCTGCGCATCAGACTCCTCCTTCCCTCTTTTCGTTTTCCATCGTCACAAAAAAAGAACTACATGATCCGCTGATCACTCGCCTGCTCCCACATCCACTCCGCTTCTTTACCGTTCACATTTTCGGAATCGGTTCCCCCAAAGCCATTGTCTTTCCCGTTTCCTCTTTTCGTGTTCGTCAACACCGCCAGGCGACGCTCAATAATCGGCACCGAAACTTCCACATACACCTCCCCGTTCCAGTCCACCTTGATTCCGGAAGCCACCTGCTGCCGCTTGATAACCTCCAGCACCCCCCGCATGTGCAAATCCTCCCCGCGCTCCCGCACAATGGGAACCAAATCCGACAAACCCACCACCACCTTCCTTCCCGTCTTCCCCACCTGCGACTGCCGAGCCAAATCCCACAACGCCTGTAACACCACAATGTCCTTGTAAAAAACCGCCACCGCAACCTCACTATGCTGACGACCAATCTCCCACAAAATTTCACCGAGATTCTGACTACCGCATACCTCAGCCAACGTCGCCAAAGGCCGAACCAACTCCAACACCCGCCCTGTTAAACACACCCCCTCCACTTCCTCTTTTTCTTCCTTCCGCTTTTCCCGCCGCACCCCTTCAAATAAAACCCGCCAGCGTTCGTCATTACCCGCATCCTGATACACTTCCCGCACCAAACGAGCATTTTTCAAGTACGCCACCACCAGCGCCCCCCGTATCCTCTCCCAGTCCTCCGAATCCGCCGTCGGCGTCGGAAACTCCCGTATCTGCCGAACCAGATTGATCGTTATCATCCGATCCCGTAAATCCAACAGCGGCTCCCGAAACCCCGCAAACACCTTTGGCCCGTAACAGTCAAAAACCCGAATCTCCCGCTTTCCACGATTACCAATCATCACTATCGCCCGACGACCCGTGTCCCTCGTGTAAGTCCCCGCCAAAAAGTTCACCATCGGCTCAAAACCCCTCAAACTCAAAAACTCCGCCTGATCAATCAACAACGTCCCCCGGAAACCATCCAGTATGTCTCCTATCGCCGCCTCCGAGGGACGCGTCACCAAATGCGCATTAAAACACAACCGCTCCAAAAGCTGCATCGTCCGAGTTTTTCCGCTTTCCTTCCCCCCGAATAAAAACAAAAACGGCACCGCCGTGAATAACCGATGAAAATACGTCATCACCGTGTATAACGCTAATATCTCATAATGCGCCTGCTTGCTTAATCCCACATACTTGCGAAACAGCCCGTAAAGCTCACTATACAGCTCTCGCAAATCGCCTTTCTCCTGTCCCTCACGCACCCGAACCAGCAAATTCGTCCCCCCAACCGCATGATTCAATGACGGTAAAGCCGTCCCCGACGGACGTATTACGTATCGTTTGGATTCCTTACCTTCCACCTCAAATACCAACAAGGGCTGACCGCGCTCCACACTCCGTATCTGAACCTCTCCGTTCACATTCAACAAATGTATGTTGAACCGCACCGTCTCTCCCGCTACAAGTTCCTCCGCTTCATAACCCGCAACAATAATCTCCGTCCCCGTTTCCTCATCAAACACCGCATCCAGCGCCGGATGCAAAAAACAAATCTGCGGTCGCTCTAAAAACTTTCGCTTCGCCAGCCTGCGTAACCGTTTTTTCAATTCCGCCACCGTCATGCCGCGACTTTTCGCTAGCTCGACAAGCACCTTTTCTCTTTCCTCCTCATCGTACTTCATCGCCGCATCCGCCAACAGCAGCAACTCCTCATCTTCATCCCGTAAATCGTCTCCCATGCGCTTCAGAGTACGACGCGCTTCCGCTTCCAAACCGCTCGCTCCCAAGGTCTTCGGAGCAAGCCCTTCGCTCTCCGCCGCCTCACCCTCCCAACCGTCTCCACGCGCCAGCCCCGCTACAAACTCCCTCAAGGACCGCACCCGCAAACTCCTCAACGAAACCTTCTCGCTCCCCTTGACATACTCATCAGGATCCCGACCGGCGGGAATCTCCAACACCCCCAGCTCCGTCCCTTCCTCGCTCCAAATCCGTTCCAACACATCCGCCTTACGCACCAACGTCCGCACCGCACTCCACTCCGCATCCGGCGCAAAAATCAACCGCGACGGACACCGCAGTCCGTACCTCCGAAATACCTCCGGCGTAAATCGATCCACCATTCCACCCGCCGCCACTACGGTCACACCGTCCCCGTAAAGCCGCGTTCCCAACACCCATGCATCCGCCGCTCCCTCACAAACTATCACCACATCGCCGTCCCTGTACCGATGCAACCCGAACGGCACCCGCGCATTCCGATCCACCGCAATATACAGCACCTTGCGATCAGGATGACTGCCTTCGGAATGCTCACGCACCAAACGCCCCCACCATCCCACAACACGCCCCGTGCCGGGCTCAATCACCGGCGCCACCAAACGCCCCACAGCCTGCCGCCATAACCTCCGCCCACGCTGCGAACCAAACACCTCCTCAAAACGCGAACGATCCGCCTCCTCCACCACCCCCAACTGATACAACATCACCTCCATCGGCTCGAGATCATACCCCTTCACCCGACGCCATGCCCGACTCCACTCACCTTTCTGCAACACATCTTCATACAACCGATCCTTCAATACCGCATGAAGCTCCCGCACCTTTCGCAAAAACCGTTCCGTCGGATCCCTTCCGTTGGTTTGTTTTTCCGGCTGTCCCTCCGGCGCAAGCTCGGGATAGTGTTTGCGTAACCACTCCGCCGCTTCCCTGAAATCGTGCGCCGTTCCCGCTTGTAACACTACGTCCACCGCCGAATAACTCCGTCCACACCCGAAACAGTACCCGCGCCGACCGTCAAACCGAGGCCCCCCCACCGCAAAACTGGGATGAACCTCTTGATGAAACGGACACCGGAAAAACACGTACGTCCCCATGCGTTTCCCCGGCCCAAAACCTAAATCCTCCAGCAAACGCACCAATCCCATGGATTCCATAGCCCCCTCCTTCGCTGCGTGTTTTTGATGAGGGAAAAGCGAAACGAACGGACTACAACATCAGCTTTTCCTTGAGACGCAGATGTAACTTGCGTTCCGCCCCCAGCTGGCTCCCTATCATCAACAGCATCCGAACCGCCGGTGCTATCGCTTCCTCCAAAAACCTTAACATCAATTCACTCCCGTACTGACGCCCTTCTTCGCCTCCCCGCCGCACCACCCGCAACACCTCCTCAAGATACCGATTGAGTGCCACACGAGCCGTGCGTAAATACGCATCACAAAGACTCCGATCCCGCGCCAGCCTGTATGCAACCGACCTCACCGTTTTTATAAACGCCTTCTCCCCTCGACCCGCCGCCTCCACAATCTTCTCCGCATCCTCCGCTTTCAACTTGATCAAATCCGTGAACAGCACCGCACACACCACCTGCAATTGCCTCTCGTCCAAACACGCCAGCTTCCGAACCGCTTCCTCCTGAACAAGCCCCTGACGAGCCCAAATCTCAAGACGCCGATGCATGTTGGTGCTGGTCGTCCCGGCCATCGTCGCCCCCCCTTCTCTCCGGTCTTTTGTCAGCAAAAATCTTCATCTCACCGGGCGAGACCGTGCCCCTCAGCTCATAAAACTGCTCCAACAGCTCCACCAACAAAACCGGATTCTCCCGCACCTTCTCCGTCCAGTACCGACTGTTGGCCAGCATCGGATGCAACCGCACCGCCGCATAGTCCAAAGCCGCTACCGTCGCTATCGGCTCCTCCCGCACCAGCTGCTTCAGCTTTTTCCAGGCCTCCCGATCCAGCACCCCCTCCGCATCCAACACCTCATAGAAGTGCTTCCTCAAAACATTGGCCACCCGCGCATTCTCCTCCTCGGCACGCTCATACGCCAAACGGAAAAACACACGAAAACTCTCCCGGTCCCACCGGAAAAGCAGCTCCAATAACTCACGCTCCATCACCTCGTCCCGTTCAATCCTCGGAACCACCTTCTCATGATGCTCCTCTTCATCCTCTTCCCGCGGCGTGTCTTCGCAAACCTCCACCGTCCGTAACGACTTCTTGTACTCATCGAGAATCTGAAAGTGAATGCGCCCGTGTTCCACTCCCAACCGCTGCTCAATCAAATCGTCGTTCACCGTGTACAGCCGATCAATCGACCAGAACACCCAGAACCAAAATTCCTGCTGTAAATCCTCTTGATGCGCTCGCACCCACTCCTCATAAAACTTCGCTAAACCCGGATGCTTCTTGAAATCCTCCGCCCTGTTCTTCCACGCCCACCTCAGCTGCTGCCAGGGATGCGCTCTCCTCCGCCCCCACTCCTCCCATGCTTTGAACGCCTCCTGACGCGCCTCCCGAAACTGCTGCCACAGCTCCTCAAGCTCCTTGATCGACTGCGAATACACAATCTCAAAAGCCCGATCCCCTTCCCTCTTCGCCCTCTCCACAATGCCACGCCAGAAATTCAACACCTGATGAACATGAAACTCGTAATACTTCATCAGCGGCTCTCCCAATATGATCAGGTGCTGAATGTGGTGCACAATCCTGTTTTCTCCCTCCCGGAATACATCCGGGTACCCGAGCTCCGCATCCAACAAGTACTTGTGCAACCGATTTCGAATCTCTATGTACTTGCGCGTCGTCCGATAACGTTTGTCCAACGTATCCGGACGCGCCTCTTTTAACTCTTGCAAAGTCTCATACAGCTCTTGTAAGCTCCGCACCTCCTCATCCTCCTTGTCAAGATTGGCTCCGTAAAGCTCAAAAAATGCCTCCCGTAATATTTCGGATTTGTCCCGCTTCTTCGCCTCCTGACGCTTGCGCTCCTTCTCAAGATTTTTCTCCAACAACTCCTGCGCCGATCTCTCCCACGCCTCTATCACCTGCTTAATACGCTTAACCGTTTCCCGTTTTCTGCAGTCCACTACAGCAGAAACATCCCCCGCCGCACCCTCCGTCACACAACCATTCCCCTCTTCCGCCTTTCCGGTCACTACCGCATCATTCGTCGTGCCAAATGCGTCATCCGTATCACCGGATGTACTTGCGGACACAACATCCCCGCATTCCGTGGAACAATCTTCAACACCGGAAGAACCAGAATCGTCAGAAGCAACAAACGATGCGCAATCCGCTGCACTCTCGTTCTTTTCTTCCGCTTTCCCGCAATCCGCTTCAGCACTCACGTCGCTTCGTGCGCTCACGAAGTCACCGAATGATCCTCCACGCGCAATCTCCCCTCCTCATCGTCCTCCTCAGCGGCCTCAGCGTTCTCATCGAAAACTATTTCGTCAACCGATGCCCCATCCGTCGCTTCTTGGATCATTTCCACCGCATCAACCCCATCATCAATCGTATCGTGGTTGTAAAAATTGCGTTCCTGCACGGCGGCTAAATTCCGTTCGTAAGCCTCCCGCATCTTTTCAACAGACGGAACACGTTGCTTGCGCCGGGGATCCTCTTCCGGCCACTCCTGCTCGCCCAACATGAACAACACGAACGCCTTCAGCTCCTTCAACAAATGCTCCAGCTCCAAAATGCGACTCTTGTACCGCCACACCACATCCCGCGAAAACGGAGAAAACACCCGCGCGTTCCCCGCCTTCGCCGCAATCCGAATGGCGTCCATTGCCGAGGTGAGCCGATTGCATAACTCCCCCATCAGCTCCATCGGGAAATCAATCGCACGCAACAACCGCCACTCTTCCGGTGTCATCATCCTCTGTAACTCTCGACGCGCCTTCTCCGCCTCGGCACGATACTTCTCCATGCGACGATGCACTTTGTCAAATTCGCGCTGTAACTTCTGCAACCGTTCCTCCAGTTCCCGCATATCTTCCGCCGAACCACCCTGCGTATGATCCAACTTGTCCTGAAGCTCTTGAATACGTTGCTGTAGCTTCTGTACCTTCTCCTCTTGCTCACGTTGCATCTGCTCCAGATGCTCCACTAACCGCGCCTGTACCCGCCGCTCCACTTCCTCCTCCATTGCTTTCTCCAGCTCCTCGCGCACCTGTGCCTCCACCTCTTCGCGAATTTCCTCCCTCAACGCCTCTTCATCTATTTCTTGTTCACCCAACTCTTCTTTTGTTTCCTCCATAGTCGCCAGCCGAGCCGCTACCTCCTGCTCCACCCTCTGCTCAAACTCCCGCTCCAACCGACTCCTCAACTCGCTCTCCACCTGCTGCTGTATCTCCGCCCTGATCCTTTCCAAATCAATCTCATCCGCCGTCTTCGTAGCTTTCTCGCCGGTCTCGACTCCAGACTCCTTTGAGAGACCCCAAACTACACTTTGCACCTCATCGTCACTCCACTTCACCTGACCATGCGCCAACCTCTTAAATAATTCGGGATTAGCACGCGCTAAATGAGCTAATAAAACGACCTTGTAGTCCCAAACCCCTATCCACTTTGCTAGTTTCCGTAAACCTTCTCGGTCAAGAGGATCGACATACTTTGTCAGTATCAACCAGCTTGCCATGCGCATGCGCGTGTTCGTGTCCAAATTGCGGCGCAGACAATTCAGGCTCACCAGCGTCTGAAGCAGTCGATTCGGTGGAAGAGACCGTACGTCCACAACCGGCACCTTTTCCAGCCCGGCCTCCCGCGCTGCCTTTAACCGATGATGCCCATCCAGAACCACCGTGCCCATGGTTACAATGGGCACCAAGAGATCACCGGTTTCCTTGATCTGCCGAACCAAAGCCTCAAAAGTTTCCGGAGGCATCGGAGGAAACTCTTTCGCCACCGGATGAACCTGCAACATGTTGACCTGACGATACTCGACCATAACGCACCTCCTTAAGTTGGTGTTTTTTTCATCCCCGTCATTAAGCCTAACAAACACGGCAGGTTGAAAATGGCGGCTTTAAAAAAACCCGGCCCCATTGCGGGGCCGGGCGAAAAAGAGAGGGGGCGGACGATGGCGGATGTCCTGTGGGCTATTACAATCAAAAGAAAACCTTGATGCTCCAAACAGCCTACTATCTCTGTAAGCCTTCCCGCCATCATCCGCCTTCTCGTTTTGCACTAAAAAAGAAAGCCTGGTCGGAACACTTCGCCGTTGCTCTCTTTGCGCCCCCAAAAAACTGGCACCCCCCCTAGGGTTTTTCCCAAAATGCACGAATCGCCCAAAAGGTGGGGGGGGATGCCAGTTTTCTGTCTCGAGAAACTGGCACCCCCCCCAGGGTTTTTCCCAAAATGCACGAATCGCCCAAAAGGTGGGGGGGGATGCCAGTTTTCTGTCTCGAGAAACTGGCACCCCCCCCAGGGTTTTTCCCAAAATGCACGAATCGCCCAAAAGGTGGGGGGGGATGCCAGTTTTCTGTCTCGAGAAACTGGCACCCCCCCCAGGGTTTTTCCCAAAATGCACGAATCGCCCAAAAGGTGGGGGGGGGATGCCAGTTTTCTGTCTCGAGAAACTGGCACCCCCCCTAGGGTTTTTCCCAAAATGCACGAATCGCCCAAAAGGTGGGGGGGGATGCCAGTTTTCTGTCTCGAGAAACTGGCACCCCCCCCAGGGTTTTTCCCAAAATGCACGAATCGCCCAAAAGGTGGGGGGGGATGCCAGTTTTCTGTCTCGAGAAACTGGCACCCCCCCTAGGGTTTTTCCCAAAATGCACGAATCGCCCAAAAGGTGGGGGGGGATGCCAGTTTTCTGTCTCGAGAAACTGGCACCCCCCCTAGGGTTTTCTTCAAATCGACCAAAAGGTGGGGGGGGATGCCAGTTTTCTATCTCGAGAAACTGGCACCCCCCCTAGGGTTTTCTTCAAATCGACCAAAAGGTGGGGGGGGATGCCAGTTTTCTATCTCGAGAAACTGGCACCCCCCCTAGGGTTTTCTTCAAATCGACCAAAAGGTGGGGGGGGATGCCAGTTTTCTATCTCGAGAAACTGGCACCCCCCCTAGGGTTTTCTTCAAATCGACCAAAAGGTGGGGGGGGATGCCAGTTTTCTATCTCGAGAAACTGGCACCCCCCCTAGGGTTTTCTTCAAATCGACCAAAAGGTGGGGGGGGATGCCAGTTTTCTGTCTCGAGAAACTGGCACCCCCCCTAGGGTTTTCTTCAAATCGACCAAAAGGTGGGGGGGGATGCCAGTTTTTGCGCCTTCCCCAAAGAATCCCTCAATTTTTAGGGTGATGGGAGAAAGGCAATTGTTGTCCCAAAGCTTCCAGAAGAACCGAAAAACCATCGCAAGTCGAAGCCATCTCTTTTCGCAACTCCTCAAATTTTTCTCGACGCTTCCTACGTATCCCTTGGAAAACTTCCGCGAACCTTTCCTTCCAACGACGAAAAATCTCCGCTTTTCGCGTGGACAAATTTTCCAGCTCCTGAACAGTTTGTCTAAGATCCGCTTGCACACTCTTTTTTTCTTGTCGCAGTTCTCTCAAGGCCTGCTGAATGCGCTTTTTTTCTTCCTGTAAGGTCCGCAACTTCTCAGCCAGCTGTTCCTGCCGCCTCTCTAGCTCCCGCTTCTGGTTCTCTACCTTCTCCTTCTGTAGCTTCAACCGAGCAAGCCGCATCTGGAGGTCGCGAATGCGTTCCCGTACCTGCTTGTACTCCCAATACCCTTCCAGCACATCCGAATCCTCAAATACCTCCTTCAAATCCGTGATAATCGTGATCCGGTGCAAAGGTTCCTGCTCATTGGAAGACCTCCACAGCCGTTCTAGTTCCTCCGCATCCCGCGCACTAAACCCCAGGTACCGCCATACCAACCTCAAACGCCGGTAAACCTTCTGTTTCCTGTCGCCTACAACCATTTCCGCCTTCTTGAACGCCAGATTCGTTAAACGTCTCAACACGTGCTCCTTTACCCAATCCTGCATAACCCTCCCTCCTTTCGATTGTTCTCTCCTACCAATCAAAGTAACTAATTCGCACCCTGCGCCTCGGCGGGGCGATCAGCGAAAAATACGCTTGACAGCGTGACGGCGTCCCACCTCTTCAACCTGCTGCCACACGATCCAGAGTCCCCAGGGATTTTCCAGGGATCGGTCGCCCATGTGCATCTTGTAAATCACTCGCAGGGTCAGGGTTTTGCGTCCCTTGGCGGAAACGTCGGTTCGATCCACCGTAACGCGCGCCCAGACGAATCCGTTTTTGAAGGCCACATCAACGGGTTGCACGAACCGTATCAGAGTTTGCGCTCGACGCTGCCGGAGCGACTGCACGAATCTTCCGGCCACCATCCCCTCCGCCAACGCCTTGAGGTACGACGGCTCGTAGTAAAACCTCAACCGCCGTATGATGACGCGCTTCCAAACTTCGGGGTTGTCCGCCAGAAATTCTCCGTAGTTCCACTCGAACAGTTTGCGGGTCACTTCTTTCGCAAAGGCCTGAACTTCGATGGTGAGCACGCGTTTGCGCTGGCTCCATAAGGCCGGGTAAGGACGTCCGTCCGGCGAGTAGGCGAGAGGCACGGGAGGCCTGCGCGCCAATACGTTCAATCCGTAAAGCGTGAGACATAGGGCCACCAGAGATAGTGCCGTTCCGAGACTTGCAAAAAGAGCTATCCGTCGCCACCACCGGACACTACGCGCCAGTTCATATATTGCGACAATGGGCTCGGCGGATTCGGACTCGGATCTTGTCCGCACGGCTCTACCTCCCGGATCAAGTGATTCTTTTCTCGACGAAAAAGACTCCCTGAAAACGGAGGAGTGCCGTGCGGGATGAGGAACTTCAGGACCTGTTGGAAGCCATTGGCGATTCGACTCCGGTTTCCATTAGTCGCGGCGACAAGAGTGACAAGGCACCTGCCCTAGAATCTTCCGTTGAAGATGTCGTGGGGGGCCTTGAGCGCGATATGGGACAGAAGGCCGCCGATCTCGAAGCGGACGTTGTTTCCGAAACGGAAGCAACGGAAACCCCGGCTGAACTAAGGATGGCAACGCCGGAAGGAGGAATCGATCTGGAGACTTCCGCTAAAACACGGCGCACCGTGCAGTCGGTGCGGTCTGCTACCCGTGTCACGGCTTCCACCGTGAAGTCCGAACTGAAGCGGGAAATCCGCGAACTGCAGGGTGCCGTCAATCAGCTGTTCATGGCCGTGTGTGCTCTTTACGAGATCGTGGAAAATTTCGTCCAGCAGAACCTATCCGTTCAGGACCGACATCCGCAGCCTCAGAGCCAACCGCCGCACACACAGCCGCAAGACGAAAAACCCGACGAACAGTTCCGTTCCCCCGAAACCACTGAAACCGATACGCAGAGGCCTGTTGAACCCGCATCGTCTGTATCCGATACGAAGTCCGCGCCTTCAGCGCCTTCCGAAGCCGGTTCTCATGAGTCCTCAAAGCCCGCAGAACCCCAACCAGAACCTCAACCGCAGGTCCAACCGCAAGCTCGATCCGAATCTAAACCCGACGATATTCCGTCTTCGTTTGTTGACCGCTTGTTGCAAAATCCCAAACTCATGGCGGGCATTTTCGGCGGTGTTTTCGTTCTCGCAGTGATTCTGTTTCTTCTGGTGTTCGCGCTGCGCTAGCCTGTCCGGTCGGGCGTCAGTAGCTCGAACACTTCCACCACCTCTTCGCCCACTTCATCTGGTTCCTCTCGACCGTTCGCTGAGGTCTTTTGCTCCGCCGGTTCGGGCAGCAGGTCGAAAAAGTTCGTCATGCTGCGAATTTCTCGCAGGGTGTGTTGCTCCAGCTCTTTGGGATCGCTGATCAGCTGCAGGGTTTCCCCCCGCTGAAGGCAGCGTTCGAAAAAGTTGATGAACATGCGTCTGCGGTCCTTGTCGAATTTGCCGAGTTTGCGGGCTATGACGTTGGGCGGCACGTTTCGATCCTCTCGCACTCTGGCGAACCATTCGACCAGTTTTTTCTCGTCGGTGTCGGTTTCGGGAGGGGGCAGTTTCATGCGGCGGACGAGATCCTGGAAGGAAAGTTTCCGGTATTTTCGGATGACGGTGTTTTCGGTCAGGGGACGACGGCGCAGGAAATAAACCAGGCACACCGCACCACACTCGACGGTTAGGGCGATGATCAACCGGGAAAGGCTCGGTCCGTACTGCGATAGGGTGCGTTGGAAAAATTCCCAGCTCACGGGATGGTGGAGGGCCGTTTGAAAGGCGCTGAGACCGAGAAGCAGCGCGTATCGGCTGTGCTCGAAGTCGAGAGCCAGAAGCGCTCCGATGGCTCTTATGCATGCGTAAGCCAGGAAGACCGGTGCGCGGAAAACGGGGACGTATGTCCAGAAGACCCAGAGACTGAACCCGGTGGCGCCCAGCAGAACCGAGAGGAAAACAACGTTCGATAGTCCGCCACCGCTGGTATGAGATTCGCGACTCATGGTTCAGCGCGGAGGTGTCGCACGACCAGCCAGTAACGACCGGTTGCGGAAGGCAGAATGGTCAAGCGCCAAGAGGGGTATTCGCGGCGGAGGGCTCGCAGGGCGGCTTCGGCTTCCCGGCGACTGTCGTATACGCCCAGCGGTTCGAGGTGTTCCGGGTTGAGGAGTTTATCGAGATCCCACGGGTTGTCGGCGACGAGACGGGCGGGACGCACGATACGCACACGGTAGGCGGGGCCGCGGTATTCGCGTCCGTCCGCGGAGAGACGTCCGCGTACACGCTCGACGGCGATCACCGGGGGAACCACCATGCCACGGTGAGCGGCCCTTTCGAATTCTCGCCATGCTTGGTACGCTTGCATGTTTTCCCGAAGGATTCTCAGGACTTCCCGACGGGCTTCACGGTAGCCTTCCTTCCAGCCTTGGAGGTAGCCTTCACGCCGGGCTTCGCGCAGACGGACCGTCATGGCCTGCTGAACCGCTTCCTGCGGTGATTCCACCGGTTGACGGAAACCGCATCCCGACGCCAGCACACCCGCCATGAACATCACGCCCAGCATTCGCAGGACAGCCATGCGTCGTCCCTCCGTAAAATCGGTTCTTTTTCGGAAATTCGAAGTTTCGGGGAAAGGAAAAAGAACGTGCGTTTGATTGCGTGGGTAATCGCGATTGGATGGTGGCTGGGCATGATGGTTCAGGTGGCATTCGCGGCGGGCTCCGACAGGACGAACGGTACGGTTCCGGTGAACTTCGACCTGATCTATCAGCGGAGTGTGGAAAGTTCTCGACTTGCGGAAACCCGTTCGCCGGGGAAGACAAAGGGGGGTTCTCTGCTCGAAGGGTTGGAAGGGTACCGTGAGGTTTCCGCCGAGGGGGAAGGGGATCGGCGTGCTGAGCTTCGGCGGAGGGTGCTGTCCACGCCGCCGGAGCGTTTGCGGGAATTGAAACGGCGCGTGGTTGAACACCGACGTGCTTTCGAGGAGCCTCTGGTCAATCGTCCCGGCGAGGAACGCACGGTGATTGTGGCCCGGCGGTTTCGTTCGTGTGCGGACTGGAGGACGCCGTTCACCGTCAATGTAGCGGTAGGGCGCCTGACGGTGCTTGAATTCGGCTGGCCGCTGCGCGCCGGGAAAAACAAACAAACCTATGCCCTAAGCGACGCCGAGGCTTTTCAGGTGGTCGCACTTGACGAGCGACACCTGGCGGTGCTCCCCCGTCTTCCCTTTCGGGTGGCTGACATGGTGGTGTTCGTGAAGCGGAAGGGTCCCGGCGGGGAGACGGAATGTCCCCTGTTGCTGTTTCTGCGGGAGACCACGGGCGCACAGGACCGGTTCGACGGTCTGGTGCGTTTCGAGCTTCCGACGCTTGACGAGAAGAAGCGGCTGGCGGATGAGGACCTGCTGCGTTTGTGGGAGACCTATGAATCGAAGCATGGCATCTCAGCGACGGATCTGCTGGGACCCTCCTGGTCGTGCAAGGTGAAATCCGATGTCTCCGGCGATGCGTTCGAGTGCCGCTTTACAACCGATCAAACGGCGTACCTCTTCTTGAGGGGCAGGTGGGACTGTCCGGAGGGATGTCCGCGTCAGGTGTGGTTTCCCACGGAGGGTTTCACTGTCGTTCGGAAGGGAGCCGATGAGGAACCGTTGGTTTGCGAGCATCGTGAGTCCCGCTGGGCGCCTCGAAAGTGTTTTCGGTGGAGGTGAGCCGTGAGGAAAATGATCGTTTTGCTGGTCGCAGCGGTCGTCACGTGGGGATGCGCGGGGCCCATGCAAACTCCTCCCGATCTGGTCCCCGCAGGCGAAGTCCGAAGCGAAGCGAAAAACCGTGTCGGGATAGCCGCACCGCGGTCCGAAAACGCTTCCTCCCTTTCCGGAGAAAACGCGGACCGTTCCGGGGAGCTTGCGGGAGGCCTGAAGGCATACCTTGATGCGGCGGAACGGGCCGCTGAGGGCCGCGCGGCGGTTGAGCATTCCTTGGGGCCGTCGGCGTCCGCGGCGGTTTCGGAGGGAAGCGCTGTCTTCCTGTTGCGGGTGCACGAATTTCACCGCAGCGACACCCTGCGAGATCTTTTTGCGCGCAACCGGCTGTTCGCGGTGTTCGATCCGCCCTCACTCGGCGACCGCAAGCTGAGCGGAGACGTTTTCCTCACGGATAGCGAAGACCTGGTGGACTTCCTTGAGGAGGTGGAAAGACTCTTCGTGGAGAGGATCGGCCCCCGCAGTTTCATCGTGCGTCGGTGTGCGGAGCGTGTGTATCGTTTGCCGACAAGGACGGTTTCCGGGGATTCCCGGCGTTTTCTCCTTCAGGTTCTCGCTCTCACGGACGACGAAAGTGCTTGGGTGCGTTGGGTTCCCGACCGAAGGCTTCTTTTCGTATATGACGACCGGCAGGGACACGAACGCATTGAGAAGTTTTTGAAAGCTCTTACGGAGGAGACGAAATGAGGGCGAAGCGGATGATTTACGGAGTTATTAATGCTTTATTGCTGGCGCCTTTTGCGGTGTCGGACGCATGGGCGGCGGACCAACAAACGGGCCAAGTAAGTTCAGGCACGATTCCCCAAATGGTGAAGCGGGCGGCGGGGTTAGCGCTTTGGGCGTTGATGTTTGCTCTTCTGATCGGTGGATTGTTTCTGGTGGTGACGGGGTTCTACAAGGTGGCCAGCGCCGATGAGGACCCCCGTGAGAAGAAAGCCGGGAAGCACCGCATCATTTGGGGCATCGGCATGGGGCTCGCCGCAATCATCTTCATGGGGATGATTCTCTACCTGTCGAACAGCGCCAAGGTGTCGGTTTCGAACTTCGGCCCCGGCGGGATGCTTCAGGGTGCAGGCAATTCTCCCGAAAACCTCTTCCAGTAAGGCGGACAAGAGCCGGTTGTGGATGCCACGGATCTGGTCACGATAGTCAAGCGGGCGGCGGGTTTGACGCTTTGGGTCTCGGTGTTTTTCGCCGAGATCATGGGGCTGGTGAGCTTCATCAACGGCATACGCACCAAAGCCTCCGACGATCACCCCGAAGCTCAGAAACGGGGCACGCGCATGATGGTCTGGGGTGTGATCCTGGCGCTGGCGCCTATTCTTTTCGTCGGACTGGTGCTGTACCTCACTCAGGGCACACGCATTTCCACGCCCTGGAGCAATCCCTTGAGCAACCTGTGGTAATATGACCGAACGAACCCGCAACCGCTCCGAATCCAATGAAGAACCCGAACTTAACGAAGACCGGTGGTGTCGCCTGGTCAACGCGCCCTCCGTGTTTCCCATTCCCATTGTTCCGCTCATCTGGTCCGTGAAGACGCCCGCCGAGGACCTGCTGGTGCTTGCCGCCGGAGGGGTGTTTTTCTGCCCGATAGCGCTGGTGGTGGAAATCTTCAAAGGGTTCAGCGGTGCCCTGGTCGTGCTGGGGGGTTATCTTCTGGTGTTTCTCGTGGCGGCCTGGTTGCTTGCGGCGGAGTTCGCGCGGTTTCCTAGGCGACGTGTGGCCTGGGAGCTCCTGCGGGACCTCCTCTACGGAGAAAAATTCCTTTCCGGCGGGGAACGCAAACCGATTACCGATCCGAGCGAACGGTTTCCTTGGTTGGCTAAAACGGCGGAGACGGTTCCTTCGGAAACGGAACCGGCGTGATGAGGTTGCTGCGCTCGCGGCGCTGTGTTCGTTCGGCGGATGGAGCTGTGACGTTTGCCGTGCGTTGCAGGTGCCGCAGGGCCCCAGCGCGCAGGATGGCCGTCACGCTTGCGGGGCGTCCCAGGCCGAGATGCACGTTCATCCTCCGTTCGTCTTCCCCCGAACGGACCGGACCGATCCTCTTCGTGAGGTGCAATGTGCGCAGGTGCATGTAGTCCCGCAGGGCTAACTCCAGCGAGCGTCCTAACAGGTTCAGCCAGAGACGCCCCAGAATCACGGCCTTCCGGTGGGGACTGGTCGTTTCCAGAAGGGCCGCTTTCTGCTCCAGAAGCTCCCGGCTCGTGACGAACAGAGTGTGCAGGTCGTGCACGCTTCCGGTCTCCCACAGTCGCCGCAGAAGGGACCGTCGGACCGGAGACCGCATCCGCGAAAGTTTCCCGTGCACTTGAATTTGCATCCGCGGCGAAGGTTCTCCGTGCAGTTGAACCTGCAGGATTCTGCGCACCTCGTCCGCCAGACCCGGAAAGACGTATTCCAGGTCGATCCGGGCCTCAACGGGAGACGGAGAACCGCGGGGATGGGGTTCGTTCGGGTTTTTCCGTTCGGGTAGCTCTGCTGATTTCGGTTCCTGCGGCACGAGCCACCTCCTTAACGAACTCAAGGGGTCCCTTCACCTTTATTGTAACCAGACAGCGCGCCAGGGCGTCAAGTTCCTCATCGGTGAGTTCGCCGAGGATTTCCCGCGCTTCGGGGATCTCGCTTAGCGCCTGCGCCGCCGTTCGGACCGCTTCCTCCAGAGCCATCACGAAAACCAGAGCCCGCTCGATCGGTTCCACCTCTCCCCTTCCTTTCTTTTTCGGTTTTCTCGAAATGTTCAGGAAAAGAACGCTGGCCGGACTGTTTCCGCTTTTTTGGCCGGAGGATTCTGGGTGGTGTCTTTCCGACGGGGGATACGCCTCGCCGCTGGTCGAGTTTCGGGGACCGCCCCTAGAAAGCCTGGGGGAGAATGATCTTTCGGTTCCCGTGGAGCGGTTCGCTTCTCTCCTGCGGGGACGCACGGGAGAGTTCTGCGTGTCCTGGCTGCTGGCGTCGTTTCCCTTCCCGGATGCGGAGACGGTGCGGGGATGGCGGAACACGATGCGGACCGAACCGCCGGACCCGACGCGGTTCACCATGCACCGACGCGTGTTTCTCCAAGTGTCGGCCCCTTTCGATCCGGGACGGTTCGGCGACGACCGGTCCCGCATGTTGGCGGAACGGCGCGCCCTGCGGACCTCGATCTCGGCGCTGCTGGATGAGATCCGCCGCCTGGGTGCGGAGACCCGTCCCCTTTCTCATGAAGAAACCCTGAGCGCGGTCGCTTTGCTGCTGCATCCCTACCGCTGGCGCGATGTCTTCTGGCGAGGCGAGCTCCCCCCGCGGTTCGACCCCGTGAGGCGTCTTCCCGTTCTGTCCGACACGGTGTTTCTGGGGGAAGGGCGGTTCTTCTACGATGGGTACTGTTTTTCGTGCTGGTGGCTGGCCAATTTTCGCCGGTTCGATGCGGAGGACTTCTGGCAGGCCTGGGTGGAGGCCTCGGACCTGCGGGAGGAGGAGGGGTGTGCGAGTCTGTACCTTGTGCACTTCACGCCGCCTCACGGAGGGGCCTTTGAGGAAAAGCTCAAGACGGAGGCGTCCCTGGCGCGGGCGACGGCTTTCGGGAGGGCTCGGGAGGACAACCTGCTCAAAAGCCGCGCCATCGAAGCCTTCCTGCGGGCGGGAGCCGAAAGGGGCGAAACCGTGGTGCAGACCGCGGGTTACTGCGTGGTGTGCGCACCGGACGTCCAGCTCCTCCGACGGGCGGAAACCCGAATCAGAAGCGCCTTCAGCGCTGCGGGTGTGGATCTTTACTGCGATGTGGGGTATGCGGTCGAGGCCCGGTTCGTCTGGCCCTTCGGCGCGGGTTATCGTATTCCCGAATCCCGACGCCTGTACCTGCTCGCCGGGCAGTCCGCACGGATAACGCCGGGGCTTTTCGGTTCCTTTGTCGGGGACCGCGAAAACCCGGTGATACTGGGACGCAACCGTCAGGGTGAACCCTGCGGGTTCAATCCCGTTTCGTCCCGTGCGGCCAAGTGGTGCGGGTTCATCGTAGCGCCTTCGGGAAGCGGTAAGACCTTTCTGGCTCAAAACCTGATCGCCGGACTTTGGCGTTCGGTTCACGAGCCCTTCATCGGGGTAGTGGACTTCGCCCGGTACCCTTCGTATCAGGCCCTGATCGAGACCCTAGGCGGAGACTGCCGTGTCGTTTCCTTGGACGAGGACACCGAGGTGCTCAATCCGCTGGAGTATCCGATTTTTTATCGGGAGCCGCCGGAGGATCTGGTGGCGTTCCTTTCGGAGCGGTTTTTCCCCGCAGCGCTTGAAGGCATGAGCATGACCGAACGCAAGTTACTGGAGAAAGCGATACGTCGGGCTTACCGCATACGTCTTGACCTTCGCGAGCAACCCCGCGCGGTGGACCCCTACGCTTCGCCTGCGCCGGAGTTTTTGAACTTTCACACCTATCTGGAGGCGCGGGACTTCTATGCGGAGACCTGGCGACGGACCCGGAAACCGGAGGCCCTGGCTCTGGCCCGGCTGGCGCACGCCTGGGCCTTGCCTCGCCCGGAGGACCTGCTGGAGGTGCTTCAGTCACCGGGATTCGCCGTGACGGAGGAGGACCGCCGCGACGCGCGGTCCGTGCATCGGCGGTTGACCGCTTTCCTCACCGGGGCACGGGATCGGATCTTCAACCGCGCACCCGCGCAACAGGTCGTCTTCCGATCCGATCCGTTCTACGTGTGGGGGGGACGCCTGTTGGGGTTTCGCGATCTGTGCGCCTTGGTGTTCATGCTGGTATGGCGCAGGATGCTTTACTGGTCCGGGGCTCTGGCCCGCGAGGATCAGGTGGACACCGGTCTCCTGGACGAACGGGAGCAACGGCTTTTCGTGCGGAAGAAGGTGTTCATCGTGGACGAGTTCCACAATTTGAGGGGAGTCCCCGCGGCTTTGGCGGAGCTGGTGGATGTGGCCCGTCAGGGACGCACCATCAACGTGTCCGCCTGGCTAATTTCTCAGAGCCTGAGCGACCTGGACGCCGAGCAGATGAAAATCTTTGCGGAAAACAGCGGATTCAAAGTGTTCCTGCGCCTCACTTCGCCGGAGAACCCTCAAACCGCTCCGGTGAACGAGGCGGCGGAATTTTTGGGGTTGGATGAGCGACGCAGGGAACTGCTGAGGTCCCTGACGCTTACTTCGCGGTACTCCGAGGCGTTCGTGGTGATGGAGGGTTTGGGAGCCGGGGTGTTGAGGTTCGTTCCCTCGGCGGAGGAGCGCTGGATCGGCACCACCCGTCGGGAGGAGACCGTTCTGCGGGATGCCTGCGTACGGATGCTTCTTCAGGAGATGCCTTCGCTTCCGCGGAGGCGGGCTTTCCTGGTGACGGTGCGGGTGCTGGCCGAGTTTTACCCCGAAGGGGCGCCCGGCGAGGTTTCCCCGGAGGCCGTGCGGGAACGGTTTCTGCGCCGGGCGCGGGATTTTCTCAGCGCGACGGAGCACAGCAGCGCTTGACCGCGGCGGTTCTTCCGGTCTTTGCGGTTCGGTTAACGCCGAGTTCCCGGACGGCGCGCCGCAGGACCGGATGTTCGAGTTCTCCCGATCCGGCTCCGATTACCCGCCAGGTGCCGTTTTCGCACGCCACAACGATCCAGCCGTTCGGCTCGGCGGGATGCGCCGCCACCAGCCTGCCCGATTCCTCTTGATGGAGAACCGTCGGAGGTTTTCTTGGGTCCAGAGTCAGGGCTACCGTGTCCTCTTCGTTCTGTTGGGTTAAGGCGAATAGCACACTCAGCGGAATGTCCTCAAGGCGGGTTAAACGCTCGCCGAACCGTTCTCGGAGCCATTCTTCGTCCGGTCGGGGATGGGCCTTCCCCAGGTAAACCCAAGACCGCACGCCCTGCGGGCTCGAAGCGTTGCCGGACAGCACGAGCACGCGGTCCAGGACTTCTCCTTCGGGCACCGCCGTGTACGGATCAAAGACGCCGGGATCGGAAACCCTGAAAACGCCGCGGAACCTGAACATGGCAAGCCCCCTTTCGCTTTTTTCTTTTTTCTTTTCCCGTCTTGACGGAAAAGAAAAAACGAAAACCTATCGATGAACGATCAAGCGAGAAAGAGAGCGTTTTTTCTCTGTGCGGCGTGCGTCCTCATTGTTTTTTGGGCGTGCGTGGGGGGAAATGTCTGGGGAGCGGAGCACTCGACGAGCAATGCCGAGCAGATGGACTACATCGCGCTGGTCGCCGAACCCTTGCGGATTCTCAAGTCCCACCTCGATTACGTGTTCCGCGGTCAAGGGAGCCTGGGATACGGTCAGGGCTACAATGTGGTCGTTCAGGGGTTGGCGGATGCGCTCTTCAAGTACGTGTTCTGGCCTGCTTTTCTGGTGGCCTGGATTGCGGCCATAGCGCGTCACCTGCTGCGGATCTTTCGCGGGGAGGCGGTCTCCGATCTGTCCATGATCGTCAGGTTCTGGGGGACCTTTCTGTTGGCTTTGTTTTTGATGCTTCCGGCGCGCGTGTTCGGGATCGACGTGCAGGATTCGCGGCCCCTTTGCATGTGGCTGGTGCTGAGGGGAGCGGACCTCGGCATGGAGGCCGGAGGCATGGTGCTGGACTATGTAGCGGGGACCCTCGCCGCGGAATCCGAAAGCGAGGCCCAGGGTTCCTCTGGGGCTGAAGCGGGCGCATTGCCGGAATCCGACATGGGAACCTCCGCTTCAACCGAAAACAGCGCAAACTTCACGAGCGCCGCACAAGCGATGCGGGCCGTACAGGAGTTCGCCAGGGCCATGTTTCTCATGCAGACGGAATTGGGCGAAGATCCCACCGCTCCCGACGAACGGGACTGGTTTCTGCTTGCACCGTTTCTCTACTTTCGGCTCCAGAAGCTGGCCAATCAACAGGCAAACGAGGCTGCCCAACAAATCCGGCAAGCAATAGAGAACGATCCCGACCTGCGGCGTCGCATCGAGGAAGCGCATGTTCTCCTGATGGAGAAAACCCGCAAGAGCAAGCTGATAGCCGCCCTCACGGGGGTGCTGTTTCTGCTGATCGGGACTCTGGTTTCCGGAGGGGCCGCTTTGTCCACCCTGCTGGCGCTTTTCGCCTCCGGAAGCCTGGGAGTCGCCGCCGGAACCGCCACCGACCTCCTCAACAAATTCCTGCTCACGGTCCAGTACGCCGTAGCCAACCTCTTCTTCGTGGGAGGTGCGATGGTGGCGTTCTACGTGGCCGCGGGATACTTCCTGATACGGGCCGTGATGCTGGGACTGCTCGCTCCGATTCTGGCTTTCGTCTATCCCTTCGGGGAATGGGGACGACACAAGCTGCGGCACTTCGGCATTTCCACGCTGGCTCTGTTCGGCACCCCGGTGCTGCTGGCGGTGTTCGTGTTCGCGGTGCTGGTGCTCAAGGTGCTGGTGGTGGATGTCCTCTCGCGTCTCATCGTCATCGTGGTTCAGCTGGTCTTTGCGAACTCGGCCCTTTATGTGTTCGTTTCCATGGTGGCCGCGGTAACCGCACCGGTGCTCTTCGTGCGTCCGGTAGCACGAATCATGCTCAGCGCGAACTCCTACCTGCAACAGCTTCTTGAATACGGATTCCGTCACGTGGAGGAGGAGGCTCACCAGGAACTCATCGGCATCTGAACGCGACTGAAACGCCTGATCTGGAAGCTGTAGGTTTCGAAGTCGTCCCGTTCGGGGTTGTATCGGTGGTAGTCGCCCTTGGGGACGTGTTTTTGCCAGCAGCGGCGCAGGATCTCAGGAGGGACACCGTGGGCGTAGATTTGCGGCGGTTCGTCGTCCCAGCGCACCAGGAAGGCGCATCCCGGCAGCTGCCTCACGATGCGACGCAACTCCTCGCGGAATTCGCTCCAAGTCTCGCACCGCGCTAGGCGCCTCCTCACGGCCTGGATCACCGGGGACAGCTTGCGTTCAAGGGCGAGGTTGCCGTGCTGAAGCATGCGGTCGGGGTCCTTAACGTGCACCACGATCCATTCGAGAAGGACCGCGCGAGGGGTTCGGGCCGGTTGCGTTTCGGTCCGCGTGGTCCCCTTCGGTTCCCTTTGAGGGGAAGAGGGTGCCTGCGGTTGCGGATGGGTCTCAAGCCACAGTTCGTAAAACCGCTGCTGGTCCTCCGGGGAGAGGGCTTCCAGCTCGTCGAGAACCTCCTCATAATCGCCTTCGTAGAGTATTTCCTCCGCTTCGACCGAAAGTCCCGTTTCGGGGTCATAGCGACAGACCGCTTTCGGGGCGGATTCTTCCAGGCGCTTCAGTAAACGCTTCAGGTGTTCCATTCGACGTCTCCAACCGGAAGGTTCTTTTCGCCGGAAAAGAAGTGGTACGGATTCGGGTGGATGCGTCTTTGTCGGAGCCTTTTGTGGTGCGTGACGGGGAGGGGATCGTGCTGTGGACGCCGCCGGAGACCGATGGTGGGAGGCTTCTTCACGAATGCTTGCATGTCCGGCTGATGGAGGAGGGAAGAATTCCGCCGCCGGAGGAGGAAGAGGTCGTGCGGGATCTTGAGGCGAGGATCGAGGGGGAGATCGAGCGGAAGATCAGGCGCCGGTTGCCAGGCGTTCGGGGAGACGACGCGCCTCTTCGATGATGCGGAGGGCGGTTCGGGTGGGTTTCACCAGGTCGGCGGGGTTCACGGTGAGGCGGTCCGCAAGCCGGGTCCGTTCCTGTTCCAGGATTTGGCGGATGCGGGCATCCACGCGGGAGGTGCCCGCGGCGTTGCGCGCGAACACCTGGCGTGCGGTCGGAGCCCGAAGCTCGAAAAGCCGCGCCAGATAAAGCGTTCTGTTCTCCAAGAGACGGAGCACCTCCCGAAAAACTTCAGGGGAACCCAACGGAACCCGTCCCGTGTAGTTTCGCCGGAACCACTCCCACAGGTCACGCACGAGGGTGTCGCTTTTTTCGGAGGTTGCGGTTTCGGTCTTTTCGAGTTCTCCGGTTGCGGTTCGGTTCGCGGTTGACGGGGCCTCGGACGCGGAGGGTTCGGTGTTGTCCTCTCGGTTTTCCGGGAGGGGGAGGACTTTCACGGGCTTGAGTAGGCCGAGGCTTTTGACTTTGCGGCCTTCCATGAAGGGCACCCGGAAGGGCACGAGGCGGTCCTCGTATATGAGGTAGGCCTGACCGGGACCGAGGGCGGTAAGGTCCAGGATACGCAGGCGATCCCGTTCTTGGACGGACCAGGATTCAGGGACCTCGTCGCGCGCAAGACCCAGAAATCCTTGTTCCCGTCGGACCGAACCGGGAACGAGCTTCCATTCCTTGCCGCTTCGTTCGATGGCTATCTCGGCGGTCTTCTTGTCCTCGATCTTCATGAAGATTTTGATGTTGGTGTTGGCCACCAGGGCTTCGCCTTCGGCCTGATCCCGCATGAGACGGCCCAGTTCCTGGGCGGAGATGCCCACGGCGTAGTTCAGGGACCGCGCCTGGGCCAGCACGGTGGAAAACCCCTTCACGGCGTACGAACCGTATTCGTCGAGGATGCATACATGCGGCAGAAGGGGGCGCACCCGCCGCACCTGACGTTCGATCTCCTTGGCCTCGCCCACCACGGTTTTTCCCAGAAGCTCGTTGAGGGCGATCTTGATCACGGCGAGGATCATCTTGCCCATCTGCTGGAGAGTGGCTTCCGATTTCCCCAGCGAGGGAAGGAGCACGTAGAGGATGCGGGAGTTTTTGATCACGTCCAGCATGTCTATGTCGGGGTTTCGCGTGGCGGTTATGGCGCCGTAGGTTCCTCCGAGGAGGTCGAGGGCGGCGTCCCACTGCTGAGCGGCGAACCCGTGCTGCTTCACCACCTGTTCCGTTTCAAGGCTCACGTCTGCGTCGTCCATCTCCTGCGAATCCGCGCCTCCCGCCTGTTTCTTCATCTGGTCGAGCAGTTTTTCCCAGGGTCCCAGCTGATCCAGATACGAAATGAGGCGCTGACCCACGGGAACACCGAATTCGTCTTTCTCCGGGATGATGTTGTTGCGGACCATGTCCGCGAACCGGAGGACGTTTCTCAGGCTGAGGGCTTCCTTGACGTCCCAGAAGGTGAAGGGGCGGTAGAGGGGTTTGTAACGGCCCCGGTCGTCGTGGTCGCGGAGCCAGACCAGGATGGTGAGCACGCTTCTCATGAGGACGAGTCCGCGCTGTTGCCAGTATTGACCGTCGCCGGAGACCTCCGGCAGGAAGTTGGCGCATATTTCCGTGAGGGCGTCGGCGTCTCCGCGCAGAAGGGGATTGAAGGTGTTGGACTGCCGGGGGTCCAAGAAGTTGAGCACCAGAAAGTCGTCCCGGCGGTCGCATTCCTCCACCAGCTGGCAGAAGACCTCGAAGGTGTCCTTGGTGTCGGATTTTCCGTCCACGAAGGTGGCACCGCCGCCCACGTGCATGACGGAGTAGAGCAGTTTGCGTATGAGGGTGGTTTTTCCCGCTCCGGTGGTACCCAGTATGAGAAAGTGGCGGGTGAGCTTGTCGAAGGGGATGATGAGATCCCATCCCTCGGCGGTTCGTCCCAGGTGCACGAAGGGAACCAGTCCCAAGGGGTAGCGGGGGTCGTTCTTCTTGCGTTCGACGGTGAAGAGGGGACGGGGTTCCCGTTTGCGGGCGTAGGAGGCGTATCCCAGGAGTCCCGCGAAGGGAAGCAGGCCGAGCTCAGGGGTGCGGAGGGCTATCCCGGCGAGGGCGGGAATGAGGGCGGCCAGCGGGAGCAACAGTTCGGCGGTACGGCGCCGTGCGCGCCATTCTTCCGGACGGGTCGTCCCCAAATGCGTGCGCTCCGGTTTGAGACCCATGCCGCCACTACACAAAAGAACCCGGTTCTTTTGTGTTTTCAGTTCCGGATGCGGAGGGTTGCGGGATGCGGCAACGGGAACTGTTTCTTCTGCTGGCGGCGTTGATTTTTCTGTTCAAGGCGACCGGCTGGATGACGGCACGGTGGATAAAGGGGGAACAGCTCGCCGTGCGGCAGCTCGAACGACGACAAGCCGCGCTTCGAAAGGACGTGCGGCGACTGCGGGATCTGGCCGAAAGTCTCCGTTTCAGGCACGAAAAAACCGTTTTCCGTCGGATCGGTTTCGCGGAGGCCGCGCAGAGGCTTCCGGCAGGCCTCATGCTTTTCAGGGAAGCGAAGGGATCCAGGCGGTGGATGCTGCGGACGCCTCTGAGGTCTCCGGCGGACCTGGAGGCGGCGCTTGCGCTTCTTCACGAAAGACTGGGACCCGGAATCTTCGCGTTCGAAAGGTTCGTGCTTCCCTCCCCGGACGAGCCCGGCGGGAAAACGACAGGGGAAGGGGGTTACGCGGATTTCGCCGTGTTTTTCGAGACGAGAAAATGTCCCTTCCCCGTGCGGGTCGAGGCCTCGGATGAGGAGTTTCTGCGGTGGCAAGTCGGTCCCAATCCCTTCTGCCCGGACGAAAAGGGGGTCCGCTGATGTTTTTCGATTACAAGAACCGTTCCACCGTGAAGTCCGAGTACGAGGACGCCCTGGTGATTTGCAACCATGTGGTTTGTGTGTCCCTGCGGCCCTGGCGTTTTGCGGGGCTGGAGCACCGGGCGGTCAACGTGCTGTCGCTTTTCGCCGGGGAAACGGAGGAGGAGCTGATTCGGACGTGCGCCGAGGGGTGGTGGCGGCGTGTGCGCATCGCGGAAGCCATCGGGGAACCCCTGAACTCCGTGCTGCGGGCTGCCGGAGCCGAAGACAAAGCGGTGTGGACTCTGACGGACATCACACCCTCGGAAACGTTTCGGCGATTCGGCGCGGCCAGCAAAATCGTGATCCATTTTTCGTTCCCCGCGGCGGCGAAGGGTGTGCCTGTGGATGCCGTGGTGACGGCATCGCTGTGGGCGAGGCTTGCGGGCGACTGGTGGTTGGTGGAATCGACGCCGGTTCCGTTGGAGTTCTGGCGAGCGCGGTTGCGTCTCGATCAGAAAGCCGCAGCGAAACTGATCGAAGAGTTTTGCGCCGGACGGGTTCTCCGTGAGGGGGATGTGGTGGTGCGTGCTCTGGAGTGGCTTGCGCCGTATCTGGACAAGAACGATGCCCTGGCCGAGGCGTTTCCCGAATTTGACGAGTACCGGGAGGCCTGGAAGCAGTTTCAGGAGGAGCTTGTTCGTCGCAGGGAAGCGGATCCGGGTCGTTATCTGGAGGTTTGTCTGTTGGGGGATCGTCGTCTTGAGTGGCCGGTGCGGGAGGCGGAGTGGCGGGTTTACGAGGAGGTTCGTCGGGAGCGAGCGAAGCAGTCGGTGTTGCGCTTTGCGGCGGCGGGGTTGGCGGTTTACGCGGTGTTGACCGCGGCGACGACGACGCAGCGGCTCTGGACTCTCTACCGGTTGCACGAGCGACGCGCGGCACTTGAACGGGAAACGAACGAACTGGCCCGGCTCAAGGAGGATCTGGCCCGGCGGCTGGGAGATGTGAGCCTCGCGGAGACGTATCTACGGGAGACGGCGCGGGAGCGGTTTTTGCGGATGCTGGTGAAGGCGCTTGCGGGCTGTTCGCCGGAGCATCTGGAGGCGCATTGGGAGGGAGATCGCCCGGTTCTTGTCGGGCGGTTTCCCCTCACGGAACCGTGCTGGCGGAGTCTTGAAAGCCTGCGGGCCGTCGTGCCGGGTCTGGTCGTGCGCGTGAAGCCCGATGAAGGAGAGGTGACGGTTTCCTCCTATTCGCTGAGGAGACCAAGAACGGGAAAACCGGGACAGGGAGGCGGCGGTGCGGCGCGAGGTTCCCGGCTCCATTGAGGAGTTTCGCAGGGTTTGCGAGGAACACCTTCAGGCTCTGGCGCAGGGTGCACGGTTCGAGTTCGTTCGGTCCGTGGACCGAACCGACGACGATCTGCGTGATCTCCTGCTTCACCTGATACGGGTATGCGATTCGGCGCACTACTGGTTTTCCAGACAGCGGACGGTGAGCGATCTGGTTTTCGTGGCTTACGACCGGCGGGAGATCGAACCGTATACGGATCTGCTGGCGGCGTTTCTGGCGCATTTGGTCGGGGCACGTTTCACGAACGACCTGCAGACGCTTCTCCGAACCGTGTCGGAAGGGAACAAACAGGTTTCCCGCGATGCTCTGGACCGGGCCATGGACGCTTACGTGTTTTCAACGGAGGGGGGTTGGACGGTGACCCCCAACCCCTTTGCGGCGCTTCTCACGGGGGCACGTTCCTCGCGGATGATCGTGACGCCTCCCGGCCTTTACGTGCGGTTTCTGCAGCACCTGGCCGGGGAAAGCGGCGATGAGGAACCGTTCCGCGTGTACACGATGCTCATCCCCCGTGTGTTCTGGGAGGATGTGCTGCGGGAGGCGTACCTGCGGAACGCGTCGGATGTGCATGTGGAGTTTCATCCCCGGCGGCGCACCATACGGGTGTTCCTGCGTGTGGACGGGGTGTTGCGGCTTGTCAGGGAGATTCCCGACACAGGGGTGCGCCACGATCGGCTGGTGAACTACCTTCAGGTGCTGGCCAAGGCCAATCCGGGGGACTACACGGGGGTTCAGGACTACCGGATCGCCTGGCGCGTCGGGCCGCAGAGTGTGTTCGACGTGCGGGTGTCGCTGCTTCCCACGCAGACGGAGGAAGGCCGTCGGGCGCAGGTCTGTCTGAGGCTCACGCACGCGCGGGGGTCCGGCGGCAAACGTCGGTTCGTCCTGGAGGACTTGGGGTTCTTTCCCGCCACGGCGCGCAAGCTGCACCGGTTTCTCCTACGGAAGCACGGTCTGATTCTGGTGTGCGGTCCCACGGGATCGGGGAAGAACACCACCGTGTACGCCCTCTTGGAACACCTTTTCCGGGAACCGATCAAGATCATCACCATCGAGGATCCGGTGGAACACGTTCTGGAGGCGGAGAGGGCCAGTCTGGTTCAGATTACCGTCAACCCGGAGGCGGAGGTGACCTTTGCGAACGCTTTGCGGGGGGTTTTGCGGCACGATCCCGATGTGATTTTCGTGGGCGAGGTGCGCGACGAAGAGACGGCGCGGGAGGTGCTGCGGGCCGCGGTGACGGGTCACCTGGTGATCACCACGGTGCATGCCACTTCGGTGCTCGAAGCCCCCATGCGGTTCACGCACACGCTGGGGCAGCCCGCGGACCTGGTGGCTTCGGTGCTTCGGGTGGTGCTGAACCAGAGGTTGGTGCGGAGGGTGTGTCCCCGGTGCGCCCTGCGGGTTCCGCTGAATGAGCTGGCCGATCGCATCCCGGCCCTCATCGCCAGGTACGGCGAAAAGATCTACATAGGCCGGACCCTTTACTGGACGCACGAGATGTGGCGGGATTTTCTGGAGGACCTGAGGCGGTCCTTTCGGGTTTTGCCTGCGAAGATGATCAGGGTTCCCATGGGGGTGCTTTTTGCGGAGAACGGTGCACCGACTCCGTGTCCGGACTGCCGCGGGGAGGGGTTCCGCGGTCGCACGGTGCTGTGGGATCTGTTGTCCACGGGGGCACTTTTCCGGCGCATGGTGGCGAGCGGTGCCTACGACTTTTCCCGCATGGACGAGCTTTTCAAAGATGCCGGTGCGGAGGGCGTGTCGGGGGAGACCATGAGCCAGGTGGGATGGCGTCTCGTGCTGGAGGGAGTCGTTTCGCCCTGCGAGGTGGAGCGGCATGCGCGGCTGAGGGTGGACGCGCTTCCGCCGGACTTCTTCGGCGCAAAGCAGTCCGGTTCGGTGAACGACGAAACGTGGTGGGACGCCCCTATGCTCGATGTTTGAGGTGAAGGGAGGTGATCGGGTGGCGAGGCTTCTTGCGGAGTTCAAGGAGCGTCGGAAGCTGCTTGCGGCGGCGGGAGGGTTCACGGCGGTGTTGATTGCGGTTGTGCTGGTGGTGAAGGCCGTGTTGTTTCCGAAGCGGACGCCGACGAAACGGGCCATCCCGCCGATGGCCTCCTCGGTGCGGCGCAACCTTTCGCCCTTCAACCCGGCGCCCACGGAGTCTCTGCACGAGGCGCAAACGAAGGAGATCGAGAAACTTGCCTCGGAAGGGGTGTTGGTTCCTCCGGTAACGGCGAACGGCGACGTTCATCCGAAGCCGAAGCCGATGACGCCGTCCCCGAAGACGTCGAAACCTTCCCCTTGCCCTTCGTTTCATCCGTCCGTGCGGGAGGTTTCCCGTGAGACCGCAGGGAGAGCGGCGGGAGATGAAGATTTGCTGCTTGCGCTGTGGGATGAGGCGGTGCGTTCCACGCGCCTTGGGCTTGCGGTTCTGTCCTCTCCGGCTTCTGGGGGGAAACGGGAGCGGTCGGCGAACGGTTCCGGGACCTCCGGTTCGTCTTCCGGCGGGATCGCGAGCGGGACGGAGAGGGTGTGCGAGCTTTCGGCGGAGGTGGACGAGCCCACGGTGGGCATTCCGGGGCGTCGGATGCCGCTCGTGTTGCGGGTGACCGATCCGGGGACCTGTGCGGGTTTTGCGGCAAACCGCGATTTTCTCCTGGGGGAGACGACCGCCGATCCCGTTTTGATGCGGGCAACGGGTGTGGTGCGGGAGCTGGTGCACGCGGACGGGACGACGACGAAGGTGGAGGGCTGGGTGTTTTCGATGCGAGGGTTTCCGGGGTTCGGATGGTATGTGGTGCGCAACGATCGCAAGCTGGCCTTGCTCAAGGCGTTTGCGCGGGCGTTTTCGGCGGGGTTTGCCGCGGCGCGGAGGGATTCCACGGGTGTGGTCTGCAATGAGAACGTCTGTCTTCAGTATCAGCGCAAAGCGGACAACCGGTTCCGGGAGGGCCTCATGGCGGGACTGTCGGAGTTCTTCGGAGCGGCGGAGAAGACGAGCGAGGCTGAGCTGCGGCGTCTTCCGCCGTTTCTGGTGGAGATTCCCCGACGTCTTCCCGTGCGGGTGATGCTGCGGTGGCGGAGCGGTCAGAGGAGTCCGGCGAAGACTGTGGCCAAAGCAGCGCCGGAGACCAGGGCGGCCACGACCTCTTCGGTCCAGTCCCAGGTGCGGTAAAGGGGTATCCCGATCCAGAGGATTCCCGGCGGGAGAAGGGGCACCCCGGCGCGGGAGAGGGCATCGCAGAGGACGTGGACGAGGGCACCGAGGGGAACGGCCAGGGCCAACCGGACGGCTTCCGGTGGGACGTCGAAGAGGGCGGCGGTTTTCCGCATCAAGAGGAAGAGAGCCAGCCAGATGAGGGGCGAGTGTGTCCAGTCGCGGTGTCGGCGGAACCCGAAGGCGAGTTTATCGGGGAGGAGGGCGCCCCAGGCGGCCAGCGCCGCCGCCACCGGATTCCCGAAAACGGCCCATCCCACGGTGAACCCGGTGTGGAGGTGGTTGCGCCACTGCATAGTTCTTCCCCTCAGCGGTCGTTCGAGGACGCTTTGCGAAACCGGCGTGTGGTTTGTCGTCGAAGGGAACGTCGTCCGCGCGGAGCGCGGGAGCGCGTTGGGGCCGCGGTGGGTGCCGAGGGAAGGTTCAGGGTTTGGTTCCGCACGGCCTGAACGATGCGGTCCACCTCGGTTTTCACCAGCTTCTTGATTCCGTTGACGAAGCGGTCGTAAGAGGCCTGCCCCCGGCCGATGGCGGCGAGCTCTTTCTCCCAGACGGCGGTGGTGGCGGGATCCGCGGCGGAGAGCTTCAGGCGACACGCGGCCTCGTAACAGGCCATACCCTTCGGGGAAACCGCAAGGGTCTTCCCGCGGGAGACGACGTAACCGCGCGTCTTGAGGGTTTCGATGATCTGGTCCCGCGTGGCGTCCGTGCCGATCCCCCGTGCTTCCTTCAGAATTTCACGCAGGCGGGGATCCTTGACCAGACGCCAAGCGTTCTTCATGATCGAGACCAGGGTTCCCTCGGTGTAGCGCGGCGGGGGTTCGGTCTGTTTGCGCTCGGTGCGAACGTTTTCGAGGGAAACGGTTCGGCCGGGACGGATGTCTGCCTTCAGCTGAGCGGTTTGCGGAACGCGTCCGGGCGGGTAGTGGCGTTTCCAACCGGGGGAGACGAGCACGGTGCGTTTGAGAACCAGTTCGTAGTCGCCGCAGCGCAGGCGAACCTCCAGAGTTTCCTGGACGGCGGGTTCGTCCACAGCAGCACGCATGCGGGCCTTGATCAGTTCGAAGAGCTTACGTTCGTCCGGGGAAAGTTCCTTCCCCGCTGCGCTTTGGAGGCGTTCAACCACGATGGCGTGGTGAGAGGCTTCGGCCACGGCTTTGTCGTTGATCAGGCGGGACCAGGCCCGCTTGAGAGCCTGTCCGGGGTCGGGAACACCGACCATCTTGAGGGACCGGGCCAGTTTGTTCGCGTTGGAGGAGGCCATGTAAGGGCAGGACGTGCGGGGGTAGGAGATCATCTTGTGTGTTTCGTAGAGGGACTGAGCCAGGTCGAGGGTTTTACGGGCGGAGAACCCGTAGAGCTTGTTGGCCTCGGACTGGAGTTCCGAGAGGGAGAAGAGCCGCGGCGGGGGGACGATTTGTTTGCGGCGGTTGACGGAGACGACACGGGCGGAGCCGAGGCGGGCGATGGTTTGAGCCGTAGCGCGGGCGTCCTCCTCGCGGGCGAACCGGAAGGGCGCGGAGGTCCCGGAGCGGTTCCGCGCCGAACCGTCATGTTCCGGGGGATCCGTTTCGGTTTCCTCTTCGGTCTCTTCGGCTGTCGGTGAGGAGGTTCGGAGTTCGGGGATGTTTTTCAGGGCCGGGCAGGGGACCACGTAGGCTTCGCCCCAGGGTGTGCGAGCGCTTACCAACCAGTAAGGCTGGGGGACGAAGCGGGCGATTTGTTCTTCCCGTTGGGCGAGGATGGCGAGCACGGCGGTCTGGCAGCGACCTATGGAGTACACGTTTCGGCAGGACCGTTGCGGCGGTGTTTGCGGGTGGGAGGCATCCGCGGCCAGAGTGAGGGCGCGGGTCAGGTTGATCCCGTAAAGCCAGTCGGCGTGCTGACGGGCAAGGCCCTCGGCGTAAAGGTGACGAAACTCGTCATTGTTGCGAAGTTCCCGCTGAAGCACCCGGCGCACCACTTCCGGTGTAAGGGCCTCCGAGGTCCAGAACCGCAGGATCGGTCCCTTCCAGCCCGCATACCGCAGGATGAGTATGCCCAGGAGGTGTCCCTCCCGGTCGGCGTCCGTGGCCAGAATCACCCGCGAAATCTTTCCGCTTTGAACGAAACCGCGGATGGCCTGCAACTGCTGACGGGTTTTCGGTATGGGGCGGTACTCGAAACGGGCGGGAAAGATGGGAAGTCCCTGAAAGGACCATTCCTTCAGCCGGGGGTCGTATTCTTCGGGCATTTTTAGTTCGAGGAGGTGGCCGTATCCCCAGGTGATGATGGTTTCTTCGCCGTTCAGGAGGTCGGGATCGCGGACCACGTAGTGGGTGCGGTCCCGTTTCAGGGTGCGGGCGAAGGCTTTGGCGATGTCCTGGGCGACGCTGGGTTTTTCGGCGAGGATCAAGACGGCCATGACGGAACCTCCGGTGTTTTCTTTTGGGGGTTGCGGTGAAGAAAAGAAGCGGATGACGGAGGAGCGGAGTTATGTTTCGTCCTTCGGAGGGCATGCGTAAGGCCATGGCGAGGCTTGCCGGGGAGAGAGGTGTGCGGTTGTCTCAGGAGGAGGATCCGGTTGCGGGGGAGGCGGAGAGGTTGCCGACGGAGGTGGGACCGGAGGTTTTACGGCGGGCGGCGTGGATTGTGCGTCGTCGTGCGGAGGAGCTGGCGGTGCGGGTTCTCGGCAGGCCATCTTCCCCGGCGGCAGTTCAGGGACGCCAGGGAAGTTCGGCGCCGGGGCATGAGGCGTTGTCCCAGTTTCCATCCGGGCCGAGCCAGGCCTTGAAGAAGTAGTCCGAGTAGGGCGCGGGAGTTACGCAGTAAGCGGTGTAGGTGTGGTTGGCCGCGTCGTAGGAGATGTCCCGGTCGAGGACTAGTCCCTGAAAGTCGGGGTTGCGCACGGAGACGGCGATGTAGGTGTTTGTGTTGAGGCAGGCGGGGTCGCCTGCTCCGGTTCCTCCCCAAAAGGAGACTTCGGTTCCCGGCGGCGGGGAGGCCCGGAAGTATCCTTCGGTGGCGAGGACGGTGAGGTTGTCGGGAAGGCGGTCGTTGTTGATCCAGTAGCGGCAGAGGGCGTCGGCTGCGGCGCGGGCAAAGGCCACGGCGCGTCTTTCGCGGTTGACGGCCACGACGCGCCGAAGGTAGGGAAACGACAATGCGGCCAGAGCCGAAAGGATCGCCAACATCACGGCCAGCTCAAGCAGGGTGAACCCCGAAGTTTTCAACCGGGTATCAGACATGCGAAACGATCGTCCTCCCTCCGAGTCTTTCTTTTAGAAGGGGAACCAAAAGAAAAAAACAGAAGGAGGTATGGCCATGAGGAGACAGGCGGGATTCACGTTGATTGAGCTTGCGGTGGTGATGATTTTGATTGCGGGGCTTGCGGCGTTGCTGGCCACGCAGGTGCCGGGGTATCTCACGAAGCGGAAGATTGAGCAGCTGTCGGTGGCGCTCAGTCAGATGGGCAGGGCCATAGAGACGATGCGGGCGGACGAGGACTGTGGTCCCCTCTACAACTTCCTGACTCAGGGTTGTCAGGGTGAAACTGCCCCCGCAAGCGCCAAGGACTGGCTTACCAGTCACGGAATCAACCTCAGCACCCGGTTTTTCCGGGGAATGACTTGGGACGTCGCTGTGGATTCGACGGCTTCGGCGTATGCGGAGATCACGGTCAACAATCTGCCCAACCAGGACATTTGTGCCAAGGTGGCCGAGAGGTTCAACGCGCTCAACGGGGTGACCGACGTGGCGAACGGCACGGATACGGCGGGATACGCCAGCAGCAATGCGTCCATGCGGGCTGTGTGCGACACCACAGCCAGTCCTCCGGTTCTCAAGGTGCGCATTGCCGGATACAGGACCTGGTGATCCGATGGCCGGAAGGAAGGGGTTCACTTTGTTGGAGCTCGCCGTGGTTTCGGTCGTGATCGGGTTGCTGGTTGCGGTCGGGGCCGTGGTGGTTCCCGGTTTGATGGAGCGTTATCGGGTTAAGGCCGCGGTGGGGTTTCTGGCCGGAGTGCGGGAGCAGGTTTACCGTCGGGCCGAGGCGCGGGGGACCCCCACGCTGGCTCAGCTCTGGACCGCCGAGGGATGGAGCCTGCCTTTCACCTGGAGCCAGAAACCCCCCGTGGGCCAGACCGTCACGGTGGGGTGGACCCTCTGCGGCGGCGACGATGACTGCCTGACGGTGACGGTGCAGGGCCGCCTCCCGGAGCTGGATCTTCTCTGTCGGGTCGGGAATCAAGCATACCGGACGGGGGTGGCCCGAAATTGCACCTGTAACGTCAACGGCACGCAGTCGGTGCTGGAATGCGTTCTGGTTCCCTGAATGGAAAAACGAAAAGGTTCGAGCTTCCGCTTGAGAACCGCAGCGGCGGGGAAAACGTGGAGGCTGCATCGCTTGTTTGTTTCCTGACCCGTATGCTTTGCGTCGAGCTGAGGGACGCTTGGCGTATGCGGAAGGCATCGGCGGTTTCGGAGTCCAACGCATCGGATGCGGAAGATGGTGGTCGGAAGGGATTCACGCTGTTCGAGCTTGCGGTGGCGATGCTGGTGTTGTCTTTGGTGGCGGCGCTGTGGTTGCCCTCCCGGTTGGCGAAGACCCGGATTGCGTCGGCGGAACGTTTGGCGGCGGAGCTGAACTGGACCCTCGAAGCGGCACGGCGGTACTACTGGTCGGACGTAGGGAAACGCAATTTTCCGTCCGTTTGGAGCGACCTCACGACCAACGGATTTCTTCCCAAGGCTCCCCAGGATCCCTTCGGGGGGACGGTTTCCATCTCGGCCAACAACACGGCGGTTCCGAAGCGTCTCGTCATCACGATTTCCGGGGGCATAGCCCGGTATAAAGAAGCCGGGGCGGTGTTGGCGCGTGTGCCTTTCGCTGTCTTGGATAGGAGCGCGAGTCCCCCTCGGATCGTGGTGACCATGACCGAGGCCACGATCTTCCCGGTCAAGGATGAGGAGATCATGTTTGCCGGGGTGGTTCCGAGCGGGACGACGCTGACCAAGCGGTCCTGTCCGGTGCGCGGGGCCTGGGAAGCGTACGTGACGCCCGTAATGTTTGCGTCGAGTGACGGATATCCGATTCAGGGTGTGCGGGCCTGGTATGAGAGTCTGAACGACACTTCGTACCGGGTGTGGTGCGAGGTGGCAACGGCTCTGGGAAACGGCACGGACTGCTACGTGGCTGTTTACGAGATCTGTCCCTGATTTTCCGGTCAATTAAGCGAGGCGTTTCGGGAACGGCGTCATGAGGATGTCGTGTTCCTGTTGGCGGCGCTGGTGTTCCCTGTGCCAGGCCGCAAGGCGCAGTTCGACTTCGTTTCGGAGTCCCAGTATATCGGCGTAGAGGCGGACGGACTGTTCCAGTGTGGGGTCGGGGCGTCGTCCGCGGCGCAGCAGGTCGCGGCGGATGTTTTTCAGGGCGGTTTCCAGGAACCGGAGGCGTTTGCGTCGCAGGATTTTTTGTATCTCGGCGGCCAGGTCGCCCATGATCTCCGTGAACTCGGTTTCCAGGGTGCGGGCGAGGTCGGACCGGTTCGCCGCCCGCAGGCCGACCAGGATGGAAGCCAGTTTGCGCACGGATTCGTGATCCAGCTCACCCCGACCGGCCATGGCCCTTATTTCGACCATAAGCGCGCGGGCTCGGGCCGCCTCCTCCGCCGTCCGCTCGTCAGACGGGGCCGTCCCGCCGGACGATTCCGCTTGGGGAAACGCTTGGGGAAACATCGATGCGGCCGAATCCATCGCGTTATCTCCTTCTCGGACTTAAGTCAGGTTGCCCGGATCAATCCAGCTTCCTCGAAAAGAAAGGCGCGTTGCGGGAGTTCTTTTGGAGATAGGGACAAAATTGTCGCAAGGGAGGGAGCGCCGTGAAGCGAATCCGGGAAGGGATTTGTAGTCGTTTAACGGGCTTGATCGTGTTGGCCGTAGCGCTGACGGTGTTTACGGGATGCGCGGGAAGAATGGAGCGCATGGGGCCGGTGGACCTGGATCGGACCATGAAACGGGAACTTGAGCGAAGTCTCACGCCGAAGGAGGCGAAAACGGTGGAGAAGCATCTGCGGCCCGTGCGGACGGAAAAGCCTCCGACGGTGCGAATCGAGGCGGAGTATCCCGCGCGTCCCGTGCGGCGCAGGCGGTGCGTTTGCTCCCGACGGATACCCGTGGGCGGAAGGGAGACCCTGGGAGAGTTTGTGCGGCTGCTGCGGATCTATGCCGGTGAGGTGGAGGCGGTCCTTGCGCCGGAGGTGAAAGACGAGGACCTGCGGAAAGCGGAGGTGGACTGGGGACCGGTGCGGTTCCGCACGCTGTGCGAGATCGGCGAAACGGTGGAGCGGCAGACCGGGTTCGTGGCGACGGTGGACCGGTCGGAGGGCCGCTGTCGGTTGCACCTGGGGCGGTGGGTGCGCCGCAGTTTCGTGGTACCGGTGGCGGTGCTTGAGGAGACCTCCGGCACTTCGATAGAGCGGGAGGGGTTTCACGTGTCGGCGCAGTCGTCCAACCATTTCCGGGAGAACCTGGAGCGTGTCCTGGCGGATCTGATCGGGAAGGACGGGCGCTGGGTGTTTTACGAGTCGCTGGGGCGGCTGGACGTGGAGACGACCCCGGAGCGCATGGTTCGGGTGGAACGGTATGTGCGGGACCTGGTGCGCAACCTGAACGCGGCCATACGGGTGCGGGTGACCATGGTACGGCTCAGTCGGTCGGATGCTTACGAGTTCGCGCTGGGGTGGAAGTTCCTGCTGCGGCGCCTGATACTGAAAAAGCCCTGGGAGTGGGGCGTAGGGAGCAAGACCGGCGAGTTCGTCTTCCAGGGTGGGAGCACGCAGCCTCGCGAGGACGCCTACGCCCTGGGTTACCGAAACCTGGCCAACCCGGACAAGCATGCATTGCTGGTGAACTTTCTGCGGAAGAAGCACCACGGCGTGGTGGTGGACGCCACGGAGCTGTACTTGGCGCAGGGCGGGACGGCGGTGTTCTCCGAGGGTGAGGAGCGGGAGTACGTGTCGAAGGTGGAGACCAATGTGGTGAGCGGGGAGACGGCCACCACCTCGCACGTATCCGTGACGAAGGGGAAGCTCAGTCTGGGGTTCGACGTGAAGGTCCAAGGTCAGGCGGACCGGGAGAGCGGGGTGGTGACGCTTTCGCTTTTCATTGCCCGGCAGGACCTGGTGAATCTGGAGAAGGTGACCTTTTCGGATGGGACGGTGGTGCAGAACCCGGACGTGACGGTACGGAAGCAGTACTTCACCCTGCGGGTGAAGAGCGGGGAGCCGGTGGTGGTGGCGGCTTCAGCGCGGCGGGCGGTGGTGTTCGACCGCAAAGGGGCACCGCCGCTTGACTTTCTGCTTGGCGAGCGCGGCAAGAGTCAAGAGGGACAGGTCGTGCTCATGATTTTGACTCCGACCATCGTCACTCTGTGAAGAAGGGGGTGAAGCCATGAGGAAAACGAAGAAGTTCGTGGTCGTTGGTGGGGTTTTAGCGGTTTTAGCGGTGCTGGTGTTGGCGGGGGCGGTGGTGTGGAAGGTAGTGTTTCGGCGGCCCGGAATTGTTTCCCGGAGGCCGACGGCGGTTCGGTCGGTTTCCAAGCGGGTTGCGGGAAAGGTTGCGGGGAACCGTGTCGTGCGCGGCGGTGCGGCGGCACGGCGCGGTGAGCGGTCAACCGGGAAACGTGCGGTCGAGCGGCGGGCCGAACCGGGGAAGCAGGCGGAGGGGCTTGCGGCGAAGCTGAAGCCGATCGAACCGACTCAGGCGGCTCAACCGGAGAAAGCGAAAAAAGCGGTGGCTGAGGAGAACAAAGAGGAGAGCGAAAAGTCGGTCGGGTTGTTTTTGGCGCTTGTCGGGAAGAAGGAGAAGGCGAAGGGGAAAGCGGAGGAAAAGGCGGTGGGAAATCCGGAAGAGGCGGCGAGGAGGCTTCTTCTGGAGGAATTCGAAAGGGCGCGTTGGATTGCGGCGGAGGCGGTGCCGGGGGACGGTTCGGCGGCGAAGAGTTATCGGGACTGGCTTGAGGAGGAGGGGCGCTGGCGGCGTTTGGCGCGGACGCTGGCGAACCGTCGGAGGGTGATCGAGGAGGAGGTGAAGGCTTTGCGGTCGCTTGCGGACCTCTACGGTGCGGTGCGCAGGATCGAGACCGAGGAAAAGACGCTTCTCGGTGTCAAGCGTCGGCAGGTGGAGGAGCCGGGGGCGAGGTTTTTCGGGCCGGAAGCCGGAAGTGCCGATTCAGGAATATCGCTTGCTCCACTTCCGACGCCTGAAAACCTTTCCTCGGAGCAAAAGCCGTCGGAGGCTTCGCCGCCGCGGAAGGCCAGCGAAATCGTTTCGATTGAGCCGGTCGGAAAGTCTCCGGAGGTGAATGCTTCGGAGGACCATGTTTTGCGGCTTGTGGGGGTGGTGGGCGATGCGGTGGTGTTCGAGACCGCGGGCGGCAAGCGGACGGTTTACCGCGTAGGTGACGTGGTGAGGGATCGGGTGCGTCTGGTTCGGGTTGAAGGCGGCGGTGTGGTGGTGCGATGGATCCGTGGCGGATGGAAGCATTCGGTGGGCGAGGAGGAGCATCTGTCGGTAGGCGCCGTTCTCGACACGGAAGGGTAAGATTCCGAGGGGGGGGAGTGCGGAATGTTCACGGAGCGGTTGCGGCGGAAGAAGCTCAAGCGAGAGTTTTTCACTTATCTGGCGAATGTGTTGGGGGCGTTTTCGGTGGTGGAGGCGGTGCGGGGTTACATGGTGGTGAGTGAGGAGGCCCGACGGGTTTGCGAGGTGATTCTGCGGGAGATGGAACGGCGGCGGACTTTCACGGAGGCGGTTCAGCGGGCCTTCGGGACCCTTTCGCACCACGAAGTGATGATGCTCATGGCCGGGGAGAAGACCGGCGATCTGGCCACGGCCGTCAGAAAGATGATGGAGCTCGAGGCCAAGGAGCGGGAGGAGAAGCGGAAGGCGATCGTGGCTTTGATTCAGCCTGTGGGGGCGTTGTTTTTCGTGGTGTTGTTGATTTTTGTGACGGTGTTTTTCACTCTGCCCAAGCTGAGGCCGCTTGTGGATGCGCTTCCGCCGGAGAAGGTTCCCCGGTTCACGGCTTTCGTGTTCGCGGCGGGCGATTGGCTGAGGGAACGGTTCTGGTGTGGTGCGGGAGCGTTTTTGGCGGTGACGGTTTATGTGCTCAAGAATGCGGAGCTTTTGTTTGAGATGCCCGTGGTGCGCAGTCTGCAGCGGTTGCGGCTTCAGTATCTCTTCTTCGACATGCTGTTGACTTACGGGGAGGCGGGGTACACGCTTACGGAGGCGTTGGACGTGATGGCGGCGCAGGAACTACGGAGAGGTCGCCGTACGATGTTCGGGCACGCGGTGACGCGGATACGGCAGCGGTTGCAGGCACGGGGCGATCTTGTGGAGGCCATGAAGCGGACGGGGCTTTTCGACGACGAGGCGCTGGTGTTCATGACGGCGGCGGTGCGCGGGGGCATGAGTGTGGACACGTTGCGGATGGCCTCGAACGTGTATCGGGCGCGGTTCTATGCGGAGATCGAGAAGGCGAAGAACCTGCTTGCGCCCGTGGCCATCGTGCTGACGGCGGGGGTCATGTTCATCGTGTTTGCGGCTATTTGGATACCCCTCATGCAGATTTCCTCTTCGCTGGGCTAGTGTTCCGGTGTGGTTGGGGCGTTCAGGAGGGGGTGGGGTTCTTTTTGGAATGAGAGGCTTACAAAACCCGATGAGAAGGAGGAGCGTTGTCATGAAGGGCAACCATTTTCGATTTTGGCTGATTGTAGCGCTTTGGACTCTTGTCTTTTTCGGGGCGGGGCTGTTAGCCTGGATGCCGCGAGGCTACTCTTGTAAACAAGAGCGCGATCAATTAAAGAACAAGGTAAATTCTTTGACGCAGGAGATAGCTCCTTTGACGCAAGAGCGTGATCAGTTAAAGGACAAGTTAGCGTCCTTGACACAAGGGCGTGATCAATTAAGGGGTCAAGTGGCTTCCCTGACGCAGGAGCATGATCAATTGAAGAATCTTCCTCTGGTCACGGAAACCACCTTAAGGTTGCATTTTGCGCAACAGGCTGTAGAAAATGTGCGTCGAAGTCTGTACCATCGGGTGGCTATCTGTCGGGCTCTCGGAGGCGAGTGGCGCGGTTCCCTGGAGGACGGTTACTGCGAGGTTCCTTAAACGTCGGAAGTCGCGACACAGCGGCACAGTCAGGAGGGGGAGCGACATTGCTCCCCCTTTTTCTTTTTGGCCTCAAGAAAACTCCCCAATTTTAGAGGAGGTGCGACATGCGACTCTCGACGTCCATTCGTTTCGTGGTCGCCGTGGTGCTGCTGTGGCTGTGTCTTTCCTTCCGGGTTGGCCTGAGAGGGATGGAGCAATCAACGGTCCGGGCCGCAACCGGTGTCACGGTCCCCCGGTTCGAGGTGCGGGGCGTTCTCACCGTCTCCCTGGTGACGTCCTGCGGCGAGGCGGATTCCTCGAACGGTTCCGCAAACGGTTCCGCCGAAGAGGTGGTGCTTTACCGGCGTGTCTACGAGGAATCGGGTTCGGCGGGGGAGTTCGTGTTGGTTCCTGACGGTCGTCACGAATTTGCGCGCATCGCGGTGGAGACGGTGGGCGGCAGGGCGCGGATACACCGTCTGGTTCTGCCGGGTCTTGTCGTCGAGAATCTGGCCGTGGGTGAGGACGAAGACGACGATCCGTGCGCGCATCCCGAATACTACACGCCGGAGGAGCTTGCGGCTCTCGGTTGCGGAGCCGACAATGAGACCGCGGAGCGAACCGTGTTGGACGTTTGTTTCAGCCTCACGGAGGCGGGTTCTCCGCCGATTCGTTGTTTGGAGGCCTCAAGCGACGAGGCCCGCTTTGAAGGGGAGAGCGAAGGTCTGACGGCGCTGGTCAGCGGACGGGGACGGCTGTGTTTCGCGCCGGAAGTCTTCGAGGTCTGGCGGTGGAACGACGGAGCGGGACATGTCGAAACCGGCGGCATCGGAACCGATAATACGGAAAACGGGACGGAAACGGCTGCGGAAATCGAAACACGCTGGATCGGCGAGCGACAGGGTTTCGAGGTTCGGTTCCACGGATCGGGTGAGTTCGCCGTGGGGACGGAGGCCGCGCAAGGGGTTCTCTACTGGAACGGAGAGAGGTGGACGACCGAACCGGTTTACTACGAGCTGAACGACTTCGACGCCTTCCTGCCGGGACCTCCCCTGAAGGGTGTCCTGCGAGTGTTCACGGCGGGAAACCATCGCCTGTTTCTGGAGTCCCGGCGTTCGGGAAGGAGGTATCCGTTCGCGCTGAATGTTCCCGTCGGCGAAGGGAACGAAACCGCTACCGGAGAAAACAGTGGTGACACCAACGGAACCGTTCGATTCACGCCGGACGATGTGGCAGAAGTCTGGCTGAAGGGGATACTTGCGAGCAAGCCGGAGTCGCTGTTTTCCGACCGGCGTGTGCTCAACTTTGCGACCGGTCACGTCGTGGTGCGGCTGTCGGGTCCCTGGGTGATGCCGGTCAGCCGCTACGGACGGGTGGAGGGGTTGCTGGGTTTCGCTTATGCGGTGCGGTCGAGTAACGGGACGCTGAACTTCGAGCCGGTGCGGGTTTTTTGCGAGGGATACAATCCCGGAGCGGTTCCGAAGCAGGTGGGCGAGGCTCGTCTTGCCGACGGAGGGGATCTGGTTCAGGCGCAGGTTTATGTGGTTTACGTGCCTTACGAGGAGCGGTGTTTGCGGACGCTGGTGCTGGAGTATGCGTATGCGGACAACGCCACGGACAGCGGAGGCGGGCTTTTGCGGTTGAGCCGCAAACGTTATCCGACGGCGCGGATCGGTCGAAATGAGGGACCGGTTCTGGACGCAAACGGTGATCTTGCGTGGCCGGGTGTTTTCGAGGTGGTTAGCGAGGAGGGCCATCGGGTGTGTGCGGAGCGGTGTGCGCCGGTGGTGACGGCGGGGCGGTGGGTTTACGTGGTGCCGCAGGACGGGGTCGTGCGTCGGTTCGATCTGGCGCGGCGGCTGGTCAATGTGGACGGGGCGCTGGTTCTCGTGAACGGACGCGGCGAGGTGGAGTTCGTGTGGAATGGTGCGTACGGGAACCGTTTGCGGCTGGTGAACAGCGACGGATACGGGGCATGGGTGTGCGGTGCGGACGGAAGCGCGGACGTGCGGACACCGTGTGACCTTCAGGGGGGCGAGATTTTCGACCTGCGGGCGACGCGCGAAGGTGTATGGGGACGGCTCACGGTTCCGCTTGTGCCGACCTATGCGCCGTTCTGGTCCTTTGCGGCGGAGAGATCCGACGTGCAGGTCTGCGTGATCGGCTGGAACGGTACTCGCCTGTGCGGAGGGTTGCCGTAGACGCGGTCATCGTTTCGTGTGCTCAAGGGGTTTTCGGGAGAGAAAGTTCTTTTCGTTTCCTTCCAAGCAGGGCGGAAAAAAGATTGTGCCGGGAGGCGAGCAATGAAAGCAGGGAAACGTATTGGTTTGGTTCTGGTTTTGAGCTGGGTTTTGGCGATGATGGGGTGGAGAGCGGTTCAGGCAAGCTGGTTTTACATATATGCTCCCGATGCGAAGGTGGATGCTGAAACAATTTACCCAGGATGCAAGTGGTATCTGGTGGAGCATTATGAAAACGGAACGGAGAAGGTCAGGCCTCTGTACAACCCCTGCCAAATCAGCGCTGTAGTTGGAGCAGATGGCGTAAAGCGTGAAAGTTACCAGGGTTTAAGTTCTTCTGCACATGGTTCCTTGGGGGCTTCCGCTTCGATGGCTTTTCCCTTGACTTCTGCTCGCCGTGTCCGGGATTACTTCTTGGGACGGTTTTATCAAGAGGCTCTTCGGCTTTACCTTAGCGACTTGCGTTATCCAAGGAACACGAGGCTGGCAGCAGGAGTATGCGATGGCTCTTTTGCATCTCATTGCCGTACAAAACGATTTGTTCACTGGAGAGACATTTATGGTTGGCACTATTGTGCTTGCATACTCGGATATCAAGTGTCGCCACGCATTGAGACTACACCGGAAGTTCCGGAAAAGATTGATCGGAATTATGTGCCTGTTCCAGATGACCTCTGGCAAAAAGTCGCTAAGCAGGGCAAAGTATTCGTGCTTAAGCGGCGTCTGGGGGATGCTTCCTTTTCGGAGAAAGATGTGATTGGATGGATTGATTGGAATGACGAGTGGTCCAATGGACACTGGGTTGTACCCAGCAGTATAAAAGCTCGATATTACGGAGCTTCCACTTCACGAGATTCCGCATCAATTGATTTTGCTTCACTTCCCCTGCCCATTGTGCAGGCGGTTATTAAAAACCGATCTGAGGTTGAGCAATGTTTTTACTGGCGCACGGAAGCAGGGGATGCAGTCAAAGTGTTTTGTTTAGACGAAAAAGGAAACCTGAAGCAGGAAGATCCGGTGGCAGTCAGGGTGGAAGTAACGAAGATAATGGCGAGTGACCAACGCATTTTTCGCTTAATAGATGCGAGAGGCGTGGTGTTGGCTGAAATAGACGAATCTTTGCGTCAGGAGATGTTGAAGCCTGATTCCAAGAGATCCAAGCAGGCGAAAGACAGGCTGCGCATGTTGCGTTATGCATGGAACCTTCTTCCTTTGTATCGGCAGGGGGATTCCGACCACATGATTGGTTGGTGGAACAACGGGCGCATTGATTCGTTGGTTTTGAGAGGAGAAAACGGCACGCTTATAGCGGCAAACGATAACCGTCGTGTATCGTTGTATATAGGACCGGCTCTTGAAAAGACAAATTGGCCACAAAAGGTGTTTGTGAAGCATTCGGAAATTTGGAGCAATAGAAGGTATAGGGGACGCAAACTCGAAATTTTCGACTTGTCTGACAAAAAACTGGGAGAAGTGTTAGCCAATTTCCATTCATACAGAAATAAGCAGTGGGCTGTGATTGTCACATACGACAGAAGAGGACAAGTTGTTGGCAGAATACAATCTGCTCCGTTTTTCTATTCTCGCGTTGATTTTGAGAGGAACAAGAGGGCATCCAAGCTGTGGTGGCACTATAGATTTTCAGATCTATATTCACATTCGGGCACATTGTTTTGCACCAAAAGCACCGAAAAGAAGCATTCCTTGGACTGTATAATGGCGTCCAAAACGACCGTTGCAAAGGTGGCGGATAACTGGCGTCGCGAAATTCAAGCGGTGCTCAGATCTCGCTATACTGATGAAGAAAAAAAGCGGCGCGTTAGGCGGTTGGCCTACATGGGCTGGAAACAGGTGGAGGAACTGCTAACGGAGGGAAACATTGGAAACCCGCAGGATTTGGAGGAGTCACGGTCTTGGCTGTTACGGTTACGGACGCTGGCGGACAACGGAACTGATCCGGCCAAGATCGTTCATTGGGACAAGGATCTCAAGCGCTTTATTTGGGCGGATTCTGAGAGTGTCTGGCGGGAAGCGATGGATCACGGTTCCAAGGAGCTTCGCGCGTGGTTAAAGCGCAAACAGGCTCTTATATTGCCGCCGTTGCGGGTAGCGCTGAGTCTTTCGGCGGAACGGGTTACGGTTGGGCAGACGATACAGGCGACGTTGATTGTGGACGCGCCTGCCGGTGTGAATCGGTGTTGGTTGCAGGTTGCTGAGAAGGGAACCGGGCAAGCCGAAGATGATGTGCTGATCAAGCGAGAGGTGCAGCCCAATAGTGTTTTAAAAGTGCGCTTCAACAGGGAAGGGCGTTACAGGATTGTCGGTGTTTGTGAGGACAATTACATACAGGCTGTTGAGGAGGAAGACAATGGATCCCAGCGTTTTCGGCAAGCGCGGGCTGAAGTGGCGGTGAAAGTTGATAGAGGCATTAAAGTGACGCGGGAGTTTTTGACGGGTTACCATGGTTTCCGTGGCGGAGGGTCCGGTTTTGAGGGTTCAAAGGGCGGTAACAATTCTGGGAGAGCAGATTCTTCGAAGGGAGATGAAAATGTGCCCAAGACAACAAGTGTAAACCAAGAACAGAGGTTTGCCGAACGGTTCAGGAGCAAGTTACAGAGCAATTTGCGGATGGCCAAGTTGCACGTGGTGGCGGTGTGTCATGCGTTGGGCGGCGTATGGGTGGGGGATGCGGAAACCGGACGGTGCAAAATGTTGACAATAACGGAAGCCGCAAAAAATAGCGATAACGATACACTTGTGGTTTATTAGTTCCGAATTCGTCCACCGCAAATCCGTGGCCCGGCTCAACGCCGGGCTTTTTTGTTGTTTGCGGTTCTCTTTTCGGGCAAGTATGATGACACCAAACCGTCTCAAAGGAGGAGTCCGATGGCGAAAAAAGTCGTTCAGGGATTGGCGTTTCTGGTTTGTTTGGGCTGGGTGGTCTGGTGGGGCGCTGCGGCCCTGGCGTTTTCGCTGAGCGCTGTTGATGCTCCCGGAAATCTGTCCGGCAGGGTTTTGGTCCGGCTTGCGGATGGAGGCATCGTCGTCGGCGGCGCGTTCGAAAACGGAACGGGAAACGGGTTCCTGCTCAGGCTCGATCCCCGGCTCAATCCGGTCTGGATGAAGGTGTACGATTCGACGGACTTTCCTTACGGTCTCGGAGCGGTGGAAGGCGTTGCGGAGGTTCCGTCCGGGGGCTATGTGGCGGTCACCGAAAACGGTGTAATCTTCCGAACGGACGCCGATGGCGGCGTGATCTGGAGCCTGAAGTTCACGGGGCATGGCAACGGTGCGCGCGGTTTCCACGATGTGGTCCGCGTGGGGAACCGCTATGTCGCCGTCGGGTTCGGTCAATTTTCTGGAGTGTTTTCCGATCCCAACCAGGTTAGAGGCGGGTGGCTGGTGGTGTTTGAGGAGAACGGAACCGTGGATGCTGCGCTCGCTGACGAATCCGCCTGGGATCTCTTCAGAGCGAAGCCGACGCCCGATGGAGGATTCGTCGTCGCGGGCGTTGATAAGAACGATTCGCTGTACGTGGCGAAGTTTAACGAGAATGCGCAACTGGTTTGGCGGCGGCGCTTTCGCAAAAACGAACTTTACGGCGGGACGGGAACCGATGTGGCGGTCACCGAAGACGGATACTACGTTACCGGGTTCGGAATGGAGTTCGTGGAGGAGAACTTGTTTGCGCACGGGACGGTGCTACTCAAGCTGAACCGAGACGGCGAACCGGAGTGGGGACGTTTCTGGGGATACGTGGAGGACGGTCAGGGTGCTCTGGAGACGAACCCCAACTTCGCCGGGCGTTCCTCGGTGGTCGTCAACGGAAACACGGTCACGGTGGCAAGCACCTTCACCGTGTCCAGGCGGGGAGCCTTTTCGCCGGTGGAGGTGTCCTACGGTGTGCTGTTGCGGTTCGACGACAGCGGAAACTTTCTGGACGCCCAGAAGTTTGGCGGCGAGGCCGACGACGGCTGGTTCGACGCAGCGGTCAACCCAGACGGTTCTCTCTTGATAACGGGATATACGGAGTCGAAAGCCAACGTTGATTCTTCTTGGGGACGTTCGCTCTGGCTGCTGCACCTTCCGGCGAACGGCACGGTGAACGTGAACGATCCGTTCGATCCGTGCTATGCGCAGTCCATGTTGCTTGCCGGGGACTCTTGGCGAGTGACCTCGTGGGGCGAGGTCAATGATGTGGATTCGACGCCGATGCGGGTGCTTACGGCTTTGGAGGCGGAGCCGGTGCATCTGGAAGCGCATGATGTTCAGGGTTCCGAGAGAAGGTACTGTTCGTTCGGAAGCGAGACGCCGGGGCCGATCGAGCTGGGGCCTCCCGGTGTTCTTCCGTACGGGACCCTGCACTCGCCGCCTGACGCTCCGGCGGAGGTGATCCATCGGCCCGCGGGGCCTTCCGTGATGCACGTTCGGTTGCTGGTCCCTGAGACCCACATCGGTCGTCCCTTGATGCGTTACTGGATGGTTTGCAACCGCGAGGCCGGGTGGTGTTCCGATATAATGAGCCTCGGTCAGGCGACAGCTTCGGGCGACGAGATGTCGTTTCCCTTGATCGAGTCTCCTCTCGACACCGCGGCTCTGGCGGGAAGCTGCTGGGATGTTTATGTGGGGGCGGCTTCGTCATCCGACTTTGCGGACCTGGTGTACGGTTGGTATCGGGTCTGTCTGGACCGTTAGAGACAGCCGGAGGCTCGGCCCGGTGCCGGGTCTTTGAGTGCTGAGCGCGGTCTTCGGACGGGTTTCCCATCGGCAGTTTTCGCGGCCCGGTTCAACGCCGGGCCTTTCTTTTGTTTATCTGGCTTAGGAAACTTCGAAAACAGGAGGGAAGGACCATGCTAGTATCAACCGGCAGACAAAAGTATCATTGGGGCGATGGATACGGTTCGGCGTTTGCGGTGTACCGGATGGAGCCGGAGGAAGCGCGTCCGGTGGGATGGGCCCAAATCGTAGACGGTCAGTGGCGACTTTACGGTGACAGGGATCAATTGACGAAAAATTTGTAAGGAAATTTTTGTTAAGTTCTCTATCCCTCAAACAGAACCAACGGCAAAAAGTGCACCTTGGTCCCGTTGAGGGATTTCTCCTCCCACCGGTCGCGGGAGACCACTACCGCCCGGAGAGGACGATACCGTTTGATGAATGACTTCAGGCCGGAGAGTTTTTCCGGGCGTCCGCGAAATTTTGTTTCCACGGGGAGATATTCTCCCGAAGTAAGGACCACGAAGTCCACTTCCGGGCCGCTTTTCTTTCGCCAGAAGCGGAGGCGTTCCTCAGGTCTCAAGTTTCTCAAGAGGGCAAGGGCTACCATGTTTTCCGCATAAAGTCCAGCGGCCTGCGGCCTTAAGGCCAAGGGAGAGAAGTTGCCCAAGGCCCAGCTTAAAAGTCCGGTATCAGCAAAATAGACCTTACAGGCCTTCTTGAGCTCCGTGCGGGGGTTTTCCGCAAGCGGCGGCACTTCCTTCACCAGGAAAAGGGCCTTAAGTAGTTCCAGGTAGTGTTTTACCGTCTTGTGGTTTACTCCTATGTCCGAGGCCATCTCCGAAAACTTGACTATGGACCCCACGCTTCCGGAAAGGGCCAGGAAGACCCTCTCAAAGGTTCTGGGGTCCGGCTGGGCAAAGAGAAGCCTTAGATCCCTCAAGGCGTAGAGGCGGAAGATCTGTGAGAGGAGCTTGCTCTTTACTTCCGGATCCCGGGCCAGAACGACTTCGGGAAAGCCTCCGAAAAGGAGAAACTCTTCAAGCAGCTCCCATATCTTTCCGGGAATTCGTAAGGGCTCGGGGGCCCGGAGCTGGCGGATGGAGACGGGTTCAAGCCAGCGAGCGTAAGAGTCTTCTTCCCGGAAATGCAGGAATTCACGGAAGCTTAAGGAGAAAAGTTCAAACTCCACCAGGCGACCGATGAGGGAGTCCCTGAAGTGCTTGAGAACCGCAAGGCTTGAGGAACCCGTGAGGATGAGTTTGAGCTCGGGAAAGTGGTCCACGGTGAGCTTTACGAAACGGGCCGGATCTTCGAGCAGATGAAACTCGTCCAAGAAGACCACCCCGGGTCTGCCCAGAAATTTCCTGAGGGCCCCGGGGCCGGCCTCGATTACATCCCGGTCGTCGGGATCTTCGAGGTCGAAGAAAAATACCGGTTTCCCTTCTTCGGCCAGCCTCAGGGCCAGAAGCTTGAGCAGAGAGGTCTTCCCCACCCGACGCGGGCCCACTATGACTATGGCCTCCCTGCGGGCAAGCCAGGGCTCAAGCTTTGAGAGTAGCTCCCGCGGATAAAGACTTTCTTCCCTTATCCTATCAAGACCTATCATCTTTACTAAATGGTAACGTTGTTCCCAAAAAGTTCAACTTTTTGGGATAAAGCCTTCCGTCTGGTACGGTTAATCCGGCGAGGTCCTTCCGCCGGGTTCGGAGCAGGAACGAATCCGGTCAAGCAAAACTTTGGGATCGGGCGCGGTAGGCGGCTTCCAGGCGTTCCAGTTCCCGTTGCCTGCCGACGAAAAACTCCACGATGTCGTCCTCTTCTACAAATTTAGCCCCACTACGCCCACGAGGAGGTCTTCGAGGTTCCAGGAGCCGTGTCCGTCGTCGGGGGCCAAGGCGAAGTAGATCGTCCACGAGGTCCCCGCCAAGGCTTCGAGGTTCGCGGGTTCCGGCACGAGGGGGAAGACCACGTAGACGCGTCCGTTCACGTAGCCGTTTTCGTCCACCCGCACCGTTCCCAGGTCGAGGAGGTCCGTGCACCAGCCGGAGTCGTTGCGGCAGGCCACGACCAGGCGATGCAGGACGCGTCCGGCGAACCGTCGGGGAAGCTCCGGCGAGGTGACGGTCAGAACGACGCGGACGTGATCGAGGGGCCGCGAAGCCATCACGGAGCGAGGACGGAGGGAGGGGACGTCGTCGAGGGTAGCGTTGGCGCACAGGACAAAGGAGACCAGGTTGTCGTCGGCACCGCCCAGGGGATCGGTCGCCAGAGCCCACGGGATGAAGCTGTGAAACGATTTGCATGCGCTTGTGAACGGATCGTCCCCCATGTTGCCGGAGGAACCGCCGGAGTTATCGGAACCGGAGCCGGAGTTATCGGAACCAGAACCGGAGTTATCGGAGCCGTTGTCGGAGCCGACCTCGCCGTAGCGGGCGTAGTGCCGCCAAACCGCCAGCGCCCGATCCTTCACCTCGTCCCAGCTCCGCCCCGGAAACAGACACAGAAACAGCACCTCGCGGTGGGCTTGTTTGGAGTAGTAATTTTTGACTTCGTCCACCCCATACCATGTCCAGGCCCAGGCGGCCCGGTACAAATCGTCATCGTACCACTCCGTGTAGCGGGTTCCGTTCATGGCCCGGCAGAGGGCCTCCTGGTCCTCTTCGGGGACGCGCCCGAAGGTCCAGAACCCGGCCAGCTTCCGACCGCGACTGTCCGTGATGGTGAACCCCGATACCTCCGTGGGGGTTACCGGAAAGAGGTTGAGCTGGAGAGGATCGGAGTCGTCATAGATGGCGTCTTTTAGTGAAAGATAGCTTGCGACCCAAGGACTGATGTATCTCGGCGGGAACACGTCCCGACCGGGTTTCTGGTAGGCGTGGCGCTCCATGGGGGGACGGTTGCCCCAGGGCCAGTGCTTGCATCCGACCTCATCGCCGGACCGGGCGTCGTAGCGGCAAAAGGAGACGTCGAACGGGAACCACGGCGTGAAGTAGAGAAGGGCTACGGTGTAGTCGTAGGGACCGGTTCCATTTACCCAATTTCCCCACGTGTCCACCCAGAACCAGGGCCGGTACCGTTCGGCCCAGAGTGAGGCGTCCTTTTTGAGGCGGACGTGGCCGGGGTACCAGTCCATGTACTCGCAGTAGCCCTTCTGGAACTGCTCGATGTCCTGGAGGGTGGGGAAAGCAATGCCGTCGTAGCTCATGACCGAGAACCCCTCGGCCAAAAGGTCCTCTTCGGGCGCATGATAAATTTCGGAGTCCGCGGGATCGCTGAAGGCGTGGTTCAACCCCATGACATGCCCGAATTCGTGAAGGATTGTTTCTGTATCTACATCCCCGAGATTATTCAAAAATACCATAGCGAAGGTGTTGGGTAGAGTTACACCCCAAGCATCGAGGATCGGCACATACTCTCTCAGGCCGAGGTCCTGGATGCGGTCCACGTCTTCCCTGTAGAAGACGAAGACGGGCGGGGCGAGGTAGACGGTTTCGCCGTCGTCGAGACGCACGGATTCGTAGAACCGGTAGGGCGGACAGCCCAGACCATGCGGTGCGCCGGAAACGCAGTCCGTGATTTGCGGAAGCCACTCGCTCATTTTGCGGAGCATGCGGTCGGGATCGTCCTCGTAGCCATAGTAGATTTCCCGCCAGACGGGGGCGGTCTGCTGATCGAAGCGGATGTGCAGGCCGCCCCACAGCTCGAACCGCCAGGGGACGATGGCGTTCCAGATGCGGAGGGCCGTGCGGAGTGCCGCGGCCCTGTCCGGCGTAAGGTTCTCCGTGGCGATCACCGGCACGATCACCCGCCCGAGATCCACCCCGCGGGCCTGATACCAAGAGTGGGGAACCGAGTTAACATAGTATCCCACCTGTAACAGATTATCCACAACCCTGAACCAGGAATATTCTTCGGGATCACTTTCGACCTTTTCCCTTTCATACTCGTCCAGATTGCAGTAGTCGTGCACCACGTGCGATTGCAAGTCTTGCCATCCGGCGAAGGCGCCTTTCCGCGGTCCGCGGCGCACGACATCCCCGATCAGGTTCGGGCGGAGCGCCGCGGCCAAGGCCCTCCCCATAACGAAAGTCAAGACCATCACGATGATCGTCGTTGCGACCGCAAGCCTTTTCGTCATGGCCGATCCCTCCCGGCGTGTTTTCCTTTCCATCTCTTAGCATAACAAAGCGGAGGCTGTCATCTCCCGGAGGGATTCGGCGTGGTTCGGCGGGTGGAGGGGAGAGGACTTCTTTTTCTCGGAAAAAGCGAAACCCCATGCAGGGAGGAGGAGCGTCATGAAAGACATCCGGCGCGGAATGACGGTGTGGACGGTCCTTTGCGGTTTACTGGCGGTGTTTCTCTGGGTGGTTCGTGCGGGGGCGGTGATCGCCCGTCCGCCCAGGGACCTCAAGATAAACGTGGAGGTCATCCGGCAGTGTCTCTTCGACTACGGAGGCGTGTACGGTTACTGGGAGATCCAGGCCGCCAACGGGACCGGCGGAGGGGTGCTCAAGTTCGTTCCGGTTCTCACCCGTGAGGACCTTTACCAGAAGTGCGTGAAAGAGAAGCGCAACTGTGTGTGCGAGAACACGCCGGGGATCGAGGCGGCCATTCAGGGGATCACGCAGCCCTCTCCCAACGGCGGAAACGGGACGCAGCTTTCCCTTCAGGACGTGTGCGTGTCTCTGGGCGGGACCTGGACGGGCGACCGCTGCGTGCTTCCTCAGCAGACCGCGCAGGGTTCGCAGCAGAGCCCGCGGCAGATATGCGAGTCCTTGGGCGGGACCTGGACGGGGAACCGCTGCGTGCTCGCCTCGGCTGCGTCCAATCCGAGTTCATCCGCTCCGAGCAATCCGTCCAGTGGCGGCGGCACTGTAACTAATCCGAATCCGTTCACTCCGACCAATACGTCTGGTGGCGGCGGCAACCCCGGCGACACCAATCCTCCTACCAATCCTCCTTTGTGCGAACGCGATCCTCACGCCACCGGTCCTGATCCCAGTCACTCCGGTTGGTGTAAGTGCGAGCCTGGGTACCAGTGGTATGCGAAACAAGGACGGTGTGTTCCGATAGAAGGTCCGTGCGATCCTAGGCGCACCCCTCACGCCACCGGTCCTGATCCCAACCATTCCGGTCAGTGTTTGTGCGAGACCGGCTACACGTGGCTGAACGGGCGGTGCGAGCCGCTTTCCCGGGCCCGCATCCGGCTGGTGATTCGCCAGGAACAGCTGGAAAACAGCGAGAGATGGGGCGTGCAGACCTGGGACGCCGATCAGCTCGGTCCTAACGACGTGGTGACGCTGTATGCGGATCAACCGGTCTACGTTGATCTCACTTACGAAGGGCTCAAAGACGCCGTGTGTCACTGGGAAGTGGGAACGCCGGGTGACGTGACCGTGATCGGCCAAAACTACACCGTCAGGGCCGATTACGATACCTCGAATGTGGCGTGGACGCCGGTTTACAAGGATCACGACGAAACCTTCCGGGTGGTCTGCGAAAAGGACGGGCAGTCCTATGAGAAGTTCGTGCGGGTGCGGTATGTGAACATGTCGTTCGGGCAGGAGTTTGTGAATGCGTTTCGGGGAAGGCGGGGTCCCAAGAAGTTCACGGCCACTCTCACTCTGCGGTCGGCGAGCGACGTGGTTCGTCCGGAGGAGACCGTCACCGCGGAGCTGACGGTGGACAATGTTCACAACGACAAGCAGGTTCTGTGCCTGGTGAAGTTCAAGGGCGCGCAGGGGTTTCAGGTTGGCCGGGATGGGTGGACGACGCCTCCAGGAACGGTCGCTTACGATCCGCATCAGGCCGTGCACACGGACACCGTGCAGCTCAAAGCGAAAAATGATGCTGACGAATTGGCGGTTCGGATTGCGTGCGACGAGGTGGACGACCTGGCTGCAGCCTTGCGGGACAGGGAACAGACTTTCCGGAATTTTCAGTTGTCCGGCGTGGTGCTGGAACGGTCGCTGCGGGTTGTAAAGTACGGATCTTCCGCCATGGCTTCCGCGGAGAGTCCGCAGATGTGGTTGCGCTTGTTTGTCGATCCGTCCGCCTTGTATCCCACGGACACAGGAAAGGCGACCGTGTGCTTTTACACGCTGTCGGGCAAGAAACTGAGCGATCTCGGCGGTCTTACCTGTCAGATGCGTGTCTGGATGGACGTCAACGCGAACGGCAACGTTGATCTGGACACCGGCTGGGTCACGACCACGGAAGCGACCTGGGCAGACTGGCAGCCTGTGGCGACGGCGGATAGTGGTATTTGCTTGCAGACTTCGTTCCAGCCGAAGGCGATTATCGAGGGTCTTACGCAACGAAAGGGCAAGCCCTGGGCAAGCGTTTTCTTAAACCTGATGGCATCGGCGCGGGGAGCGGAGCTCAACTGGGCGATGCGGTGCAAGGATCCGAACTTCAACAACGGCGAGTGGGTGGAAAGCGGTGTTCAGAAGATCACCGTGCTGAGACCGTCGGTGACATCGAGCATTCCGACGGGCGAGCGGCAACCCAACGATCCCATCGGAGGGGGAATCCGCATTCACGGCTTCAAGGGCGGAAAGTGCACCTTCACGGTGGAGTATCCCAATGATCCGAATGCGAACCCGGCGGTGAGCACTGTGTCCATCACCGAGCAGAATGTGAGCATCGATCTCAGCAACGCGACGGTGGCCTCGATCATTCCGCAGAATTACGAGGGACGGGTGCAGTACAGGGTGGTTTGCCGTCTGGGAAGCGGCGACAAAGCATATGTGTCGCAGGTGGAGTCGAACTTCACGGTGAAGCGTCCCCAGGTGACCCGGTTGGTTCAGTTTGATTTTAACGGACTGGAACAGGATCAGAACGAATACACCACCGGGGTCAAGGTGCATCTTTACATTTCAGGATTCCGCGGCGGCACTTGCTGGTACAAGTATGATGCAGGGGATACGGTCAGCGATGTGGGCGTGAAGGTAAGCAACGACGTTACGCTCAGGCCCACCAACGGGCGGTGGGTAGCGTGGTGGAACCCGGTGTCGCAGGATGAGCTGGATACCGGAGACGTGACGTGGAACCTCACCGGTCACGGTGTGGGGACGGTGACTCTCAGCGTGAAGTGCTGTCCGCGGGGTGAATCGTCCGACAGCGCTTACTGTGAGGGGGATCAAATCCGGTTCCAAGTGAACCGTCCGCTGGAGGTGACGCTTGGGGCTTCAGCGGGAACTTCACGTAGCCGTCCGCTTGCGCCCAACGGTAGCTTCAACCTGACGCTTGTGATCAAGGGGTTCAAGGGAGGATCGTGCAAGTACTACGTATCGTCGAACCGAGACATGGACGTGCTCGGTTTAACCGAGGGGCGCTGGAGCACGCTGTATGCCAATGTGGACAACGATAACATCAATGCGCAGGCGCCGCTCACCGTCAAAAACGACAGCGAGTCGGTACAGTCGCAGACGATCAAGGTGCGTTGCTGTCCGAGGACCTGGAGCACGAACTGTGCTGGCGGCAGGGAAGGCAGCGTGACGGTATATGCGAAGGGGAAGCCCGTTTCTTCCGCTTCGTCTGGTGCGTACAGGAGTTATCGGAGCGCTTCCGCAAGTCGGTCGGTGACGGTGAGTCTGTCACCGTCGAGTTCTTGGAGCAATCCGTTGCGCACTTACGGTGGACGCAAGTCGTTCTCCGCGACCGTGACCGTTAGGGGATTTGCGGGCGGGCGCTGCAAGTACAGGTTCGTCAAGCGGACGGGTTACGTCGTGAGTGTCTATTACGGAAACACCTCGATTCCGTTTGCGACTTGGTATGACCTGCCTGATCAGCCCACGAGCAACAGCTTCAGCAGGACCTACTCCGGCCTCGAAGTGGAACGTCCTTACAGCACCACGACCTGGGTCAGGCTTGAGGTGCGTTGCTGTCCGGGGGCCTGGAGCGCATCCTGTGCGAACGGCAAGACGGGAAGCGCGACGCTTTATGTGAAAAGGTAGCCGAAGGAGCGGTCCGCGGGCCGTAGGGGTCCGCGGACCGTTCGTCTGATCGGGGAAGGGAGGTTGAACCATGAAGGCACGGAAAGCGGTGCGGATGGTAGCGGGAGGTTTTCTGGCGGCCGCGCTGGTTCTTTCGTCCGTCTTTTCGTCCGCGGCGCGGGCGGGCAGAGGACACGAACGGTTTTCCATCCGCGTTCCCGGCGTTTCGGTGATGATGCACCAGGACGATGGTGAAGGCGAGCGGTTCTCCATCCGCATCCCCGGTGTTTCGGTGATGCACCGGGACGACGATGGGGAACACGCTTTCGCCGCTTCTCGGCCGAATCGGACGGACAGGGAAGACAGGGAAGAGGGCGAAACCCGGTCGGCGAATCGTGAGATTGAGGCGAAGGTGTGGTCGTGGGGTGAGCACAGGGTGCGGGTTGCGGTGCGGACGAACCCGGAGGCGGATTCGATCAGGCGGTGTCTGGAGCGGGGTGGAGGTGTACGGCTTGTGCTCCACTTCGGAGGACGCGAGCTTGCGGATCTGGGCGAAATCGTTCCGGGGCGTCGCTACGCCCTCGATCTGGATCCTTCCGTACTGGCCGAGCGTTTCCACGTCAAAAATATCGGGCAGCTGAAGCTCGGACTGAGGTGCGTTTGGCCGGGGGAACGGGAAACACAGCGGGAAAGGGAAAACGCGGAGGAAAGGACAAGAGGGAATGTCGCCGCGGGTTCGGAACAGTCTGTGGATATGGGGCGGTTTCTGGTGCGGGAGCGCAGGCCGCAGGATGTGCTGCAGGCTCAGAGTCAGGTGCGCACCATGGCGCAGCGCAACCTGACGACGGCGCAGTTTCACGTGATAGCGCTGTGCCGGTCTCTGGGCTGGCGGTGGGTGCGTCTCCCTTCGGGGAAAGGGATCTGCCTGGCCCGCAGCCGGAGCCGCGGTTCCTCCAACGGGAATTCCGTCAACGGCACCACAACACCCTAACACGGGAACCGTCCACTCCTTTTTCGTCCGTTTTTCCGTCACTCGCAATTTCGCCGCGCGCGGGCCTCGGCGGTTTTCTTTTTCGTTTCGGCGGGATCTCTTCCGAATCCATGATGGGAGGTTTGCGATGGCAGAGCACAGAGAGCAGGAAATCGCGGAGGCCATCGCGGACGCATGTGTGGCGGAGGACTATGAGGAGTTTAGGCGGATCTTCGTGGAGGAGGGTTGGCGGGGGGTGGCCGCACGGGACCCTTGGCGCTGGCATCCCGATCTGCTGGAGGAGCTGGCCGATCTTGAGGAAGATGGCGTGCGGCTCGTGCTTCAGACCCCCTCGCCCGCGGAGGTTGACGACGGGTTCATGGAGGCGGCCTGGTTGATCGGGGCATCGAGGTGGCGCACCCTGACGGATCTTGCGGCGGACGCTTATGAGGACGCCTGGGACGACGTGATTGAGCGGACAAGGGGACGGGGTTGGCGGGAAGGCCCCACGGAGGACGAAGTGGCCCGCCGGGAAGCCGAGCTGATCGAACAGGTTTTCTACGAGGCGCGGGATCAGGCCGAGAAAGCACTTCGGGACGTTTATCGATCCTACTGGAAACGTCTTGCTCAGCGCAGGATACGCAGACTTCGGAGGGGAGTAAGCCATGGGTATACGGTTTCGTAACGCCGAGGCGGAGGCGCAGATCGAGTTCGCTTTTCGGTACGGTTCAGGGGTGCTTTTGGTGGGTCCTCCGGGCACGGGCAAGACCACCTGTCTTCTCCAGAAGGCCCGTGAGGACGGTTTTGTGCCGGTGGTAGTGGCGGGTCGGGAATCGCTCCAAGATGCTGATTTGCTGGGGACCTTCGTGCCCCGTACGGACGGTCGGGGGTTCGTTTTCCGGTACGGTCCGCTGGGCGAGGCGTTTCAGCGGGCGGCCCGCGGCGAAAAGGTGCTCTTCGTGGCGGATGAGATCAACCGGATGCCTTCCCGCCACCAGTCCATTTTCATCGAGGCGATCAACGTGTACGACGAAAGCGAATGGGTGCTTCGGAATCACTTCACGGGGGAGACGCTCACGGCACCGCGGGAGAACCTGAAGTTTGCGGCCACGGCCAACACGGGCTACAACGAAGTTTACGAGATACCGGCGGCGCTTTTTGATCGTTTGGCGGTGGTGTTCGTGGGATACCCCTCGCCGGAGGAGGAGATGCTGATCCTTGAGGATGCGGCGCGCGAGGTTCTGGGGGACGGTCTCGACGAGAAGGCGGTGCTTGCGCTGAGGGAGACGCTGTGGAGGCCCTTAGTGCGTTTTGCGGGTGCCGTTCGGACCATGGCCGAGGGGGAGGAGGGACCGCTTGTTGAGGGCATCTCCACGCGGGCTCTGGTAAACGTAGTGCGGCAGACGTTTGCGGCGGCGCGGAACGGGACCGATCCCAAGGTGGCGCTAGCGCGGGCGATGGAGCTGGCGTTCGTGAGGCTGGTGCGTCCGGGAGAAAACCCCGACTGGCGGGAAGCTTTGAACGGGCTTATGGAGACGTTCCGGCAGGCGGTGGATCTCTCGAAGGCGGCCAAAACGGTGGCGTGGACGCTTTCCCGGTTGACTTCGGCGAAATCCCCGGCTCCGGCGGAGTCGGCGAAGGGAGCCGCGTCGAGGCGACGGGTTTCCTCCGCCAGAGCTACGGTTAGAACCGTGCGGCGGGGACGGGGCGCAAGTCCCGTGGACCTTTAAGGAGGCGAGGGCATGAGGCGTTCGCGGGTTGCGGAGCTGGTGCGGACGGGGAAGCTTGACCCCGGCATTTCCGGCGAGGAGCTGATCCGAGAGGCGGGGCGGCTTCTCGGCGAGGAGGATTTCGACCGGATGAAACTCAGGGGCGAGGGAGCGCTTTTCGCCCGCGAGATGGGGGCCGGTCTTCTGGTGAACGGTTTGCGGCGGCTTTTCGAGGAGACCTGCAACGGCCCGAAGGGGGTGCGGTTTCAGGGCACGGTCGAAATCGACGTCGGGGCCCCGGCCTGGTTCAACTACGACAGGCGAAGCGTGTACGTGAACTTTGCCTACGCCCTGAGCTTTGACCGGAAGGCGTTTCTGGGGCTGCTCTACCACGAGAACTGTCATGTGGTCTGGAGCAGGCTTCCCGAAGACCCGGAGGAGCGCAAACGGATTTTCGGGGATCCCCTGCTGAGGAATCTGGTCAATCTGTTGGAGGATCGGCGGGTGGAATGTCGTCTGGCGGAAAGGCTTCCGCAGGGTTTTTTGTGTGTGGAGAGGGCGCACCGGGTGTTTTTGGCGCGGATGCGGGGCGACGAGGCGGTGGAGAGGTACGGACCGGCGGCGCTTTTCTATGCGGCTTCGTTTGCGGACCTGGCGGACGTGTACGTTTCTCTGGGGGATCTTCCGCGGCGGCGGATGGAGGAGGGTTTGAGGTCCGCGGCGTTGCGGGAGCGTCTTGCGGACAGCGGGGTGGAGCTTTCCGAGTTTCGGGAGCTGATCGGGGACCTGGCGCGCACGGCGAGGCGGTGTGCGGAGCGCTGCCAGTCGCTTGCGGAGACGGCGAGGGAGGCCGAGGCGTTTCTCGCAAGGTGGCGGGAGACCCTCGCAAAGCTGTTTCCCCGTCACGAGGCGGAGAGAGGTTTTTCGAGGGGGATTCCCGGTCTTGAGGGCGAGGCGAGCTTCAACGAGGAGGGGAAGGCGTTCGAGCCCGACCCGGAGGGAACGTTCGACGTGGACGCCCCGGATGCGTCCTGTCCGTCGGACGAACCGGATAACGACGATACGCCGGACGATGTGGAACCATTGCGGACGATGAAGGATGGCGAGGAGGAGGGTCTGCGGCGGTTGCTTCAGCGTTTTGCCGGGTCGCGTTTGGGGAGGTGTCGGCTGGTTCCGGCGAGGGAGCTCGGCGGTGCGGAGCCGGATGAGGAGCACGTGCGGGCCGTGGCCGAGGGACGGAGAACGGCGCAGCGTCTCCTGCGGAGGTTTCCGATGGTGCGGATGATGCCGAAGACGGTTTGGACACCTGACGTGGTTGGTGAGCGGCTTGACGTGCGGTCGTTGGTGCGGTCCGCGGAGGAGAACGGTCTTCCGGCGTGCTGGCTGCGGCAGGAGACGATCAGGGAACCGCTTCCGCTTCCGGTGTGCGATGTGGTGTTGGACACGTCGGGATCGATGTACGGGAAGCCCCTGCGGGAGGGGGTGTTCTGGGGAGCGTTTTTCATGGAGGTTTCCCGACGGCTTGCGCCGCTTGCGGAGGCGCGGGTGTTTGCAACCCGGATGGTTGGTGGTGAACGCATGCTTGCTCGCATGGAGCGGTTTGAGGATCTTGAGCGGCTTCAGACCGGTGGCACGGACGGGTTTGCGGTTTATGATGCGCTGGTTCCGGACAAGCCGGAGACGATTTTTGTCGTCACGGACGGGGCGTTCATGTCGCAAGAGGACCAGGAGGTTTGGGTGCGGGTCGGGCGTCGGTGTCGGGTGATAGGGCTTTACTGCGGCGATGAGGGGGATCTTCCGAAGGTGAAGGAGTTGCTTTCGCCCGTTTGTCGGCAGGTGGTGTTGGCTTCGGATCGGGAGGCGATGGTGCGGCTGGTGACGGCGGTTCTGCGTCGGTTTAGGGACCGAGTGCGTCGGAACGAGCTCGTGCGGCGGCGGTTTCGGACCGGTGTGGTATTGACGAATTAGACGCAAACGGGTGCGTAGAATCCGGCTCGCATGTGGCGGCAACGGTTTGACACGAGATCGAGGACTGCTCGATTCGCTGTTTATATTTTTCGTATTATAATAACATCAACACACAAAATTTTCGGGACAGGGGTTATAGTGTTGAAGTTTGTAGGACGGGAGAGGGAGTTGGAGACGCTGGAACGGGAAGACCTGGCTGAACGAAACTCGTTTGTGGTGGTGCACGGCCGCAGACGAGTGGGAAAGACGCGGCTCATCCTGGAGCACATCGGACGACGCAAGGGGTCGAGCGTGTACGTGCAGGTTCCGCGAGGACGTCCCGCGCAGGTGCTCTACCGGTTCATGGCCGAGGAAATATCCAGACAGATCGGGACACGGGTGGAACTGGAGTCCGCCGAGGGATTGACCGGTTTATTGAAAACGTTAATGGAAACGACCGCCGGGACGAAGCTCTGTTTCGTGCTGGACGAAGTCCCGCGGCTCATGGAGGCAGATCCTTCGTTCGCTTCGGTCCTGCAGGCGTTCTGGGACGTGCATGCGGACGCAAAGCCGGATCCTCGCCTTCTCCTGATCCTCTGTGGGTCCGCGCGTTCCGTCATGCGGCGTGCGTTCTTCGATACAGGCGAACCTCTCTATGGACGCAAGACCATGAGCATCCATGTGCGGCCTCTTGACCTGGAAGACCTGTGCGATGCGTTCGGTCTGACATGGTTTCGCGGTGTGGCCCTGTACGCTATTGTGGGAGGTATTCCTGGGTACTGGACCTGGCTCGATCCGACACCGCTGCGGGACACCGAGGTCCCCTTCAAGGAAGCGTGTCTTGCCGTCCTGGAACAGGCGCTTAGGCCGGATTCGCCGTTCCTGGACGAGCCGCTTTTTATCCTGCGAGAGGAAACTAGCGCCCCCGATACGCTTCTCGGTCTCGTACGGGCCATAGGACGGAGACGGGCCTCCATGTTCGCCGCCATACAGAAACACACCGGGATGCCGCCACACCAGCTCGCACCGTACCTCAAAAACCTGATAGAACTCGGTATGGTCCGTCGCGAGAAACAACCTTTCCGCGACAAGAAGTCTTTTTACGTGCTCGACGACCCCGTTCTCTGCTTCTGCTTCAGGTGCGTAGAACCGTTCGCGCCGCAGGTTTTGTTGGGGGGATTCCTGAACGAATCGGTGCGCAACCGGCTCTGGTCAACCTATCTCGAACACCTGGAATCTTTCTGGGAAACGTGGTGGACCGGCATACTCTACACGGTGTTTCCAGGCCGGGAAGCAGGACGCCAGATCGTCAAGACACACACTAGCATTTGCGAACTCGATTTTGCCGTTTACACGCCGGACGGCAAGAAATTGTTGGCTCTGTTTGAGGCTACGTTCAGCGTATTCGGCCAACGAAAACTACGACAGATTAAGACTGCTCTTGACCGAATCGCCGCAGCTGGTGTAGACACAAGCGATGTCGAGATAGTGGCTCTGGCTCCCAAGATCGACCTGTCCAGTCCGCCAGAACGGTTCCACTGGTTCGATTTCCCGATACGCGACACAATGGAACGCCTTTTGGAATTCGCCGACCGTCTTAGCCGTTCGTTCGACAGAGAAACCGCCCGCACCCACGTCTATCATGCCCGCGAAGCAATCCTGAACCGAATCGACGCTGAAGCTAACGCCAATTCCCGCAGACGTCATTCTGATCGCAAGAACTCTCTACAACCGTAGTGTTTCGGTTTCCACGATCAAACGCATGGTCCAGGTTTCCGGCACAAGCGCCGGAGGAGCACGGGTCAACCGATCGGGCAAGAGGCTTCCCGGCAGCGGTTGAGTTTCCGTCGTCCTCAATCCGAGGTTAACAGTTCAAAAAAGCGCCTTTAACCCCTGTTTTCTTTGACAAGGGATCAGTTTTGATCTATGCTATCTGTGGTATGCGTTTGGCGCAGCGCAGGCGGTTGTTGGTCTGGCGGATAGATTCTGAGGGGAACCCGGTACCGTCCGGCGAGCTGATGCTCAGCGGCGAGCGCGTAGTTTTCCGGTATCTGAAGTCTTATTTGCGCAGGAAGGATGCTTATCCTCTGGATCCGATCCGGTTGCCGCTTGTCGAAAAAGTTTTTCGGGCTACGGCTCTGAGCGCGCCTCTGGGCGTGCTTGACGATACTCTGCCGGACGCTTGGGGACTGGCCATCCTTTCCAAGAAGCACCGTTTCGATTTTTCAGGACGTCGGCATCTCGCGCTGGGACTGCAGGACACTTCTCTCATAGGCGCTCTTTTCTGCACCGCAGCGGACCTAAAGCATCCTCCGCCTCCGACCTGGATTCCGTTCGAGGCCCTGAAAGCCTGCTTTCGAGAATCGACACAGTTCGAAATGCGCAAAGCGGAAGCGGTCTTTCGCTATCTTCAGGTTTCCGGCACGAGCGCAGGAGGAGCGCGTCCCAAAGTCACCTTGGTTGACGAAGACGGAACCCCTTGGCTCGTTAAGTTTCCGTCTGTTCTGGATCCTTCGCCGAAAACCAATGCTCTGGTCGAGGCCGCCGGACTCAGGTTCGCCAAGCGTCTGGGAGTCCCGGTGCCTGATTTCCGCGTAATTGAAGTCGCTGATGCCTGTTGTCTCGCCGTCAAACGGTTCGACATCGTTCGACTGAACCCTCCTTTTCATGGTCGATGTATCGTTCTTTCCCTGGCCACTCTGATGGGGGGAAGCCACATGGTGGAGGCGGGTTATGAAGCCGTGGCCGGTTCGCTTCGACGCTACGTTTCCGACCCGGACCGGGACCTGCGTCAGTTCTTTCGGCAGGCGGTGGTCAACGTCATGATCGTCAACACGGATGATCATCTCAAAAATTTCGCCTGTCTTTGGGACGGCAAGATCCTGAGATTGTCGCCCGCTTACGATCTCGTGGGAAACCTCTGGGGTTTGGACGAACATTCCATGCCGCTTCTGGGAAAGACCGGGGATTTTTCGCGTTCTGATCTGGTAAGGTTCGGCAGGCTCTTGGGACTTTCTTCCGCTGAGGCGAAAACGGTTCTGGACGACGCCGTCGATCTGACCGAAAGTTACCTGCGGGAAATTTCGGACATTCCCGGAACCGAGAGCTTGTGCAAAGCGGTGCGCAAACGGCTCAATCAAATCAAAGGCCACAGTCGTCGGTTTCCGAGCAAACGGTGTTCTCGCCATGGCGGTCCTTCTCACGGCTGATGAGAGCGAGATTGTGCGGTTGTTGGGGGAGATTGCGCGTCGGGCTAGGCTTGCAGCCGGGCTGCGTCAAGAGGATCTGGCGCGGCGCACCGGCGTTTCGGTCTCTACGATCAAGCGCATGGAGTCCGGGAAAGGCGCCGGGGTGTCCCTGGCGTCCTGGATAGCCGTGTTTTCCGTGCTGGGGATTCTGGATATTTTACGTTCCCTGGCCGATCCGTACGCCATCGATCCGTTCGACGACTACGGAAGCCGCAAACGGGTGCGCAAGACATGACCCGACACTTGACGACAAGCCGACACAGGACCAAAAACCGGAAACCACACCGTACGTTTTCTTGACAGCTGTGTGCCTGCCTCTTAAAATGTTCAACAGTATGAACAAACCGCACCGTGTCGTGGTTTTCGCCGGAGGGGAGAGGGCGGGTGTTTACTGGTATCTGCCGGAGACCTTGGAGCACGTCTTCAACTACGAGAGGGACAATCCGGTTTCCATGGTCATGCCCTACACGCCCAAAAGTTACGTATCGCGGGCGGAGTTCCTTCCTGTGTTTGATCAGTTCATGCCGGAGGGATGGCTCTACCGGGTTCTGCGGGACATGCTCGCCAAGCGGTACGAAATGTTCGAGGAGTTTGAGATCTTCGAGGTGCTTGCTCCACGCATAAAAGGATTTCTGACTTTCAAGACCGAAAGGGAAAAAGCGCTTGATTCCGAAAAACCTCTTTTCCGGCTTTCCGAGGTGCTTGAGAGCGACGATCCGGGTCTTTTCCGGGAGCTGGCTCAGGCTTTTCTCGCCGCCTCGCCGGTGGGAGGCGTGCAACCCAAGGTGCTGGCTGAGCTTGAGGACGACGAGAAGGGGGTTCTCCGCACGGGACGCTTCGTGGTCAAGACCTTCGGACGGGAGTTTTTTGCCCTTGCCGAAAACGAGAGACTGTGCATGGAGGCCTGCCGTCGGGCGGGGCTTCCTGTGCCACGGTTCCGGGTTTCCCGGAACGGAAGGCTTTTCGTGGTGGAACGGTTCGACACCGGAGCGGCCTTCGAGGAGTTTGCTTCCCTTCTCGGCAAGACCCGCAACCGCAAGTACGACGGATCGTACGAGGCCGTGGCCAGGGTCCTGCGCAAAATTTCCGCTGATCCCGCCGAGGACCTCAAGCGCTTCTACAAGCTCCTCGTGCTCAATTTCCTTCTCAAGAACGGGGATGCGCATCTCAAGAACTTCGGTGTACTGTATTCGCATCCCTACGCTGGGGACGTGCGTTTGGCTCCGGCCTACGACGTGGTTTGCACTTGGGTGTACGATCCCACGGATCAACCGGCTCTCACCCTCTTCGGACGCAGGGTCTGGTTCGACCAGAAAACTCTGGAGCGTTTCGGCGAGGAACGGTGCGGTCTTGACGGGGGAGAGGTGGTTTCGGCATGGGACGAGGCGCTTGCCGCCGCGGAGGATCTCCTTGAGACGGTGCGGCACCTTGAGAGGGACGGAGGGCCTGAAACCGCAAGGCTTGCCCGGCGGATGAAGGTCGTGCTTGAGTTTTCCTTGACCGAGGGTCTCCGGAAAACCGTGAAGGAGCTGCCCCATGCTTTGCGAGGACCTTGGCAGGAAGATCCGGGAAAGGCGCAGGGAGCTCGGTTTGACCCAGGCGGACCTGGCCTCTAAAGCGGGAATCTCTCGGACGGCGCTTTCGGCTCTGGAAAACGGGTTTGTGGGCCGGGTATCCTTTCGGAAGGTGTGCCGGGTGCTTGAGGCGCTTAAGCTTGAGCTTGAGGTTCATCCCCGTCCGAAGCGCAAGCTCTGGACGGTAGAGGAACTTTTGGAATAAAGCGGGGTCGGCGTGGCCGAGCGGTGAGGCGCCGGATTGCAAATCCGGTCCTACGGGGGTTCGAATCCCCCCGCCGACTCCAGAGGCACCGATCATGCGCTTTGCGGTCGTCGGCGACGTGCACGGGCGGTTCGAGCTACTGGCAAGGGTGCTTGCGGTCCTGCGCGACCGCTGTGGGGTGGAGCTGGCCTTCCAGGTGGGGGACCTGGCCTTCCTTTCCTCGGACGATCCTGAGTACCTGCGCATCCTTAAGGCGAGCGGCCCGCAGGACGCACCTCTGATCTACGAGGTGTTTGATAATGAGGTGCAGGCCATAAAGTTCCTTCACGGCGAGATCGAGCTTCCCGTTCCGGTTTACTTCGTCGGTGGAAACCATGAGGACTGGCCTTACCTGGCCCTTTTGACTTCTCCCACGGCTAAAGCCGTGGGATTCTGAGGGATGCAACCCTCAGAACCTCAGCCGCGGATGGGACGCGACTGAGGGATTGACGGCGTGGATTCCACGAGTGCTTGTCCCACTCGCAGGTTACCCACGCCAGGCCGGCCTCCGGCCCGTCCCCGTAGTCCGGGGTTTCCCCTAGAATGTTCCACGCCGCATTCACATCGGCGTGCATTCTTCCATGTTCGGGACAAATCACCACGGAACGCTTCGGACGCTTGACCTCCTCCCCGCACACGGCGCACCTTTCCGAAGTTCCGGTCTCGTCCACCGGCTCAACTTTTATCCCGCGCCGTTCACAGGCGTCCTTGAGATACCTGATCGCCTTGAGAAAGGCCCAGAAATTGTGAACCTTGATGTTGTTTCTGCCGAACCGCATCTCGCTCCGGCATTCCTTGGGGTAGCCGACCTTGAGGAGTCCCACATCATGTGCCTTGAGAATTTCGGCTACAGTTCTGGCAAAAGCCCGCAAAGCGTGCTCCAGTCGAGCCGTGCGTTTGCGATAAAGCTTCTTGAGTCGTCGGCTTGTCTTGAGCCCCTGGGACGCTAGGAGCGATTGCAGTTCGGCTATGCGCCTGGTCCAGTATCGGTAATCCTTCCACAGGTTGCGAGCCGAGAAAACGATTCCCACAGGAACCCCTTCAATGACCAGCGCCGCTGTGCGTTTCGCGCCCAAATCTATAGCGGCGCGCCGTTTCCCTGTTTTTTTCACCGTTCGGATTTCGGTCTGTATTCGTGCATACCAGCGATCCCTTGCGGCGTCGTACTTGATTTCGCAGGTCGTGCGTTTGCCTCGAAAACGCATGGTTCCCTTGTAGAGCACGGATAACCGATCCCCCGGACGCTTTCTCATATCCGCAGGCAATGTCAGGTGAAACCAATCGCCGTCCACAGCATACGCGCGTGCGGATTTCACGGGAATCCAGTCGGAAAACCTTTTTCCCGTGGTCCGGTCCTTGCGGTAGCGAGGAGGCGATGGTTTCTCGGAGATCTTCCCCATCGCATAAAGAGCTTTCAGCCTGAAAAACGAAGTCCACGCCTGGCGCAGTTTTTTGAGAACTTCCTGGGCGATATCCGAGGGAAGCGCTTGGTATTCCGGTGTGTTCTTCATGAGCGAACACAGTTCACCGTAGGAGGGAACCTTCTCCCCTTTGAAGAACCGCTGGCGACAGACGAAGTTCGCCGCGTTCCAGAGAGCACTAACCCGATCGCCGATTTCTTTGAGAATGCGCCTTTCCCGCCGTGTGGGAAGCAAGCGAACGGTTTCCGTCCTTGTCATCTTGCTTTAAGCGTAGTATGTTTTTGTTTATGAGTCAAGACTATAAACGGGCTTACACTTCAATGTATTTGTTGAACTACCATTTCGTTTGGATACCGAGGCGGCGCAGGCCGGTATTGGTGGGGAGAGTGGCTGAAAGGCTTAAAGAACTGATTCTGGAAAAGGCCGGGGAGCTCAAGCTTGAGGTTCTTGAGCTTGCGATACAGCCTGATCATGTGCACCTTTTCGTATCTGCGCCTCCGAATCTAGCACCGAACCAGATTATGTTTCGCATCAAGGGATATACCGCGCGGGTGCTGCGAAGGGAGTTTCCCTGGCTGAGGAAACTCCCCAGCATGTGGACCAGAGCGTATTTCGTGTCTACAGCGGGAAACGTGTCCTCAGAAACCATCAGGCGCTACATCGAAGCCCAGAGTACATCGGCCTAGCGCCGTTCCTCCCACGGCTTAAGCCGTGGGCTTCCCGGCGCTGTTCGCCGTGAAACTGCTTTTCGCGGAAGAGGCGAAAAGACTTCTCGCCGCAGCTTAGGAAAGCGCGGATGGACCGCCTGGCGGAACGGTACCTGGAAAGACTGGTTCGGACGCCCGTGGTGCCGCCTTCGTGTCCGCGGAAAGACGAGTCCTTTCTGGGGATCGATGCGAGGACTTTCCTTGCGGCGGTAGTCCGCTTCAAGGGGGTTTCGAATGGATTCCATCGGGAGGCTCCCTCCGGCGTGCTGCGGGCCGTTGAGGTTCTTCGGCGAACCGAGGGGGTGCTCGCGGTGGTGCTTTACGGCTCAAGGGCCAGGGGCGACGCCGATCCCGATTCCGACTGGGACTTCTTCGTGTTTTGCAGGCGCTACGGCGGCAGAACCCAGGAGGCCGTGCTCGACGCCCAGGGACTCGGCGAATCGGATGGAGCCTTCTTCATGCCCGGCGAGATCGAGGGACGCCTGAATCTTGTTTTCGCCGAAGAGGTCCTTCTTTCTGGACGGGTGATCCACGTTTCACCCGGTTTTTTGCGGGGAGCCGCCGAGATCGGTTCGGAAGAGGTCTTCCAGGCGTTTTTCGATCCGCGTCTGCGCTATCAGGCCATGTTGAAGGAAGTTCGCTTGGGCGTCCGATGCTTCGAAAAGGCCCTTGAGGAGGTGAGGGAACAGATGGAGCTTGCGCGCTTGCGCGAATATCGTCCGTTCTGGCCGCCTTTCGGTCTGGACTGGGTGTTTCAGGACCTCAAGCGAGCTGTGCGTTGTCCGGCGATGGGGCTCGCCTTCTGGTTGAGGCCCCGGTTCTCCGCGGGCGACCCGCCGTTTCTCCTCGGACGGAAGGAAAGGATCCTCGAGGTGCTCGCCCGCGAGGGATGGGTTCCGGCCTGGAGCCGGGCGCTCTACGAGCACCTGGCGAGCCGCCTTCGGGAAATCGAAGAGCCCGTCTCCTGGATGACACCGCCTCCCTTTCCTCCCGGCGAATTCGTCCGGCTTGCGGAAAGGACGGCGGAGCACCTGGCCTTCGTGACGGAAAGACTCGGCTTGGAGACTCCTTTGCCCGAATTCGGAGCAAAAGCCCGGTTTCCGCATGGCTAAAGTTCTGGCCGTGGGCGACATCCACGGGGAGTGGGAGTGGCTCAACGTGGCCGTGGAGCGGACCGAGGGCGGCATCGTGATTGCCTGCGGGGACTTCGGTTTCTGGCCCAAGCACAGGTACGTGGACAAGAAGACCCGCGAGCTCATCCCGGTCTTCCATCCTTCCTGCTTCGACCTCAAGGGTGCGACGGTCTACTTCTGCGACGGGAACCACGAAGACCACTGGACGATAATGGAATTCATCGAGCGCCACGGTCGAAAGCCCATCGAGGTCGCTCCGGGTGTTTTTCTTTGCCCGCGCGGTGCGGTGGTGGAGGTCAAGGGCCGAAACGTGCTCTTTTTCGGAGGCGGACTTTCCATAGATCGAGAGATGCGCCGGTTCGGACATAGCTGGTTCCCGGAGGAGATACCGAGCGGGGAGGACCTTGTGGCGGCACTCTCCGCCGTGGAAGCTGTGAAACGGAAGGGCGAGGAGATCCACATCGTAGTTTCGCATCAGGCCCCTCGGGCCTTCCGGTTCAGGCTCTCCTGGGGAGCGGAGCCCTCGGAGAACGGCTCCCTGCGGGACCCGACGCGGGACATGCTCGACGAGATCCTTTTCGCCGCAAGGCCCCGGCTCTGGCTCTTCGGCCACTGGCATGAGAGGCTTGAGGGCTACTTCGAGTGAGGGCTACTTCGAGGAGACCATGACCCGCTGGTACGGCCTGGCCATGCCGCCCAAACTCGGCTGGTGGAAGGATCTTACGCCGTGGTTCGAGCTAAAACCATCTTGAACGAATCCGCCGCGCGGTCTTTCAGCTAGCAAGCAGGATGGTTCCCTCGCGCATTCCGTAACAAGACTTGCACTTTGTTGATTCCGTACAACAAGCGCGAATACGTCAAGTAAAACGCCGCTTCCCCCAAACGAGCATCATCCTGGAAATCCCGTTCGAACTCCGACATCCACTCCTCAACCGTTTTCTGTCGAAACAACTGAAGCACCCGCCTGAGCGTGTCCCGCTTGAGCCTTCTGCTCCAAACATCTACGATGAAAGCAAGATCGTAAAGGTCCCGACCGGCCACCCTCTCCTGCAGGGCTTTAATTTTCAACACATTTCTGCCGAGAATTCTCCGCCCAGACCGCAGGTTGGGTGGAGAGGAATCGGTGTAATACCTTCGTTATACATGAGTCTTTTGCACCTCTTGATGCTGATGTAGTTTTTTCCCGTCATTTTTTCTAGATCTGGAGAGTAAATGCTTCGACCATTGTGCTGCGCAGCCCTGGCTACAAACACCACGCCGTTTGCACGATAAATGTTCCCTCCCCGGACGTCCGTCTGTATCCGTCGCACCAACTTTACCCCCAGACTAACTTCCACCATACCTACATGCTTGGGGTGTTTTTTCCTATACTCGTTCCAGCTCGGCTCCTTCTGATCCGTCCTCCGGTTCCGATTGCGAGCCACGATTTTTCCGTCCACCCGATACAGCCTGTCTCGAACCGCATGAACCACCGCTCTTCGGTGACGCCTGAACTGCGCTAGACGTTTTTCGGGAATTTCTTCCGGCTCGATGTCCGCTCCAAGGATCGCTTCGAACGCCCCGATGAGAGGATCGTCCGGTCTCCTGCGAACCGCCTTCCAAGCCGAAATTGCTTTTAATTCCAGTTTCCTAAGCAAACCGCACACCGTGTTGACCACACCCAGCGCCCGCTGGTCCATTCCCTTCAGAGGGATGGGAAGCAATCCGTGGTGAACCAGACGGTGACAGGCTCCGCAAAGCGGTATCAGGTTCTCAGGAAGATCCGTTCCGGTTTGCTTGCGCGGTCTCAAATGGTGAATTTCCACGTCCTCCGTCCGTCCGCAGACCGCGCATCGCCCGCCCCATACCCGTCTGGTGTACTCTTTCGGGCTTTCGCCCTTGAACTTTCCCCTCGGTGAAACCTGATAGTCCTCCGGCCTTTCCGGTTTCCCCCAGGTGATAGCCCGCACGTCGAGCCGGAAGTCCACGAGCACCGGCTCAAGATCGGCCCAGGGAAGACTCCACCACTTCCGAATCTTTCCTATCAGGGAAAGAACCGTCCTCACTCCGTGGTCCACCGTGGGAGACCGTTTCCCCTTCTCGAAAACCGTTCTCCGAACCTTGTTGAATCGTGGGAGCCCCTTTCGCTCTCGTTTTTTTCTTTCCAGATACCGCCTTCGTCTCCGATGCATCCTCCTCTCCTCGATGAGCTTCCTGATCTCGGGCGTTCTCGCCTGGAGGATTCCCCGATCAATGAGATCCACACCGTCAAAGAGGGCGTAACGAACTCTCTTAAATCCAGGCCAGACAACCAGCGTGAACCTCCTCGGCACGGTCTTCGCCGGATCGAACTCCCGGTCCAGAAACTGGACGCACAGAGGTTTGAACCCGCCGCCGATGAGCTTCGCCCGTCCGCGACGAACCAGCCGAAACACCATGTCCACCTTCCTCGTGGGGTGCCCTGGATTGCCATGCTTGTCTTTCGTGGCAATCAGCATGTCTTACCTCCCGCCCTTAAGGACGGCCCATAGATCGGGCGTCCCGTGTGGGACGGTTCGGCTCCCTGGAGGAGACGAGGGCGTTCGGTTCTTGCGGAGGGACGGGCCTCCTCCCGCCGGGAGCCTGGGAGCTTCAGCCCCGCGGTCGCCCATGTCCCTCGCCTCCTCATCGGTCACCCACCTCCCTCACCGGAAAGCCCATCGAAGCGTCCCGCCCCGCTCCGATAAGCCCCCACTAGACCGCTCCGCGGTTAGTGGGGGTGGGTGACAAAAACTTCACCCTTAAGCCGATCGTCAAGCGGCGTTATCGTCTTTGGTGACTTTTCCACTTTTGCGTTATTATTTCGACTTTTTGGTTAAAGTTTGGTTAAAATATCGGTTAACAGTTAGTAGCCCATAGAAGGCAAAGCATTCCGAATTGCTCGATACGTTTCATCTTCGTTTTTATCTTCGGAAAGGAGTTTTGTTAGTTTTCTCAATTTAACAGGAAGCGCTTGTAATTCCCGGTTCACTGTTTCTTCATTTAAAGGAAACTGAGGAAGGTAATGTTTGAGCAGGTAAAACACTAATAGAGCCTGGGCCACGTCACGTTTGCGTTTAAGGGCGGGTCTGTCAGTCTGACGCGCAACCCAGAGTTTATGTAGGACGAATGCTCTAGGGTCCGGTACTACTAGAGGAACGGGGAGGCCATCGTGTCCTATAGCAATTGCATAGACTTTAGGACAAGAAACGATCCATCGAGTCCCTTTTGTTTCCAACGCCAGCATATCTTCGGGAAAAGGAGAAATTCGTAAATGTGGATTTTGTATTTCGGTTAAAGTTTTAGGGGTGGGTTTGAGGAGTTCCACCCAGAAACCGTCTTTATTGACTGCTCGGTAAGGCGTATCGCCAGGCCGAAAAGAAGGGTCGGCGCGTTTCAGTAATCCCAGGAAGCCTTCCTTGGAAAGCCCGGCGATCTGCAGACACGAGCGGGCATCCCATAGCACATCAAGATCTCTTGTCGCTAAAAGTCCAGAAGACACAAAAACTCCTGCCATGGCCTCATACGCATATATGGCATTAGTTCCTAAAATCATGGTGCGTTTACGCAAATCTCGCATCAAAAACATTTCTCGTGCGATTTTGGCAACTACCAAGGGAACACGGTTTAAATGTAATGCCTTACACATTCGTCGTACTATATCCGCTTTTTGCATGAAGGCTTCTCGCTTGCGTCGAAATTCTTCTTTCTTTCGGTGCCAATTCTCAAAAATTTTTTCGGTCTCGGGGGAACGCGGCCCTAGTGATTTTGTTGCCCCGCGTGAATCAAGCACACGGATTAAGTAATCGCGCCCTCTTACATTTTTCCAGTAAAGTCCTCCCCGGTACGACAGCCCTTCATGATACAGTTCGCAAAAAGCCTCCCATAACTGTTGAGCATCTATGAAAATACGCCTCTGCTCTTCATTGAACTCCAAGACTTTTCCTTTAAAACTCATGGCATTTTCATTTTTAATGGAAAACATAGATGTGTCAACCGCACCGAGACTAGTTTACCTGCATCTTCCGGTTTTTAATCCGCTCCGGAGACGCCGATCCGCTTTGATCCCCGCACGCCGACGGGAGCAGGAGTCCCAGATTCTTGCCGAACCACGTCCGACACCTGTCGCAGCGCAGTTCCAAGCAATCCCGGAAAAACAGCGCTGTTTCCTCTTGAAAACAAAGGCCCAGGAGATCCCACCACCGCCGCACGGCCAAACGGAAACTCTCCAGCAAAAACTCCGTTACATCCTCCGTCCGGGCCTCCGACCAGAATACCCCTTCCATCAGCGGCGAACGCCACGTCAGAAGCACCGGTACATCTTCATCATCCTCATCGTTTTCCGCATCGCCTTCGCCCCGCATCAACACCATACTGTCAATCTCCATCAAAAACTTGTCGCTTCTGAAAGACTTAGCCACCATGAACATCTTATAGAACATCAACGGACAGGGCCGCACCACATCATCAAAAAACCGTGCCGCTCCCGAAAACGCAAACCGAGGCGTCAAGGCCGTCTCCACCAGGAAACCAGACTCGTTCACCTCTTCATTCCATAGTGCTTCCAGAAACATCGCCATCCCAAAACAATTGCTCCACAGATTGGTTTCCCCGTCCTCCACGTCTATGGCCAAGGGCCAAATCGTAAACTGCAGCCTGTCACCATTCGCGCCACTGTCAAGCCCTCCAAGCCGCCACTCGAAACCACTTACAACCCCCACACCTTTCGGAGACGGCAAACCCCGTCCGAGCACGTCCAGCATTTTCAATAAGCCGTCCGCCACCTTGGAAGCCACCATGCGCATCTCCATGCGCCGATAAAACGGCGCAAAACAGGCCTCCACCACCTGACGCAAATTCTGCTCCAAATTGAAATCCTTGCTGTTTTTCATCCCGGAAACCTCCCTGGTGTTTTGTTCATCCCATAAAAGCATACCAAACCCGAAACGAACGGATCGGCGGGGAAACCGCAACGATCAGCACGACCGGTCCGGCGGGATCAAAAACTTAAGTCCCCGGTGTCCACCGATTCGCCGCAACTCCTCTGACCGCCGCGCGAGAATCAACTCGTTTTCCGAAACTTCTCGCCGCTTGCAAAAGGGTCCGGTTAGGCATCCTTGGCGCGGTTGTTTTTAAGAGCCTGCGGCCAGTACTCCAAGTAGGCTTCGCATTGACGGTAAAGACTAAAAGGATGATCAGAAGGTTTCAAAAACGGTTTGACCCGCAGCCAGACCTTTTGAGCCTCTTCAAATCCGAGTATGCGGCAAATCCAGTCCACACTCGGCGCCACCTCAAAAAGTCTCAAGGTGAGCTCGAAATCGCCTTTCAGAACACTCGCACGCACCTCTGCAAAGGTTTTCTCTCTTCGATCATAAGTTAACGCCTTGAGTAACAGACGCGCCCAATTCCTGGGCGGGTTCAGATATCTCATCCGTCTGGAAATTTCTTCTTTGGTGTACATTTTTTAAGGCCCGGGATAACGTATGCGAAAAGTTCTGCTTTTTATTTTCGATTCCCTTTGTTTTTGATCTTGGATTTCATCAAGATCGCATTGAAAAAGGGCTATGATACTAGGAACTCTTTCTTCATACCACTTGAACATTTCTTCAATAGATATATTAAGATTCAAGATGTTGGAATAATCGATCTGCCTAACGATGTTTCTAGCAAATAACAATATATTCTCGATAGGAAAATCTGGGAAAAGTCTTTTGTACTCATCAAGAAGCGAAACCATGTCCAGTGCAGAAGTTCCTAGCACATAAATATCAACAATATCTTTGGAACGAGGCGGCAGTCGTTCCACCATACTGGTATGAAATGCCCATAGCTTTTTAACACCAATAGCTACAACGGGATCCACCCTAAAAACAAAATTCCCCTTGGATTCCATCATATCCATATCCAGAAAAGTGCCTTTTTTTATCTCTTTAGGAAAAAGACCAGGAAATGGATCTGAAACAAAATCTACAATGATGCTTTCGTTGCTCGAAGAGAATTCAACTATACGTCTTGACACAAAAGACGATCCCTTCTCTTGCACTGCAAATTCGGTAATAGCACAATCCAGACTGTGATGTAGTTCTCGTTCCCACATTACAATGATTTCTTTGATCTCATCAGGTGACAGGTCAAAAAAGAAATCTAGATCTTCGGAAAACCGGTGGGTAAAACCATGAAATAGAGTAAGGGCTGTCCCTCCAGTTAATTTCCACTCAACAATATGCTGAGCCAGCCTCCACGAAACTTTCAACACCTCCTTCTGTAAACGAGCAATTGCTTGTTGTCTTACCTGTGATTCTGCTGAGACTCGATCCATTTTTCGCCTGCCTTTTTTCGGCTGAGTTTATAATGTCCCTGTTCAGTATATACCCAACAGGTCGCAAAAATCAACAAAGACTTCCCACCGGACCCCAACCACCCCGACAGGATCAGGAAGTCGCGATTCTCACATCCCCAGTGTCCACCGGTTCGCCGAAATTCCTCGGACGCGGACGCTCTTCGGCCCCTGCCCTTCCACGCGCAAATGAACCTGCGACCGCCGCGCAAGAGCCAACTCGTCTCCCGAAACCTCTCGCCGCTCACTCAGGTAACGCACCAGGGCCTCCGCGCTCTCAGGAACCGTGTTCAACGGTACCGACCAGGACATCCACGAACCATCAAAACTGCGCTCATAAAACCGCAAACGTTTGCCCTCCACCGAAACGAACGCATTGCCCCGTGCCACCCTGCGTGCATTAAGCGAAAGATAAGCGCGCAAAACACGCCTGGCGGAATCCAGGTTCCTCTTGGGCACATCCCTCAACACCGCCTCCAATCTCAAACCGTCCCTTTCCACCCTTACCGTGCGGTCCTCCTGTGTCGGAGTCCAGAGCTGCAAAGACCGCTCCGCCACCTCGGTGAGCCGACGCATCATTCCTTCAAGCTCCTCATCGGTAACCTCATGCCGAAACCGCTCACGCCCCTCAACCTCAACGGTCAACCTGCCCCGCGGTCTCTCCCTGAAAAAAAGCGACCCCAACACGGACCGACGCTTCAACGGCATAAAAGTTATCCGCACGTTCCGTCCGCGATCATCAAGCCCACTCCACTCCTGAAACACACCCTGAGGAGCCCGAACCACATCCACCCACCTCGCAAACTTCATCGCCAGTCCCTCAACCTCACCCGGCGAAAGAGCAAAAACCTCCTCACCCTTCTCATCCCTAAAGGAGGCAATGACCCTGCCGTTCCTGCGGACAACCATCGCCGAAACCATGACCGCCCCCCTCAAGCCCAGCGTCTTCAAAGCCCCGGCGCGCTGACCAAACGCCGCTTGCGCGACATGCCAACGGACCGAGCGAAATCATACTCCACGCTGCGGATCAGACGCCTGACGCCCACAATGCGACCGTTTTCATCCCGCACCGCGGAGTCCGGCCCGGTATCAGGCGCCGCAAGCTGACAGGCAGCGTCAACCGTGATGCCGAGAGCCGTGCCGAACACCTTCCGCAGAACCTCCGCCCGTTCGACATTGTCCAGCGTAGCGAAGGCCTGCAACACCGGAAGACTCGCCACCACCACGACCTGATAGCGCGGATCGGACAGAATCCGCTTGAGTCTATCCATTTCCTCCGGCCCGCGGACCTGAAACTCCAGGTTGACAAACCGCTTGTCCACCAGGGGCACACCGGGATCGACCGGAGACGACACCTCCTCGGTCCTCTCGGTCAAACGAAGCACTCCCAGGGAGGGATACTCCCGCTTCTCGCCCTTCCGAAAAATCGTCAACGGATGAGGCGTCAGGTTGACCAAAACGGTCTGCGACATGGTAACACCTCCTTGAACCAGTTTGTGACCAAGAAAAAGAACAAGGATCACCGAACCGGACGACATATTCGCCACCGCACAGCCCCTGATCCCCTTTCCACGGCAGGAAACGCGGGCATCGGTACCCGCAGAAACGACCGCTCCTGTCGGACAAACCGTCCCTGTCGCCCGCCGCGTGGTGTTTTAGGCGCGGCGGGCCATGCGCGCACAAACCACCAACGCCGCATCGACCAACAGCCCGACGCGGCGGATCGCCATGACGCGGCGGATCAGGCCCAAAAGCGTTCTTCGGCGCGAAGCCGGTAAGGGTGGTGGGGGGAGAAAGAGCGGCCCACCCACCCGGCACCCCGGTTGCGGGCGTACCGCCCGCCCCACGACTTATTTGTTCAGGCAAATTTCCGATTTCCGGCTCGCGGTCCTCTTCCTGCGTGGGGTTTTCCTGTGTCTCCTGCGTCAGCCGTTGGAGGAGCGACTCCAGCGCGGCCCGGCGTTCGGTGGGTCGTTCGGACAGGCGGACGCCGTGCTGCTGGAGCCAGCGATAGATGGTTCGCCGGGCCACTCCGATCCGTCGAGCCGCTTCCGCCACCGAAAGGTCCTCTTTGAGCACGAGAAGCAGAAAGGTTCGCAGTTTCTGTTCCTGCTGTTTTTTCTCATAAGACGGTTTCGGAGGACGACCGGGTTTTCCGGAAAGGTTTTCCGGAAAGTCCCATTTTGCGCAACCAGAGTCTGACGGTGCGTTCGGTCACTCCCAGGGCCTCGGCGATGGTGGAGATCTTTTCGCCTGCTTGGCGCGCTTCGAGGGCTTCCTCCATGGCGCGACGTCTCGCTTCGTCGGTTTCCCACTTGGGATACGGTTTGCGGTTTTTGCGTGTCGCGGAGGGGCCGTTCGCTCCTTTCCGGCGGCGGGATATTTCCTTGAGACCCAGGTCTTCGGGAAGGAGTCCACTTTGAGTTTCCAGTTTGCGCTGGAGATAATCGGACAGCGGTCCGGCCCTGAGATCCGGAGAATACGAACCCGCCTGCGGTTGAAGCAGCATCGTGGGAGAAGGAAAAGAACGAGTCCGCCAGGGGATCGGCGAACCACGCGGAACGGAGGGGAGCTTTTGTTATGCTTAGGGATAGAGGGGAAGGAGGTGTTGAAATGGCGACGATAATCGGTCGCGCGCATCCGCTGGTGGGCGTGGTCCACCTGCACGAAAAGGGGGACCGGTTCCAGGAGGCGCTTGCGGTTCTGAAACGGCTTCCCGTGCGGCGGTACGATCCGGCGACCAGACAGTGGCTGTTTCCGGCATATCTTCTGCCGCGGGTCAAGGAGAGGCTTGCCGAGCTGAGCGTGGATTACGTGGAAAGCGATTTTCCCCTTTGCGGGTTGCGTCGTCCTGACGTACTCGAACGGGAGGACCTGAAGGAGTATCAGCGGAAGGGGGCGCGGTTTCTGGCGGAAGCGCCCCACGGGGTGCTGCTGGCGGACGAGATGGGACTGGGCAAGACGGTGCAGGCGATTCTGGCGTGCGAGGCGTTTGATGCGGATCTTCTGGTGTTCGCCCCGGCGTTTCTGTTGGAGAAGTGGCGGCAGGAGGTGGAGCGGTGGACGGGAAGAAGGGTTCTGGTGTTTCCCGACGAGGTTGTTTCCGTGGAGGCGGAGGCGGTGCTGGTGAGCTACGGTCAGGCCTCGGCGGGGGACAAGGGCTGGGAGGCGGTTCGGCGGATGACGCTCGAATGGCGCGCTCAGCGTCGGGACCGGTCTCTCTGCGTGGTGTTCGACGAGGTTCAGTACCTGAAGAACCGTCGGTCGCGGAGGTTCAAGAACGTGTTACAGCTCGTTCGGGAGATCGAGAAGGAGGCGAAGGCCCCGGTGAAGCGCATGGGGCTTTCGGGTACGCCGATCACTCGCGGGAGGCCGGATGAGCTTCTGGCGATCCTGGAAGTCCTGGGGCTGGTGGACGAGCGCGGCAATGCGTATTCGGCGCTGATCAGGGAACTGATTTTTCGGCACCTCACGGTGTGGGAGTACAACCGGTTTGCGGGACGGGAGGTGGCCGTGGGTCTCAGGCCGGGAAGGGACCTTCGGGAGTTCTGTGGGCTTTTCACGCTGAGGCGCACGATGGAGGAGGTGGCGGGGGAGCTGCCGGATCTGGTCCGGCGCGTTGTTCCGCTTCCGCTGGACGAGGAGGCTTTCGCCGCGGTTCTGAGGAAGCTGATGCGGGATCGGCGGACGGACGATGAAGCGGAGGCGCTGGTCGAGGAGGGCCTGGGAGTTCATCTGACCACGGAGCGGCGGGCGCTTGAGGCGAGCAAGGCGGAGCATCTGAAGGAGTACCTGAGGATGCTGGCGGAGGGCGGTGCCCGTCGGATCGGCGTGTTCGTCTGGCATCGGGACGTCCTGAAGGAGGTGCGGAAGTTTCTGGAGGGCGAGGGGGTGTTTCGCGGTTGGCGGAAGGCGTTCGTGGACGGGAGCACGTCGCCGCGGGCCCGCGAATCTCTGGTGGGGAGCCTTGCGGGAAGCGGGGATCCGGTCGCGCTTGCGGCCACGGTGGGAGCGGTGAACGTGGGGATGGATCTCGACTGGCTGGAACATGCGGTGGTGACGGGATTTGACTGGTCTCCCGCGACGTTTGTGCAGTTTGAGGGACGGTTTCGGCGGATTTCGTCGAAGAGGTCGGTGTGCGTGCACTATTTGGTGGGGAAGAGGGTGGAGCTGAGGGTGCTGGATGTACTGCTGCGCAAGGTGAAGGCGCTTGACGAGTCGTTCGGGGGGTTTGAGCGTCAGGCGCGGGTTCTTGCGGCGTTGAGGAGGCGTTGATGGTGTCGTTTTTCGTGCGGGGGATACCGAAGGCGCAGGGTCGGCCCCGTGTGGTTCGGTTCAGGAACGGTCGGGTGGGTCTCAAGGATCCGGAGGCCAGTCGGGACTGGAAGAGCTACGTGCGGCTCGTTGCGGCGGAGAGGGTATCGAGGCCAATCGAGGGGCCGGTGGCGCTGGAGTTGTGGTTCTACTTGCCGGTGCCGAAGAGTTTTTCGAGGAGGAAGCGGCTTGCGGCGCTGGCGGGGGAAGTCCTCCCGGCCAAAAAGCCCGACCTCGACAATTTGGTGAAGGCGGTGCTCGACGCTCTGCTGGGGGTGGTCGTGCTCGACGACCGTCAAATCGTGGAGATCCGGGCCGGCAAGCTCTACGGGGCCGTGCCGGGAGTGGAGATTGTGCTGAGGAAACCGAAGCGGGCGGGTTGAGGAGATACCCGCCAAGGGATTGTTTTCGGTCCCTGTGAGAAAAAAATGGCAAGCTCTATAACTGCTATGGGTCTAGCCCATCAATTCCTGGTGGCCAAACCTGGTGACGGTTTGGTGACGGTCGAAAGCTCTTGACTTCTTCTTTTTTCTCGTTATACTTCCTTTTTCGAAAGGGCCGCACTTTCCTCTTAATCCATAGGTTCCAGGTTCGAGTCCTGGGCGGCCCACTGAAATATTGCGATAAAATCCACAGTTACAGGATATTGCATTATAACACTTCTTGCTGGAAGATGGTTGACAATTTTTGATAGTAAGTTATGTTATTGATGCCTTACGGCCCCATCGTCTAGCGGCCTAGGATACTGGCCTCTCACGCCAGAGACCCGGGTTCGAGTCCCGGTGGGGCCGCCAGTATTTTCAAGGGTTTCCAGACACCCCCTGCTTAATAGGTCCGCTTGGTGTCCATATTACCTGCTCCCCATTTTTCGAACCACCCGAGATGTTAGGATTTATAGGAATGGCAACTCAAAATAATGGAGGTGAGCCATGAAAAAGTTTACTATCGACCAGATCATAAGAATCCTAGCCGAGGCCGACAGTCCCGGTAACTCCGTAGCCGCTATCGCAAGAAAATACGGTGTATCGCGAGACCATCTACCGGTGGCGCAAAAAATACCGCGGGTTTTTTCTATCCAAGTCCTCTTACTTCTATCGGAGAAAAAAGGCTTCTTACGAAGAAAAACTGGCCAACCAGTCTTTGTCCTCGCAAGAAGCGAGGCTGGCGGAGGACCCCGAGAACGGAAGAAGAAGCTTTTCCCATTGAGGTTGCCAGAAAGCCTTCGAAACGATGGAGCATGGACTCCAAGGAGGAACGGTTAGCTGACGGAAAAAATCCGGATATTTCAGGTCATGGACGAGGCTACCCGATTTTTTCTGGGAGCCTGGTGAGACAGAAGGATAGATGGGAAGATGGGTGCGGAGTACTTTGACCATTTATGCCGGCATTATGGGCCACCGGAGAAGATAAGGCGGGACGATGGTCCTGAGTTTCGCTCCAGGGAATTCCAGAAGGTATACTTACAGGGAGGGTGGTTCAGAAAATGACAGCGGTAGGTAAAGACCCTAACATTCCAGGTGGTCCAAATTTCGGGGCATATCACCTCCCAAAAAGGTCCGCCCTGTCTTCTCCCCTTCGTCCCCCTCATGAAAGACGGCGAAAGCCTCCTGGAAGAAGCCGAAAGAAAAATCTATGAGGGGAAGTACAGCCGGGAGGAGAAAGCGGATTTACTCACGGGAATGGCCATCCTGGGAGGCCTTGTTTCCAGGGAAATACCGCTTAAACTTTTAGAAAGGAGGCGAGACCTTATGATCGAATCCGCGGCCTATGAAATAATCAAAAAAGAAGGCTTCGAAGAAGGCCTTCAACAGGGATTGCAACAGGGATTGCAACAGGGATTGCAACAGGGATTGCTCGAGGAGGCCAGGGAAATGGTCCTTGAGGCCCTGGAGGAGAGATTCGGAATAGTCCCCTCCTCCATCATCTCCAGGATTAAAGACATTCAACAAAGGGAACTTCTCAAGGTCCTCCACAGGGCGGCCATCAGGGTCAAAACCCTGGAGGAATTTAAGGAGGTGTTGAAACGGGCGGAAGAATAAAATGCCATAGGAGGTAGGATATCTTCTCCTACTTCCCTCCCCTATCTCTCCCCCTCCGCCAATTTCAAAAGATATTTCCCGTATTCCGTCTTAGCCAGCGGCTCGGCCAGCTTCCGCAGAGCTTCTCGGTCTATCCAGCCGTTCCGGTAGGCAATCTCCTCGATACAGCCGATCATTAGCCCCGTCTTTTTCTCTATCGTGGCCACGAACTCCCCGGCCTCAAGGAAACTGTCGTGCGTTCCGGCATCGAACCAGGCAAGCCTCCTCAAAGAACATTGCTTAACATCCTTTAGCCTTAAAATAAACCGCTGGTGGTAGTACAAGTACGCCCTTGACCGAGCGTCCGAAGAATTTTCCAAAATGGCGTATATCTCCTGTCAAAAGGTGCGTGGCTTTGGCCTTAATCGCTGCCAGTAAGATTGGTCTATCTTTTTCGGGAAGATCAATTTCGTCCGAAAGTTTCTCCTCTGAGTGTTCTTCTACAATCTCAAGAGCTTTAACAAGTTGCTCCAGCCTTTCTCTCTGTTCTTTAGTTTCCAGATTTATACGAGCTTCTTCTAAAGCGTATCTGGAGGTCATGAGTTTGACGTCTTTTAATTCCCAGAGTTTTCGCAACTTTGAGTCGGATCGATAAGCCGCAGAGAAAAGCACATTAGCGTCCAAAAAGATGCGATCCACCTTTAATCTTCCGGTCTGATGTGAGGAATGGCATCGGGATTGAGCCCCATTTTTCGAACCTCTTCCCGGGCTTTCTGGTAGTCTTCAGGGTCAAGAGCGGTTGATAGCAGAAACTCAGCCTTTCTTTCTGGAGAGTAGACCTCCACCGGAAGAGTCACAGCTTTGCGCAACAAGATTCCATCCTCTCTGGCCTCGACTAACAAAAGATCTCCTTCTTCAAGTTTATAGCGTTTCCTCAGCTCAGCGGGAATGACCACAACCCCTCGCTTTCCTATACGGATTTCCTGACGGTTAACCATAAGCAACCTCATAATTTCAAATTTTCTGAAATTATAACACGAAATTATCTATTTACCATCCGCTAATTTCAAAAGATACCTGCCATAGTCTGTTTTCGCGAGCGGCTCGGCCAGCTTCCGGAGCTGCTCCCGGTCTATCCACCCGTTCCGGTAGGCGATCTCCTCGATACAGCCGATCATCAGCCCCGTCTTTTTCTCTATCGTGGCCACGAACTCCCCGGCCTCAAGGAAACTGTCGTGCGTTCCGGCATCGAACCAGGCAAATCCTCGCCCGAGAAGCTTTACCCGCAAATTCCCTTCCTTCAAATACTCCTCGTTCACCGAAGTGATTTCAAGCTCCCCGCGATCCGAGGGTTTTATTTTCCGGGCCTTCTCAAAAACCGTGGAATCGTAAAAATAAAGCCCCACAACCGCGTAATTTGATTTTGGCTTTTTCGGCTTCTCTTCGAGCGACAAAACCCTTCCCTCTTCGTCAAATTCGACTATGCCGTATCTTTCGGGATCATGGACGTAGTAACCGAAAACGCAGGCTCCCCCGTTCGTCTCCACATCTTTCCTGGCTTCCTTCAAGATTTCGGGAAGCCCGTGCCCGAAGAATATGTTATCCCCGAGCGCAAGGCACACATTATTCCCTTCCGCAAACTCCTCCGCCACCAGGAGCCCATGGGCAAGCCCCTTGGGTTTATCCTGCACGGCATACCGGATGTCCATCCCCAGTTGCGAGCCGTCCCCAAAAAGTCTCCTGTAAACCTTGAGATCCTGCGGGTTCACCACGAAGATAACTTCCCTTATCCCTGTGAGCATAACCACCGAAAGGGAATAATAAATCATGGGCTTGTTGTAGATGGGCAGAAAGTGCTTGTTGAGTACTGTGGTAATCGGATAGAGCCTGGTCCCCGAACCACCGGCTAGGATTATGGCTTTCATTGACTCTTCCTGTAAAAGCAGTAGGTATTTTATTACATTTTATAATCTCCAATAAAAAAGTCCCTTCTCTATCGCTTCTTTTCTATCATAAAGGCCTCTAACATCAAAAAGAATCCCTGGATAATTAAGAAGCAATGAAATTCTGTCCAATTTAAAATTTTCTTTAAAGAAACTGTGTCTAACTGCCACTAATATAGCCTCAAAAGGTGCATAATTTTCGGGATTTTCAATAAAATTAATTCCATATTCACGATGAGCAGTTTCTTTATCCGCTATAGGATCAAAAACCAAAACCTCAAGTCCATACTCCTTTAGCGCCTTAAAAATATTGTAAACTTTGGTATTTCTCACATCAGGCACATTTTCTTTAAAGGAAAAACCGAGAATCAATACTCGACCACCCTTAACCTTTTTATCGTTCTTTATTAAGGCTTTGATGAGTTCCTGAGCCACATACTCGGGAATTAACTCGTTAATTCTCCGACCGGCCAGGATCAACTCGGGAATGTAACCCGCCTCCCGGGCCTTGCGGGCCAGATAGTACGGATCCACCCCTATACAGTGTCCTCCCACCAGCCCCGGCTCAAAGGGCAAAAAATTCCACTTCGTAGCCGCGGCCTCAAGCACCTCCCTCGTATCTATGCCCAGCCGGTGAAAAATTAGAGCCAGCTCGTTCATCAGGGCGATGTTGACATCCCTCTGGATGTTCTCGATCACCTTGGCCGCCTCCGCCACCTTTATGTTCGGGGCCACATGCACTCCGGCCTCAATCACCGCCCCGTAAATCCCGGCCAAAAAAGCTGCCACCTCCGGACTGTCTCCCGCCACCACCTTTACGATCTTTTCAATGGTATGCTCTCTATCTCCGGGATTTACACGCTCCGGCGAATATCCCACATGAAAATCCTTTCTCCACCGCAATCCGCTCGCCTTCTCCAGAATGGGCACACAGACCTCCTCGGTTAGTCCCGGCCAAACCGTGGATTCGTAAACCACCACACTGCCACGGCTCAAATTCCTTCCCACCGTGTCTGAAGCGGCTTCCAGAAATTTGAGATCCGGATCATTGAGTTTATCCACCGGGGTGGGTACCGCCACGATAATAAGCCGACACTCCCCGAGCTTATCCTCCTTCCAGGTCCATTCCACCTCCGCCCCCCTCCGGCTCAAATCCACCTCACCCGTTCGGTCGATGTTTCTCTTAAGCTCCTCAATTCTGGTTCTATCCACATCGAACCCCACCACCCGGAACTTTCGAGCCAGTAGCACCGCCAGGGGAAGCCCCACATATCCCAGCCCCACCACCGCAATCCTTTCCCGTCCCTCTTCGAAATCTCTGAGGCTCAGCGACAAACTCACGGGATCCTCACCTCCCTGAGCCAGTCCCAGTTCGCCACAAACCAGTCCACCGTCTTCCTGATCCCCTCCACGAGATCCGTCTCGGGTCTCCAATCCAGTAGCCTCTTTGCCTTATCAATATCCGCCCAGGTGGCTTTCATGTCCGCCCGGTGAAACTCCCGGTGCCTGATCTTCAATTTGCGCCCCGTGTATTTTTCCACCAGGGTGATCACCTCCTGGAGACTGTGCGGACGACTGTTCCCCAGATTGACGATCTCGTATCCCATCGGCCGAAGCGCCCTTATCGTGCCCTCGGCAATGTCGTCAATGTAGGTAAAATCCCGGCTCTGGGAACCGTCTCCAAACACCTCGGCTTCCTCTCCCTTTAAGGCCCACCATATAAACCGAAAAATACTCATATCCGGCCGGCCCGCCGGACCGTAAACCGTAAAATATCGCACCACCGTAACATCAATTCCGTATAAATAGTGGTAGGTGTAAGCCAGCACCTCGGCCGCCTTTTTGGAAGCCGCATAGGGCGAAAGGGGCTGATTCACCGGAAGATCCTCCGAAAAAGGCATCTTCTGACCGGCGTAAAGGGAAGAGGTGGAAGCCAGTACCATTTTCCTCACTCCAAATTCCCTCATCAGCTCCAGCAGATTGAGCGTGCCCTCCGCATTGGTGCGAAGATACACCCAGGGGTTCTCAAGGGAGTAACGCACCCCGGCTCTGGCGGCCTCGTTGATCACCGCCTCGATCTCGTATTCTTCAAAAAGCGACCGCAAAGAATCACGATCTTCAATGTCCACCCCCTGGAAAACAAAACCGGGGCGTCCCTCAAGACGCTCAAGCCTCCATCTCTTCACCCGGGGATCGTAGTAATCATTCAGAGTGTCCACCCCTATCACCTCGTGGCCACGGTCGAGCAACTTTTCACAAACCCGCCATCCGATAAACCCCGCGCATCCGGTCACCAGTACTTTCATTTTCTTCCCCCTATAATAGAATCAAAGTTTCTCAACATGGCCGCAAGCTCCCGGTCGCTTTTAGCCCACTCCCTCAAAATCTCAAGCTAGCTTAACTCTGTTAATAGTCCATTATAAAGCTCCAGATGCGCTTGCACCACTTTGTCCAGGGAAAATTCCTCTTCGGCCTTGCGACGCGAGGCCTCTCCCATGCGCCGCCGAAGCACCGGATCCCTCACCAGACGCCCTATCGCCTCCGCCAGGGCCCGTCCGTCCCTCGGGGGAACGAGAAATCCGTTCACCCCCGGCTCCACCGTCTCCCGACATCCCGCAACATCCGTGGTCACCACCGGAAGCCCGCAGGCCATGGCCTCGAGTACGCTAACCGGAAGCCCTTCCCGATAAGACGGAAGCACATAAATATCCGCCGCGGCCAGCCACGGACGCACATCCTCCTGAAAACCGCAAAGCACCACGCCCTGCTCTCTGAGAAAGGAAAGCTCCTTCTCCGTGAGAGCAGAGGGGTTCCCGGGGTCCGGATCACCCACCAGGACGAACACCGTTTTGCTTTTCCTAAGCCTTCCCGCCGCTTCCGCAAACTCAAACACCCCCTTGGCCCTAATAACCCGGGCCACCATCAGCACCACCACCGCATCCTCCGGCAACCCTTCCTTCTCCCTGAACCGCCTGATCTCTTCGCTTGAAAACATGCCGGGACAAAACTTTCGGACATCCACCCCCGAGCCCCTGATGAGCACGGACTTTTTCCCGGAAAGCATCCCTCCTTTCACAAAATACTCCAGATCGTCTCTGTTCTGAAAAATTACCTTCTGCGCCCTTGCGAAGGCTCTCCTGAGAAAAAACTCCGCGCCCCTTCTCGCCAGGCGCCACTTTATCCCATCTTCCAGATAGAGATTGCCCAGGCCGGTTATGCTGGCCACGAAACGCACCTTCGTGCCGTAAAGGGCAAGCCCCGCGTAGAGGGCCGGCCGCAGGGTGAAAGCGTGCACCACATCCGGAGAAACCTCCTCACAAATCCTCCTCAACTCCCTTATGGCCGAAAAACCGGAAAAGGGATTAAGAGTCCGCCGGTTGATTCTCCAGGACTTGAAGTGTATTCCGTGTTTCGCAAAACGCCGGCTGAACTCTCCGGCCGGGGCCACCGCCCAGACCTCGGCCCCCTTTGACACCAGAGCCTTCATAAGAGGCAGGCGAAAGTTGTAAAGATTGAAGTCTGTATTGGCAAGAAAGAGAAACCTTGCCTTTCTTAAAACATCGGTCTCCACCTTCGCCTCCACACCTCAAAGACGAAAACATTCCATAGCTCCCAGAACCGATCCCTTCGGCGGCTGAGATGTTCCCCCCACAGTTTCCGCACCCCCTCCGGTTTCCACACGGATTCGCTAAGCCCCGAAGATGAAAAATACTCCTCGAAAACCTCCCGAAGCTCCCCGCGCATCCACTCCCCGAGGGGGATACCGAAACCTCCCTTGGGTCTTTCAAGAATCTCCTCAGGGAGGTATTTATCCGCCACCTTCCGGAGGATCCACTTCCGGGTCAATCCCCGGAGCTTCCACTTACCGGGAAGGGAAAAAGCCATCCGCGCCACCCTTACATCCACCAGCGGCACCCGCACCTCAAGGCTGTATTGCATACTGGCCGTGTCAACCTTATGCAACATATCGTAGGGAAGTACCCAGTGGGCGTCCGCCCGAAGCCAGGTGTTTATCCTGTCTTCCGGATACCGCTCCTCGGACTCCTTCCACACCCGATAAAGGGCCTTTGAGCAAACCGATAATGGCCCTGAAAAGTCATCCCTGAGCAAACCGTCCACCGTCTCCGGCTCGGTGGCCATGGTAGCCCGGAGGTAGCGCTCGAAAGCCTCCGGACGAAGCAGTCTCAAAAGCTTTCGAACCTGGCGAAGCCTCTCCCCCACACGACTTCCCCGTCTTTCCGGAAAAGGCAGCCATTTAAGGGGCATGAAAAGACCACGCCAGGGATAGAGCCTCTCCACCAGGGCCAGCCCCTGATACTTGTTGTATCCGGCAAAAAACTCGTCTCCCCCGTCCCCAGAAAGGACCACTTTGACTCGCCTTCCCGCCATCTTGCTGATAAGGCCCACATTAACCAGGGAGGAATCCGCAAAGGGCTCGTCCAGGTGCTCCAACACCTCCCACATAATCTCCCGGGCCTCACGGGCGGTCACCGGGATTTCTTCGTGCTGTGTACCAAGGTATTCGGCCACTTTCCTGGCATAGCGAGCCTCATCGTAAGTGGGCCACTCGGGAAAAGCAATGGTAAAGGTCCGGAGGGGCCCGGAAAGCTCTCTCTGGGCCAGCGCACAGACGAGGGAGGAATCAAGCCCACCGGAAAGAAAAGCTCCCACCGGCACATCGGAAATAAGATGCCCTCGCACGGAATCCTTCAAAGTCTCCTCCAATCTTTCCACGGCCTCTTCTATCGAAGAGGGGGCGGGTTCCCGAGGCCACTCCACATAGGATCTAAGCTCAACAACCTTCCCCTTCCTCACCCGCATGAGATACCCCGGCGGAAGTCTGCGGGCCGCCTTCCAGACGGTCCACGGGGCGGGGATGTAATTGAAAGCAGCGTAAAAAGCCACGGCCTCGCCATCCACCTCGCGGGGGAAGAAGGGCAGGGAAAGGAGGGCTTTGAGCTCCGAGGCAAAAAAGAAGCCTTCTGGTAGTTCAGCATAAACTAAAGGTTTAATACCGAAAGAATCCCGGGCCAGAAGAAGCTCCTGTTTGCGTTGATCATAAAGGGCGAAGGCGAACATCCCCCGTAGGCGTTTCACAAAATCCGGCCCCTCCTCCTCGTAAAGGTGCACCAGGACCTCAGTATCCGTGCGGGTGGCGAAGCGATGGCCCTTCGCTTCCAGTTCAGTCCGTAGTTGGGGGTAGTTGTAGATCTCGCCGTTATAGACGACCACCACCGAGCTATCCTCGTTGAACACGGGCTGCCGCCCGCCCTCGAGATCGAGTATGCTCAGACGGCGATTGGCCAGGCCCACAGGCCCTTCGGTAAAGAAGCCGTCCTCGTCAGGGCCGCGGTGGGTAAGGGACGCGTTCATTTGTGCAAGCCGCCCTCGCTCATCACCTTTCCCAGCATACTTAATCCAAAAACCGGTAATGCCACACATATTAAACGCGCCCTCCAGAGAACCATGTTCGTCTTAGAAGCACATTTAACGCTACCACTAAGGCCAGCGCCACCCACAGGTGGCGGGCCCGAAGCATATGATGCTGAGTGGCGTACAGCAACTCGGCCAATAATCCAATCCACAGCCCCAAGGCCACATCGGGCCATTGACCCGTTTTTTTAGCCCAACGAGTATTTTGCCAAGCGAGAAAGAGCGTGAAAGTCAGGAGCCCAATAAAAGGCAGGAGCCCTAAAAAACCGGTCTCTGCCGCCACAGCGAGGTAGGTGTTGTGGATTTCGTACCCGTAGTCTAGGGCTATGTTGGCCACACCGTAGCCTGTGAGCGGATATCGGTAGAAGATCTGTAAAGCCATACGCCAGTTTTCCTGACGAAATGGGTCGGTGATTTCTCCATGTGCGACAACCTGAAAGCCACCAAAAGCACGATGAATCACCCAAATAGAAGGCTGTAAATAAGCGATTGCTGCTCCAAAGCCAGCAGCGATTATTCCTATCAAGACCACTCGACGCAACGAAAACCTAAAAACGACATATGCTGAGCCCAACCCCAACCCGAAGAGCGCAGCGACCATGCCCGCTCTCGATCCGCTCGCTGCAATTTCCACAAGCGTCAGCAAAGACAATGCTCCATAGAACACGCGCGTTTTTAAGCGAGTAGCATAGAGAAAACGCTCCCAAATCAAGGGTAAGAATAGTACAAAAAACCCTGCAAGCTGGTTGGGGTGCTTGAATGTTGCTATAAGTTTATTCGCATTGTTGTAGAAGAAGACCGTGAACTTCCCTAATAGTATAGCATCTAAGATGCCAACAAGCCCAAAGGATAAGGTCACAGTTATCCCTAAAATAATGGCATTAATAGTTGTTTTAAAGATTAAAGATGAAGTGGAAAGAACATAGGCAAGCAGCCAGCTTAACCCAGCTAAGTAAATGAGTCCGACGATTTCGAAAGTATACGCCCCTAGATGGGGGACATTCATTCCAGAAGTAAGCAGGGTTATTGTCCACAGGATTAGAAAAAACCCGTAAACCCTTAGCGGCCACGAAGGCAGCCATAACGGACATTGATGAGAAGTCCATTGTATGTAAAGTGTCAGGCCCCAAAGCAGAAATACCGCATCGGCCCAAGTGATTCGAGGAAACAACTCGAGCTTAACCCAAGGAAGCAGAACAAGCGCCAAAACCAAAACTTTCGAGGAGATTCCTCGCAAAAGGACAGATGATAAAAATTCTATTCTTTTCAAAGAAACACTTTTCATAATTTTATCACAAAATCGAGAGTTTTTGACAAATCTTGCGTTTGCTCCCGACGAGTATACCTCAGGATAACTTCTTCATCCCCTTGATAAGCAGGGGCACCGTACACCTTCTTCTCCTGCAACCACCGCTCCAGCCACGACGCAATACTTTCTACAGATTTTAGATGAACACCTGCTTTCGTTTCATTAAGAAGCTCTTCAATAACATCTCCCTCTGGCCCTATGCTTAGAATAGGCCGTTTCGCTCCCAGGTACTCAAAAACTTTTCCCGTGTAAATCCCCCGGGCTTGAGGATCCGTCCACCCCAAAAGTAAAAGCACATCCGCAGCCCGCTGAGCTTTCATAGCCTCCTCGTGGCTTACTTCTCCTCTAAGCTGCACCATGTCCTTCACCTCTGGATAGCGTTCAAGCAGATCCAATACAACATCCAGCTTGCGACCATAAAAATCCACCCGCACATCCCCGGAGCTAATCTTTCCACGCCGCAACAAAACACTTAGTGCTGCAAATAAGGGACTCGGATCTCGCTTCCCGGGATAGATCATGCCGGTATACACAATAAGGAGCGGTCCATCAGGGTTGGACGAAATAGATTCTTCCGGAAAATCGTCCGGATCGAAACCGTTGGGTATGACGAAAACGGGTTTACGATGAAGACTTTCCAGTTGGTCCTTCAGCGGTTCTGAGACTGTAATCAGTGCAGCTGCGTGAGCAATGGTGCGCTTCTCTAACCATACTTCAAGTAAACGCAGTGGAAAAATTCTGCGAAACGCATGATTTTGCGTCCAGAGATCCCGAAAGTCCGCCACCCATGGAAGTCTCAAACGCCGACTTAGGCGAGAAGCAATAATATGACAAGTGTTGGGCAGAGAGGAACTAAGCACAACATCAGGGCGTTCCTTCTGAGTAATGCGTTCAATTTTGGGGTATTCGAGCAGCCAGGGGACGGCTTCATCAGGAAAACAGATCAGCTGCTTGTAAAGGCGGTAGGCAAAGGATCCAATCCTTAGTCCAAATCGGTGGAGCGTGGAGGGACTTTTATACCCTCCACCGTCGGAAACGCCTTTTTGCGTACGAAAACGGCTCGCCCAGGAGTAAAGAAATTCATTCAGGGAGAGGTCACGAGTCCGATATACTTTTCCCCGACGCAGCTCATCTGGAAGCGCACCATGACGCGTGTACATATCCGTGCGAGGCTCCACCGTGACTACGATCGGCTCCCAGCCAAACTCTGGCAGATACTTGGCCCATTTTTCCACACGCAGAGAGCCGATAGCCTGCTTTGGAGGATACCAATAGGTAACAATCAAAACCTTCCGCATCTGTCTTCCTTATTATCTCTACGATTCTCTCCGCAGCCCTTCCGCCGCCATATAAGTCTTTTAAAGTCCGTGCCTCATCATTCTTCAACGAAAGCGCAGTTTGGGCCTTCTGTAGAATATGCTCTGGATCCGTACCAACCAGCCGATTCCAGCCTCCCTCAAGGGTTTCCACCCATTCCGTCTCTTCCCGCAGGGTAAGGCAGGGTACCCGAAAGAAAAAGGCCTCCTTTTGCACACCGCCCGAGTCGGTAAGGATGAGACGGGCATTTTTTTCCAGTATGAGCAACAAACAGGTGGCATGAGCATTTCTCTCTAAAGGCTTTGAGCACCGGAGCCAGCTTGATAAACTGTGGACGCGCGCCCGCCACATGCACAACTTTACTCATACTCCACCTCGAACCGCTCCGTCCAGCGGATGAGATTCACCCAGCGCCAGAAACGGCTGTCATAACGCCGCTTTTCCTCAAGCATGGCCTTCCACTCCTTTCGGGCCGCCTCCAGACAGAGAACCGGTATCGCCCGGGTTGCCTCGCTTCGAAGTAAGTCTTCCACCCAGGGGCGAAGAGCAGTCAGCCAGCGCGCCTCCGGCGTCCGAAAGCCAATTTTATCACGCCGGTTGAGAATGGAGTCGGGGACGAGCCCTTTTATTGCCTCGCGAAACACAGCCTTGGTCACGCCCTGAAGGGAAAGAATGTACCCCTCAGGCAAAGAAAAGACAAACTGCACGACTTGAGGAGTGAGAAAGGGAACCCGGCTTTCAATGGAATGCCACATGGAATTTCGGTCCTCGTAGCGCAGCAGGGATGGCAGATTGATTTGGGCAAAGGTGAGGAGCAACTGTTCTTTCAGGGCCTCCCGGCTACGGCTTTTCCAGAGGGGACGAGGACGCACCCCGCGCTCGGCAAACCACTCGCCGTTCATCCAGGCGGGGAGCACTTCCTCCCCGGCCATTCGCCGAAGAGGGCTTTGCAACGAATCCGGCAACAAATGTGCTACGGTCCGCTTGAGAATGGCCCAAATCCCTTGAGAAGCCGGATGCTTCGAGGCGTGCCTCAGGAAATATAACGCCGCTCCCCACTTTCCCTGCCGAAGAAGGGAAAGAAAGCGCGCCGCATAGTAGGTGGGATACCCCGCCAATAGCTCGTCTGCGCCCTGTCCGTCAAGCATCACCTTAATGCCGTGCTCCCGGGCCAGACGGAACACCCGGTACTGGGCATAAATGCTGGTGCTGCCGAAAGGTTCGTCCTGGGCATATATCAGGTCGTCCAGATCCTCCACGATCTCCTCCGGCCGGGGACGCACCTTGTGCACCCGGGCCCGCACATGCCTTCCCACCAGGTCCACCCAGCGCTCCTCATTGATCTCCGGCGCATCCTCGGCAATGAAACTGAAGGTGTGAATCTCAGCCCCGGGGTCCAGATGGCGTATGGCGCACACAATGGCCGAGGAATCAATCCCTCCGGAAAGGGCGCTTCCCAGCGACACATCGCTTCTAAGATGCAAGCGCACGCTTTCAAGAAACATCTCCCTCAGGCGAGAGGTAGCTTCCTCAAAGGAAATGTCCAGGGTTTCCGTGGGCGTGGGGTCCCAGTATCGAACGGGTTCGGCCCTTCGTGGCTCATCCACCGGCACCACCATGTAGTGGGCCGGAGGCAGGTGGTAAATGCCCTGAAAGAGGGTCTCCGGGGCGTGGTCGGTAAGACCGTAGCGGAGATAGTCGTAAAGACGCTGGGGATGGGCCCGGGCTTTCACTCCGGGCAGAGCCAAGAGAGCCTTGATCTCCGAGGCGAAAGCCAGCCCCCCGTCGGGAAGATGGGTGTAATAAAGGGGCTTGATGCCGAAAAAGTCGCGGGCCAGAAAGACCGCCCGCCTTTTCGTGTCGAGTATGGCCAGGGCGAACATCCCGACGAACCGGTTCAGCGCCTCCGGTCCCCACAGGGCGTAAGCCCGGAGCACCACCTCGGTATCCGTATGGGAACGGAACCGAACGCCCGCCTTCTCCAGCTCCGCACGCAACTCCCGGTAGTTGTAAACCTCGCCGTTGTACACGATGTAGTACCGCCCGTCCGGCGTCCCCATGGGCTGCCATCCGGCCTTAGAGAGGTCCAGAATGGAAAGACGGGTGTGAGCCAGATATACCAGAGAGGCGGCACAGCTCACACGCTTTCCCCGGGTGGGGGGTTTTTCTCCATCCCAGCACAAAAGGCCATAATCGTCAGGCCCTCTGTGACGAAGGAGGCGGAAAACATCTCCGGATACAGAAGAGCTATTCTTCCCGATCAGTCCGAAAACGCCACACATTCCACTGCTCCAGGGGTAAATTTTGAAAAACCTGCCCCAAAGCTTCCTCCCACAAGGATTCGTAGTGCTCCTGCCAGAAACGCCCCACTTCGCCAATGGTCATAAAGACAGCTCCCAGATGGATGGCTTCGCTCAACAGGGCTTCAAGCCACCTCAGACGCTCCTCACTCTCCGGAGATCCCCGAATGGAAGGATGCACCAGAATCACCGCCACGCCGCCCACCCTGGCTATCCGTTCAAGTATCGTTTTCCCTAGCTCCACGGCCCGTTTCAGCGAAAGTCCCAGAGCCCCCGCGCTAAGCCCTTTCAAAAGAGTCCCTTCCTGCAGGATAAGAGGCAACTCAAGAACCGAGTCTTTATAAAAGCGAAAAGGATAAGAGGTACCGGCGCGAAAACCCGGAAGCCGATTAAAGCCAAAAGTGGAATCGTAGAGAAAGCCCGCTTCGGTTTGGAGGCGGGGAGTCTCTTGAGGGTGCCACATCAGCCAGTGCTGGCGCAGGCTGACAATCTCCATGTCCAGCATCCGCTCAAGCCCCAGCTTTTCGCTTTTGAGGCGTTCCCCATCAAAAGCCGCGGGAATAGAGGGGTGCAATCCGATTTCATGGCCCTCTTCTGCTATTCGAAGCAAAACCTCCCGAAGCACATATTTCCGTCCGTCAAAGGCAATCTTTTGGGTCAACGAATAAAGAGGATCCCGGGGATCCTGGCTGTATCCCAAGTAAAAAGGCACAAAGAAAGTGGCCCGCACCTTATGTTTTCGGTAAACTTCCAAGTAATCTTCAAGATCCGTATCACCATTTCTCCTCATCAGGCCATACACGGAGGCCAAAATCATCTTGGGTTCGTGCTTCCGCAAAGCCCACACCAGCTTTCGCAGATATTCCTTCCTGGTGAAAAAGGAATCCAGGTCCATGGTGATACAAACCGCAAACCGTTTTCCATAGTAAGAAGGCGGCTCCCACAATCCCCGTGAGATGATAAACTCATCAAGATAGGGACGAAAAATGGGCAGATCGTAAAAGGGCCTTTGGGAGGGAAAATCCAGTGGCAACCCTTCTTTAGTCCACTCTTCTCGTTCGAGCCATTTGAGCCAGTGGTGCATCATATTCGCTTCATCATCCGATAAAGAGCGTGAAAAATCTGAAAACGAGGTGACATGTAACGCACGGCATAATACGGAGTCAGTACTCCACCAAACTTTCTAAAGTAACGCTCAATGGAAGGAATTTCAGATCCCTCAAAATCAAACCGTTTAAGTCCTATGCTTTTCGCAAAACGAATGGCTTCCCACATGCCTAAAGGTCCGGCACCATGATGACGCTTTTCCTGATCATAACCTCCGAGAAGGTAGTAAGCGGTCGTCTCATCCCACACGATGAAGGTAAAACTGATTGGTGTATCTCCCTGCTTCACCAGCCAACCCCGTCCCCAGCCTTCACCAAGAGACTTCTCCATTATCCTTCTGGCCAGGCCAAGCCACGGCACAGATCGACCCTGACGGGCAAAGGTTTTTCGTATAAGACCTGCGGCTATTGATACAGATTGAATGTCTAACGAGACGACCTGAAGTCTATCGTTGTAGGCTTTTCTAATGTCATTTCTACGAGTTTTATCCATATTTCTCCACAACTTTTCCTCATCAAATTCTAAATCAAGAATATAAGTATATCGCACTTCGACTGTAAACCCTGCAAACTTAAAGGGCAGTAAATCATGTACTCCAGGAGGGAAAGCAATATAAACATAATCTGGGCGTTTGTCCTTAATAGATTTTGCATAGAAATCCAAAGCTTCCCGTGTAGCGCATTCTTTAGGAAGCCCCAAGTAAGGCGTTAGTGGAGGATGAGTAATAACACGCAGGCCGAAACGATTTTTAAAAACCAAAGGCAAAACCATCTCATCTTTTACCAGATAACTAAAAAAATAAGCCTCTTTATACAAATCCAACCATTTAGGCTGAACAAAAAGATGAGGTGATATCATTATATCCCCAGAATCATTTTCATTTACTATGGATAACTATCTAAATTACCAAATCTATCAATCACCAAAGCTTTCAATTTTTCCGTATTAATTTCTGGTACAGACAAATCTTTATTTACTTCAGAAGAATTTAGTATACCTTCAAAGCGAGGATAATTACGAGAAGTCCTAACCCATGGATAAAAAGATGATATCCTTATTAATTCCTCTTGCGGATTATCAACTAAATCTTCAAGCTTAATAACCAAAAATTTGTCCGGATAGACATTAATAAAATGCTCGATATATTTATATATAGCAGCAATTTGATCTAACACTTCTTCATATGGGCTATTGGCTTTAATGTCTGGCGGTTTCACAGAAAACCAGTTACTCAAAGATCCGCTAATTCTAACTCTTGCAATTAAGATAGATAAAGCATTATAATAAATTTTCCTTTTAACTACAATAAATTTAGATTCTGGCATAACGGAAAGAAAATGCTGGAGCCGTAAAGAATTATAGACATTTTTAAACAATAAAGGTCGATCAAATAATCTTTCTAAAAAAATTAGAACTTTGCGCATTTTACGAAGACTTCCCGCAGGTACATATTCGACAAAATCCGGAGACTTCGGAAACCATCTGTACCAAAAAGAGCCACACTCACTTGGTGATAGAAAACCGGACACATAACCGTAATGAGAATGATAAGGAATACAAGATACACTAATATTTAAAATCCTTAAAAAAAATTGTACTAACGAGGGAAATCCGTAAAAAAAACAATGCAAATTCGAGAGGAATCCATACTCGAAATTATTAATTAGAATTTGATATAAAATAGTAGTACCACTTCTTGGCGCACCTATTATAAACAATGGAGGATTTTTAAAGTTATTAGAAGAAACATTACAAGCCAAAAAATTTTCTATATGGCTTAACATTATGTTTGAGGTTTTATAAACTAAACCAGCAATATATTTAAAATTTTTCATGACATAGACCTCCTCTCTAAAATCCGAAAATCTCTCAAAAACTTGAGTTATAACTTGTGCACCGATGGTCTCTCCTATCCAGAAAACATAAGCAAAAACACCGTGACCTCATCACAGCCTGTTTCGTTCACAGGAAAATCACCCAAGCGATAGCCGAGACGCCGCAGAGCAGGCTGCAGATGCACGGAGAGAGGATAATAAACCGCTGTATCTATCCCCTCCTTTCGTAAAAAATCCTGCAAAGCGTTCCGGCGACCGCCCAATACCCGTACCACCACCCGTAAGCCGTAGCGAAAGGCGATATCCATATAGCGTAAGGTCTTACTCGCATTCCAAAAAAGCACTTACCACTTTTTCCAGAATATCCTTACGCTCAAAATACAAAGGTTCTATGGGTAAACTCAAAACACTTTTGGAAACTGTCTCGGCATTCTTCAGACTTCCGAATATCTCCATTCGGGTCCGACGGAAAACCTCCATTCGATGAAGCGGAACCGGATAATACACCATGGTGTGGACCCCCTTCTCCCTCAATCCTTCCCGCACATCATCTCTGTTCCTTCCCCGCACCCTTACCGTATATTGATGATATACATGAAAAGCTTTTTCGTGCTCCACCGGAAGAACTAGCCAGTCTATTCCTTTTAATTTCTTATGATAAAATTCGGCTATTTTCCTGCGTTTTTCCGTAAATTCATTTAGATATTTTAGTCTGGTAAGTAATATGGCTGCCTGAAGGGTGTCGAGTCTGGCATTGTAACCTATGTGCTCGGGACGATTTTTGTCTCTTCCACCATGCGTGCGAAGCATTTTGATGATATCCGCAAGCTCATCATCATCCGTCACTATCATGCCTCCGTCTCCAAAGCCTCCGAGAGGTTTAGTGGGAAAAAAGCTAAAACAACCGGCATCGCCGAAACTCCCGGTTTGTTTACCGTTCCACCGAGCCCCTAAACTTTGCGCACAATCCTCCACCACAAAAATTCCCGCTCCTCGAGCAAGCCTCATTATCCGGTCCATGTCACAGGGGTGTCCGTAGAGATGGACCGGTAAAATTCCCACCACTCTGTTTTCATATTTCTCAAGAGTTTTTTCGACTTCCTCAGGGTCAAGGTTAAAGGTATCAAGAGTTATGTCTACAAAAAGAGGGGTTGCCCCGGCCCTTAAAATGGCCTCTCCGGTGGCGGTAAAAGTGAGGGGGGTAGTAATCACCAAATCCTCTTTATCCCAATACTCCTTTCCCTTAAGTTTGATTGCCAGGGCCCTTAAGGATAGCACCAAAGCATCCGTGCCGGAAGATACCCCTATGGCATGTTTGACACCGATGTAATTAGCTAATTTCTGTTCGAACTCCGAAACTTCCGACCCGAGTATGTATTTGCCACCTGATGCACACTTTAATATGACATCATCAATTTCCTCCATCAGATGTCTGTATTCTTTCTGCAAATCCAACAGGGATATCGTTTTATTCTCCTCTTGACCAAAAAGTTCTTGGTTATATAACGCCTCCTCGGGTGTTAAAACCGATAAACCATTTGAGGGGAATTTCCTGTCTTTTGTAATTATCAAACCATCTTTAGCCACTCTTTTAAAAGATAAAGATATCAAAGCATCTTCACCGTCTTCAAAAGATAAGGCATTCAATGCATCCATACCAGTAGTAGTAATTACCTTAAATCTGCTAAAGAACTTCTTCTTGAATTCCTTTTTGTTTGCGTTATATTTATTGAGAAAATAATCAAGAACAGCTACCATAGAAGCCGTTACAAACAATTCATGATAAGAATCGGCCAATTTATCTAAGAGTGCACTACTAATCTCATCTCTATTTAAAACTGCATCCAAAATCACATTGATATCAACGAGTATTTTAGCCACAATATTTCTCCTCTAAATATTTATGCCATTCTTCTTTAAAATCTATCTTTCTGTTTGGATTTTTTTTTAGGGTTTTTCTTAATTCTTCGGTGAAAGATCTTTTTATCAATAAAACATACAATTCCACTTCATCTGCCTGAATATTTTTAAGATTTCCGCAAAAAGGAATCAAGAAACCCTCTTCCGTTCTCCTGGCAATAACCCTCATATCTTTTCCTCCAATACTATAAATTTTTCTCCGTCAAGTATGTATTTACTTCCACAATTTGCACAAACTAATTCCTCTCTTTTCTCACTCTTTGTCTTTCGTGTAAGCACCACACCGCACTTACAGACCCATCCGGAATGCCTGGCCGGAACCCCCAGAAAAAGAGCATAATCGGGAACATCAGAGGTCACCACCGCCCCGGCTCCAATAAACGAATATCTGCCGATTGTTACTCCACACATGATGGTTGCATTAGCTCCTATAGTAGCCCCCTGTTTTACCCGTGTTGGCTTAAATTCGTGCTTTCTTTCAATAAAGGCTCGTGGAGTTATAACATTGGTAAAAACGCAAGACGGACCACAAAATACTCCATCCTCCAGAGTTACTCCTTTATAAACAGAAACATTGTTTTGAATTTTACAGCCATCTCCTATCACTACATCCGGCCCAATCATTACATTTTGCCCGATTATACAATTTCTACCTATTATTGTATTTTGAAGAATATGAGAAAAATACCAAATTTTAGTACCTTCACCAATTTTCACATTTTCGTCTATGTAACTTGAGGGGTGGACAAAAAACGACCCACTCTCAAAAATTTGACCTTTTATTTCAATAACTTTGCCCTCTCGAAGAGCATCTTCACAAGATTTTAATATCTTTAGAACCCTCAATCCTTCCTCACCGTCCGTTCGCGGACGCTTCCTCTCAAGTACACATTCAATAAAGTGTTTCATCTCTTCTTTTAGTGGCTCAAGTGGTTCTACCTCCACGGTGTAACATTCCGCCTTATGAGCTACTGGAATCTTTCCATTCTTCCATTCAATTCGATGGGGATAAATAACAAGTTTTTCATCACTGACATCATTAAACACAGCCATAGCTTTTGAGCCCACTACCACCAATTTTCGCTCTTTAAAGGGATGTAACCAGCTTACAAATATATGAGCTTTTATACCACTTTTAAACTCGAGAGTAGTAATAGTTACATCAAATATATCTTTATTTAGTGCTGCCAATCCAAAAGCACCTACTCTAAAGGGTTCCTCTTCTAATAACATCAAAATAATCGAAATATCATGAGGAGCAAAGCTCCAAAGCACATTTTCTTCGGTCCTAAATTTACCTATGTTTAATTGATTAGAGTAAATATATTGAATTTTTCCCAAACCACCATCTTTTATGATTTGTTTCAACTTTATAATCGCTGGATGATAATGAAAAATATGGCCAACCATTAAAATTAGATCTTTATATTTCGAAATCTCGATCAACTCTTTTCCTTCTTCCAAATTTAATACCAATGGCTTTTCCACAAAAACATCTTTATTAGCTAAAAGCGCCTGCTTTGCCTTTTCATAATGAGTAGCTGCAGGAGTAGCAATAACTACTGCCTTAATTTCTCTATTATTTAAGACTTCTTCATAAGAAGAAGTATAATATACATCCGGAAATTTTCTCATTCTTTCAGCGACAATTCTTTCATCAATTTCACACACTGTATGCAAAACTTTCAATTCATATAGAACTCTCAATAAATTTTTACCCCAATATCCAGCTCCAACCAATGCTACGAATCTGTTATTCTCCATAATCACTTCCCCCATATCTAACGATATATTAGCGCACCCTTAATAACACCATCGACCGGAAACCATTCGAATATATCCTGGTCAAACTCCACCCTTCCTCCGGAGGAAAGTCTCAACCTACAATCCCATCCTCATACTCAAAATTCCAAAACTAACAGTATAAAATCCATACAAAGACTTAATATAAAACAACATAACTATATTCCAGAAGCAAACACTAAAAAAGCTGGAAATAGCAGCTCCATACAAACCAAACATGGGAATCAACAAGAAATTTAAGCCTATATTAATTAAACACGCCAAAAAAATAACAGCGTAAACGATTTTTTCTTTACCGGTCATTTGAAGAATATATCCCACACTACCACATAGAGCGTTCACGCACTGCCCCAGAGCAAGAAACACCAGAGCCAAGGCCCCCATTCTAAACTCCTCTCCAAACAAGCCCATGAACCATCCGGGAAAAATTAAATACAAAACAAGAACCGGAGCCGAAGTCCAAAAGATTAACTTCGTAGATTGCTGAGCCACTCTTTTTAAACTCTCCAAATCTCCCTTTCCCCAAAACTCGGCAAACTTCGGGGCCGCAATGGAATTTATGGCCGCAAGAGTAAAGCTCGTGATCATGGATAGCCTTACCGCCACATTATATATACCAACCTCTTCCGGCGTGCGCCACATCCCCAGCATTATCGTGTCCGTCCAGGACATTACCATAAAAAGCGAGCTTGACATGAGCATGGGAAAAGAAACCGAAAGTATGTGTTTGAGGGGAACATTTTCTTTGGTTCCGTTTGCTTTAACGAATTCCTCTCGAAGAGAGGCGGCACTCAACAGAAACGCTGCCCCTATTCCGATAACATAAGCATAAATAACCGCTTCCGTACTTTTGATATGTAAATAGGCAAAGAAAATTCCAAGAGAAAATAAGGCGATTAAAAACGGCAGTAAATTTTGAAATATCGTGTATTCTTTTATCTTTTTAAAGGCCCGGAGGCTTTCCGAATTTATATAAAGCAAAACAAAAGGAAGAACGGCAAAAGCCATAAGCCTCATGTAAGGGGTTAAATATTCTTTCCCGAAAACCTTTGCGGAAAGCACGGGCGCCAGGAAATATAGAGCAACGGAAAGGAATAGCGAAAAAGGAATTACCAGACTTACCGATTTAATATATATGCTTCTCGCGGTGGCTCCCTTACCCTGGGCGTTGTATTGGGCTATAAACCTTAAAAGTGCCGTATCCAGCCCGAGTCTTCCAATTACCGAGGTTATCTGGAGCACGGTCAGGCACAGCGCAAAGATTCCCCAGGCGGAAGCCCCAAGGGTGCGGGTGACCGTAAGCGTAAAGGCGTAGGCCACGGCCATGCCGAGGATTCTGAGGACGAAAAAGGTGGCGCCGCCCTTAACCAGCTCCCTGAAATGCGCATCCGCCTCAAGCTTCGCCCGGAGTCTGCTTAGCGCCGCCGCAACCGAGAGACTATTCATAAAGGCCTAATCCACCCCCACTTATCCAGAAACAAAGCTATCTGTAACATAGTGATATATATCACAAAGATTCAACAGACAGAAGTCCCGAGAGTGCAGATAACCGCATACGTAAAGGCATAAGCCGCCCTTGCCCCTTACCAGCTCGGCGAAGTAAGGGAATCTATCCAAAGTCCCTATTTTCAATAAGAAGATCAGATCTCTCTGAAAAATATCTAATAGGCAATATATCTTTCAAATTCACCTTCTCAGATGCATTTAAAATTTCTATTCCCACTATCTTGTCGTCTTTTCCAATATCTAAAATAATATCCTCCATAACTTCCACATTCTTAACATTTTCTTTTTCTATTTCTGAAAAACGTATATATAAAAGATCATATTTATCATCGTAATAAATCTTCATTTCTTAACCTCCATCTTCCATTCTCCATAGAAAACATAAACAGTTATTACCACTATATTATCTTCCTCTTCAGTATAAATAACTCTTATTTTCTTTTCCTCATAAATCTTCCCCATCCATTCCTTCCCAAATTTAAAAATCTTTTCTTTTTGATATTTTCCTTTTTTAGCAAGAGAACTTTCAGCTGTATTCAAAACCTCCCAAATTTCCTCTATTGTAGCACCTCTTTCTTCAGCTCTCTCAAGTGCATGGTTTGTAAAAATTATCTTTTTAGAAAAATTGTTAACCAGCTTTATTTTCATCTTTTATACAAAAAGAGCCCCAAGGATACAAGTAACCGTATCCGCCTCAAGCTTCGCCCGAACTCTACTCAGCGCCACCGCAATTACCATTAAGATATCCCGACAAAAGGATTTACTATTTTTAATCTCCCCTCAATTATCTGACCATGCTGCATGTCCTCTGTATATAAAACTGAACAATCATTCTCTAATGCTGAGGCTATTATTAAACTATCCCAATAATTATATTTATACTTTTCTTTAACGAACATTGCTTTTTTAATATCTCTCTTCGTTATAATTGCAAAATCAAAAATTTCCATAAAAGCATTAGCATAAATATTTTCCATAATTAAGATATTTTTCTTTAGAGATACGGCAATAAACCCATTATATTACTTGAGAACTGACAACTACTTGATTAGCTTTATCTATCAATAATTGCCTGACAATATCACATTTTGGCGAGTTTTCACATATCGCATAAATCAAAATATTTGAATCCACAAAAAATCTATCTAGCATGTACTTCTTCTCTATCAAACCTATAATCTTGAGGCAATTTTCCTTTAGGCTTCGTAAATAGTTTTTTCAATTCTTCGACTTTGTTTACTCTTTTTCCATATTTAAAAATCAAAAACTGATAAAAATCTATTAATTCTTTTTTTGCTTCTTCAGGCAATATTCCAAGATCGAAATCTTTTTCACTAAACTTTTCCATCTTAAACCTCCGGTAAAAATTTACCATTAGCTATCAAGCAGTACACAAAATAGTAAACGCAACCACCTTCCTCCTCCCCACTGCATCACTCTTCACGTCATGGTTCAAATATTCGTCCGCATCCAACCCCGGACTGTATCTCGGCAAATAAACTTTCCAATATTTCTAGAGCTTCGGCAGCATCTATCTTTATATCTTTATCTTTACTTCTTGTCAGAACAACTAGAAATTCAGAAACATTTTTAGAGGTAGTATACAATATATAATCTGATCCCAAAATAACATCAATAGCTTTACCATGAAATTTAGAATCAGCGTCAATCGCATATATTAATATTATTAGTATCAACAAGCAGTGGATTCATAAGCTATTTTTCTAACATTTAAATTATCGTATTGTCCCTTTAAATGAATCGTTTTTCTTTGTTTTTTTCTTTGTTTATCTTCCTTGACAATATCCTCAAGATATTTTTGTAAACAATGAAGCAATTCTTCCGGCATATTATCTATTTCCTTTTTTATTTTCTCTCTAAGCTCCATATTATCCCTCCTGCGATATTCAAAATAACGCAAAAATTCCCCAGGCGGAAGCTCCGAGCGTGTACCTCTAGCTTCGCCTACGAGCTCCTCACCCCCGCGATTGGCATCAAAATTTCTACCATCAACGCCTTTCAAAAAAGCGCCTCTACCCCGAAAGTTCAGGACAAGGCTCAAAAATTCCTAGGTGGAAACCCCAAGAGTGCGGGTAACCAATCCGTTTCAACCTCCGCCCGGAATCTCCTTAGAAGCACCGCAATTAGGATCAAGATGTTCCAACAGAAAGGTTCACTATTTGTGATTCCATTAATATTTTTGGCTTTACCTGTTCGCTTCTTAGCGAATAACTCGAACCTCAATGTCCAGTCGAAGATTCTTCCAAGAGCGATCAGCCGTAATCACCGGAAGCCCAAGCCTCAGGCCGAGGGCGAGGCAGGCCCTATCCCCAAGGGACAGGCCCAGAGAACGGGTCTGAGGCCACAATCCGGCAGCAAGCTCAGCATCTTGCAGCGTAAAGGGTTCGATGGAAAGGCCCAAAGCTTCTAAGTCCTCACGCAACCCCTGAATGTCTACTCCCCAACTCAGGCACTTATAAAGCACCTCCGACCAGTTGACGGCGGAGATTACCGAACGCTCCAGCTCTACAAATTCTGCTCCGGGCTCTTTGTGTAGGAAGGCTAAAAGTGCCGAAGCATCCAAAACGCGATTCATATCTATGTGTTTACCCCTCCTGCCGGACCTCTGCATTGCGCTCGGCGATTAGCTCTTCGGCCAGATCGACCTCCGGGGGTACCGCCGCAAATCTCTGTTTAACCCGCTCGAGTATGGCCTCTTTTCTTTCAAGAATGATCCGTCCACCCTCCACACGGACAATCAGTGGGTCCCCGGGGCGTAGCTCTACTGTTTGCCGTAATTTGGCAGGAATAACTATCCTTCCTTGCTTATCCAAGCGTACTTCCATACTTCCTTCCATAGCAATCCATATTTACCAGATTGAAGTTATTTTTACCATAATCAAAAAAATTTTCCAAGTATTCCTGCTGTCACCATTCCCGTCGCAAGGCCCGCTTGGCCTCAAAGACCGTGCCCTCACCACCGACTTAAACCTTCAGTTATTAAGCGCATAAGTAAGAACACAACCAATATGAGTAGAAAAGCAGCCTATGTCGTTCCCCAACCTTCCAGGTTGAAACCTTTATAAGGAAGGTTTTAGACTTTTTAAAAATTTATCGCTTCATGAACCACTGCTGAATTGAAGGTATTTTAGAGAAATGCTTAACTAAAGCGGAAGTGTCAAAGAAATAATTCATAACCTATCTCGTCTTTCTGAAGTAATCATCTTACTTCTTTTACCATGGACTTTATGTGTTCGATTAGAAATTCCCTAATTTCCATGTCAACTACCTCTCAAATATCTTTTCAAAGCATAACGCAAGAATTGTCCGAATAGAAGCTCCAATAGCACGAATGACCGCATCCGCCTCAAGCTTCGCCCGGAGTCTCCCCAGCGCCACCGCAACCGAGAGATTATTCATAAAAGACTAAGCCACCCCCACTTATCCAGCAACAAAGCTATTTGTAACATAGTGATATATATCACAAAGATTCACCAGACAGAAGTCCCGAGAGTGCAGATAACCGCATACGCCTTAATCTTAGCTAGAATCTCCTCAGTACCACCGCAATTGAGATCAAGATACCCCAATAAACAAATCTCTAACTTTCACCTGCCACTCTTAGTATTTCTTTTATAAGATCCTTTCTTATCCAGAATCCACTACTTTGTAAATTCTCAATTTCTTTTTTTAAACTTTTTATCAGTCCTTTCTTCTTCGCTTTAAGCAAGACACCTATTGTTTCTGTCACTTTAAATCCGAACAATCTTGCTTTTTCTCTCACTTCATAGTCATCTAACAACACTAAATCCGCACCTATCTCTAAAGCTAAAACAATTACCTCTGATTCTCCTTCGTCAATTTGTGTTTTTAAAAGCTTAATTAAATTTGTATCGTCAACTTCAAGTACTTTAATCCATCTTGCATTTTTAATAACCTTAACTTCCGGCCTACTACCTCCTTCTATTACACACTCCTGATAGACAGCTTTTGGAATTTTTATTGTCTCGAATAAAAGATTCAATAAATCAAGCTTTCCAATCTTGGCAAGATGTATTATAGGAGAAGAATTACTAACTACTTCCATACTCTATATCTTCCATTAGCTCTCTCTCCATAATGCCTTTTCACCTTTCTCTCTGCTAATGCTTCTATAAATTTCCACTTACTAAGTCCGGATAATTTTCTTGCTAATCCCATAGAGATTATCCCTCTTTCATAAAGTGAAAAAGCTAATTCTTCTTTTATTTTTGCTGCTGCAATATCTTTAGGCAACTTCATACCTTCTAAAATTTCATCAGGAATACTTACTACAATAGGCATTTTTATCCTCCACTATTATAGCTAAATTTGTGTCAAAGATTTCCTAATATATAGTCAAAAATAAAAAATTCCCCACGCGAAAGCCCCAAGAGTGCGGGTAACCGCAGGCGTAAAGGCGTAGGCCACGGCCATGCCGAGAATCCTAAGGACGAAAAAAGTGGCCCCGCCCTTCACCAGCTCCCTGAAATGCGCATCCGCCTCAAGCTTCTCCCGAACTCTGCTTAGCGCCACCGCAACCGGCATGTTGTTTTTACCCAATCAGACTCATCAGTACTAAGGAAAGCACCTATAAATTTCCTTCCTATGCAAAAATCTAACAAAAATAATCTTATTTTCTTTAATCTGAAGACCAATCCTATAGTCGCCTATTCTTATTCTATAGAAATCTTTATAACCTTTAAGTTTTTTCAAATCTTTAAATTTACCTCCTGCGATATTCAAAATAACGCAAAAATTCCCCAGGCGGAAGCTCTGAGCGTGTACCTCTAGCTTCGCCTACGAGCTCCTCACCCCCGCGATTGGCATCAAAATTTCTACCATCAACGCCTTTCAAAAAAGCGCCTCTACCCCGAAAGTTCAGGACAAGGCTCAAAAATTCCTAGGTGGAAACCCCAAGAGTGCGGGTAACCAATCCGTTTCAACCTCCGCCCGGAATCTCCTTAGAAGCACCGCAATTAGGATCAAGATGTTCCAACAGAAAGGTTCACTATTTGTGATTCCATTAATTTGTATTCAAGGAATATTAATCACGGTTTCCACTTGACCCGGTAGACCACCATGAAGGGAAAATCGTCCATTACCAGATCAAAATACCGGGGATCGTAACGACGAAGGATGTACATCTGGTTGAAATTACTCTTAAAGGAGCGCTCGTCCACCAGAAAGAGGGTTTCCCCGTAACGGGTGGGGACCACCTCCAGGATGAACCCTCTTTCCCCGAAGCTGCGGGAATGCACTCCCTCGGGAGTCTTAAAGACCATCCTGGAAATATTATAGCTCCGGCCTCCCAGATAAACCCTGTGGGCGGCGAGATCCACCCTTATTCCCCGTCTGCACAAAAGGACCTGCCCCCTTCCCATCCTCCGACATGGAGCGAGATCCAACACCAGACCGAAATGTCCCCTTCGGGTGCGGAAGTCCCAGGTACCGAAATAACCTATCCAGCCGTATTTCGGGGGGAGATCCTGGGTGAAAACCCAGTAAACGGGGTGTTCCGGAGGTGCATAGAAGCGCCCCTTTCGGGCGGAATCCGTAATCTCCTCGGCGGAATGTCCCTCCTCGAGGAGTTTCTTGAGGCCCGTTTTCCCCTCCCGGGCCACGAAGGCGGTGATGTTCCGGGCCTCCTCCGGCGAGGAAGACGCAAAGGAAAGGGCTACATAGTAGGTCTTGGGAGTGGTTTGCGAACCGCCGTCGATAAATACCGCCCGTCTGGAAAGGTAAACGAAGGCGTACCCGTAATCCCACCAGCTCCAGATCCAGGCCCCTTCCGGAAGAATACGGGAGAGTTTCTCCATGTCCCGGGCCACGAAGGAATTGGCCTTGGGCACCGGTACATAGGCGCGACTGCTTCTCTGCCCCCCGAAGACAATCACCCCCACCACGACCATCACCAGAAGGACGAGCAGATTGCGCAGAGAGGAAGAAAGGTCCAGGCCGAGGCGGGGAAGGCTTTTTTCCACGAGAATATGAACGAGAAACCCCAACCCCATCCCCACGAAAGGAGCCAGATACATGGCAAAACGATTCCCTGAACGGAATACCAGAAGACCGATGACGAAGTAAGGCCAGAGGTAGGCCAGGGCTTTTCTTTCCCGTAAAAGAAGTCCCAGGGCCCCGAGAAGCCCCGGCACGAAGAAAAATCTGTTCTGCACGGTAAGCGCAGCCACCTGAGTGACGGATTTGGTCTTCTGGAGCTCGGAAATGGATTGCAGAATGTTGGGATAGTCCCGGAATATTCCCGTCTGGGCGGAGGAGGCGATGGAAAGAATCAGTTCAAAGATCTGCTTAAAAAGGGCCACCGGGGACTTCCAGAGATACCAGAGGTTGGGGAGAAAGAGGATCCCGATAGCCCACCAGTCCCTCCTGAGGAGTTCTCTTCGACCACCCCTTTCCCGGTAAAGAAGAAAGACGAAGATCAGAAACTGGACCAGAATGAGGTGGGGATGGGCGTACCACCAGTAATATAGGAAGGCCCCCGCCGAAGCCACGCCGGCCCACACCAGGGGTCTTCGGCCTCGAAAGTACATGAAAAGGGCCCAGGCTATGAGGATCGGAAAAAATAGATTGAGGGAATCGGTGTCAAAACGGCCGATGCTGGTGCGTATCACATAGATGAAGGCCGTGACCCCGCATAGCCCCCCTAGGAGTCCAGCCGCGGTGTAACCCAGACTCTCCAGGTAAAGAAAAAGGGGGATCACGAAAAGCACCGCGGTAATGGGAGTGTAGTAAAGGGCCACCTTCTCAAGAGGGATCCCCAGCCAGTCGGAAAGTTTGGCCGCCGAAAGACTCATGAGGGGGATCGGAAAGGGATAGGTTACATTTTCGGTCAGGTAATTGTCCGGGACGAAACGATAGGGGTCGGGTTTCCCGGAACGATAGCGTCCCTCCTGCCAGTCCCGGGCCAGACGGGCAAAGTAGAAGGCGTCGTAAGAGGTAAAAATAGGACGATTGTCGTCGAGATACCATATATTTTTCCGTTTCTCCCAGATACGAAGATCGTCGAAACGCAGGCTCAAACCCGCGGCTATCACCAGAAAAACCAGAAGGATTTTGAGGGCCAGGATAACGGCCTCTTTCGGATTAGCCGAACTTGTAGGCCACACCGTAGCCCCCCCGGGGGTAATCCCACTCTATGTTGGCGTGGGGACAGGCCACCCGACAGGAACCGCACTCCACGCAGGCCTGATACCCCACGGTGATCTCTCCCCGGCGGTCCAGACGATAAACCCCCGCCGGACAGAAGTGCAAACAGGGCTTTTCCGCGCATCGTTTGCACACCGTGGGATCTTTTATTTTCAAATGGGCATACTTTTCGTCCACATAGTACTTAAGGGTAAAGATTCGGTCGTCAATGTTGACCCGGGGAAGGGGCTTCATCCCCCACCTCCTTTTTCAGGAAAATCCTCAAGGCGCAGTTTCAGGGTACCCAGAGTTTTCCCTCCTCCAGCACCCTTCGGCGCAACTCCTCTCCGGCCACCCGGAGATCCACCAGATCCACCTTCTGGGGTAGAAGCGATTCCTCCAGGATTTCCTCAAGCTCGGCAAGGAGAGGCCCCAGCTCCTCCCCGCCCTCAAAGGCCAGGTCCACATCCGAATGGGGGGCCTCCTCCCCCCGGGCGCGGGAACCGAAAAGATACACCCTTACCCCTCGACCGGCCAGAAACTCCCGCAAAAACTCTCTCAGGTCCTCTATGGTTCTTATCCTGCGCGGATCTACCATCCCCGCAGAAATCTCCCCATCCTCAGAAAATCCCGCAACAGACCCGCAAGCCCTCGCTTCTTCCGGAATAGCGTGAAGATCTCCCGGAAAACCTCCTCCTTCGCCCGCCCCTGGGCGGTGAGGTAGAGGTGCAACACCTGATTGAGGATTTCGGGATAGATTTCGAAGAAGTGCCGGTTTTCCCGGAGAAACCTCTTGAGTTTGCGAAAGTACTTCAGATCCCGGTAAATGTAACTCTGACGGAAGGCCTCCTCGTAGAGGTAAAGGGCGGCCCGGGAGAAATCCCCCCGCTCGTGGGCAAAAACGGCGGCCTTCCCCGCCATGATTCCGGAGTAAATGGCCAGATTCGTCCCCTCCCGGAAAAGGGGATTCACCAGACCGGCGGCGTCCCCCACCACCATCACCCCGTCGCCACAGAGACGGGGCAGACCCTCGAACCCCCACTCCGGAATGAGGTGCGCCCCGTACTCCAGAATCTCGCCCCCGGAAAGGAGCCGGGAAAGCACCGGGTGTCGCTTGAGGTTCTCCAGAAGCTCGTAGGGTTTGATCCCTTTTTCGGCAAAGTCCGAAAGAAAAAGCCCCACCCCCAGCGACACCGAGGTGGTGTTGGTGTAGAGAAAGCCGCTTCCCGGAAGCCCAAGGGTGGCCTCCCCGATAAGCTCCACCGCAAGCCCTTCCTCCTCCGAAAGACCGAACCTCTTTTCCACCTCGCCTTTCGGAAGCTGGATGACCTCCTTCACCGAAAGGGCCACCTCCTCGGGGGCGAAGTCCCGGGGAACGAGGCCGGCCTTCCGCGTGAGGATCCGGTTCACCCCCTCGGAAATGATGGTTACCGGGGCTCGCACCTCGGCGGGCTCGGGACGATCCCAGCTTCGGGGGCGATCCACCAGAACGCCGGACATTCTCCCCCCTTCCCGGAGCACATCCACCACCCGGACCTTGGGCACCACCAGGACCCCGGCTTCCCGGGCCCTGCCCTCCAGCCAGGGATCAAACCGGGCTCGAAAGGCCGTGTAGGCCCGGGGGGGACCCGTCCTGCGGGTCTCCTCGGTATGGGTAATCTTCACCACCCCGTTTTCCGAAAGGATCCACCAGCCCTCCTCGGTCACCGGGCGTTCAAAGGGTAACCTCTTTTCCGAAAAGAGATCCGGCACCAGAGAAAGGATGGATTCCGTATAGACCACTCCCCCGAAGAGGTTCTTCGCCCCGGAAAAACGTCCGCGCTCAAGCAAAATCACCGAAAGCCCGGCCCGGGCACAGACGATGGCCGCGGAAAGCCCCGCCGGCCCTCCACCAACCACGACCACATCGTAGGAAAAATCGCCCCTCATGCTCCCCCAACCCCAAACTCTTCCATAGCCCTCTCTATCAGCCTTCCCTGAGGCCTAACCATCCCTTCCACCGGATCGTAAAAGAGAACATTTTCCTCCACCAGAAAACGAACCTCCCGGTCCGGCAGCTCCATGTACCTCTTTTTCCCCTCCCGCCTCAGCACCTCCAGGGCCCTTCCCACCCCCTCCGCAAATCCCCTTTCTTCCGCCCGGCGCAACACCCACTCCAGACGGGTGCGTTCCGCAAGAAGCATCGCCCTGAGGGCCTCCCTCTCCCCCCACCCCTCCCTCTTCTTCTCGTAAAGCCGGATCATATCCCCCAGCTTCCCCCCGAGGTAGCACCAAATATCTTCCTTCTCCCGGAAACCGAATTCCTCGTACACCGCAAGGGCTCTCTCCTTCGAAAGATCGTCCACCAGGAGGTAACCGGCCCTTCCCTCCAGATGAGCATCCCGGTAAACCTCCTCCAGAAACAGACTGTCACTGGTAGCACAAAGAATGTGAACCAGGTGTCGCTCCTTGGTCATCCCCACAAAAAAATTGAAGAGCCCACTCAACACCGGTCGGCCCGAAGCGTTCAGCAAATCCTTTATGGTCTGCATCTCGTCAAGAAAAAGCACCGGTTTCAATCCTTCTTCTTCAATTTCGGTAAAATAATCCTCAAGAAAGGCAAAAATGTCCTCCACACTTTCTTTATCTCCGAAGAGAAGATCGAACACTCCTTCGGGAATCGGAATGCCCTTAAGAACCCGCAATGCGCGACTACTCTCCCGGATCAATTCCTTCAAAAAGTTTTTTATTTCCGCATGTTTTTGTTTTCTTACCAGAAACAGGACCCTTATGAGGTCTTCGACTTTTCGCACATTGCGCCAGCGAAAATTTATGTAAAAGGAACAGTACCCCTCGGGCAGGGTCTCCAGGAGGTGGATGAGAAGGGCGGTCTTACCGGTGTTTATGGGTCCGTACACGAAATACAGCAGATGCGGAACCCCGCCGAGAATGGACCTCAGCCTCCGTGCTTCCTCCTCCCTGTCGAAGAATTTGACCTCAGGGCTCCCCATGGCCCTTTTCCTTCCTCACGGCCTCGATGAGGGCCGGAAGGATCTCGTAAAGGTCGCCCACGATGCCGAGATCCGCGATCCGGAAGATGGGAGCCTCGGGATCCGTGTTCACCGCGATGACGAAGTCCGAGTTCTGCATCCCCACCCGGTGCTGAATGGCCCCGGAAATGCCGAAGGCGAGGTACACCCTGGGTCTCACCGTCTTTCCGGTCTGCCCCACCTGGTGCTCGTAATCTATCCAGCCGGCGTCCACCACCGCCCGACTGGCCCCCACCTCCCCTCCCAGGAGAGCGGCGAGCTCCTTCAGCAGGTCAAAACCCTCGGGCCCTCCCAGCCCCCGTCCGCCGGAAACGATAACCTCCGCGTATTCGAGATTGACGGTCTTCTCCTTCGGGATGAAGCCCACCCGCTTGACCCGCACCTCGTCCTCGCTAAGGCCCAGTTCCTCCCTTACGATCTCCCCTTCGCGGGAAGGATCTCTTTCCGGAAGGGGAAAGGTCCGGGGGCGGACCGTGGACATCTGGGGCCGGTGATCCGGGCAGAGGATGCTGGCCATGATGTTCCCGCCGAAGGCCGGACGGGTCATGATGAGGTTTTTGGTCTCCGGATCGATCTCGAGTCCGGTCACATCGGCGGTAAGCCCGGTCTCAAGGGCCGTGGCGATGGAGCCGGCAAGATCCCGGCCCAGGGTGGTGGCCCCCAGCAAAAGGATCTCCGGCCGATACTTTTCGCACAGCCTGATGATCCCGTGGGCGTAGGTCTCGTTCCGGTAATATTCCAGGACGGGGTCGTCCACGAGATAGACCCTTTCGGCCCCGTAGGCGATGGCCTCCCGGGCCAGGGGTTCGACCCCGTGTCCCAGAACCAGGGCCTCCACCCCGCCCGAAAGGTCCTTCGCCAGCTCCCGCGCCTTGCCCAGAAGCTCCCAGGACACCGGATGGGCTCTCCCCTCCTCCTGTTCCACGAAGACCCAGACCCGGGGGTTCACAGGACCCCCCTTTCTTTGAGAGCCGATACGATCCTTCTTACCGCTTCCTCCACCCCCACCTCGGACACGAAGATCCTCTCCCCGGGGCTCTTAAGCTCCGGGGTAAAGACGCGATGGACCCGGGTGGGAGACCCCTTGAGCCCCAGTTTTTCCCGGGCAAAGGGCACGGGCTCGGAGGCGGTAAAGACCTCGGGACGCACCCGCGCCGCCCGAATGAGCTCCGAAAGGGGGGCAAAGGGAGGCTCGGCCACCTCCCTGTCGCAGGTGAGAAGCACCGGAAGCGGGGCCTTAAGGATCTCCAGGCCTCGTTCCGTCTTCCTATGGACCACGATCTCCCGGGCCTCCGGATCCAGCCTTTCCACCCTGACGGCGTAGGTTATGAGAGGAAGGTTAAGCCTTCGGGCCACCCCGGGCCCCACCTGCGCGGTATCACCGTCAATGGCCTGTTTCCCGAAAAGGAGAAGATCAAAAGGGGTCTCGCGGGCGAGATGCCTTATGGCCTCGGCCAGGGTGTAGCTCGTGGCCAGGGTGTCGGCCCCGGCAAACTTCCGGTCCGAAAGGAGGATCACCCGGTCGGCACCGCACTCCACGGCCTCCCTCAGGGCGGCCTCGGCCTGCGGCGGCCCCATGGTGATCACCGTAATCCGCCCCCCGTACCGCCTCTTGAGCTCCGAGGCCAGGGCCAGGGCGTGCACATCGTAGGGATTTACGATGGAGGGTACCCCCTCCCGCACCAGGGTCCCGGTCTCCGGATTGATTCGGATGTTCGTGGTGTCCGGAACCTGTTTTATGGAAACCAGGATGTTCATGCCCTCTCCCCGAATCTAATAATGGCAGAAAGGTCCTCAAGAATCAAGTAGCAGGAGGGTACCAGGATCAGGGTAATCACCGTGGCGAAGAGCACCCCGAAGGCCAGACTTATGGCCATGGGAATCAGAAATCGGGCCTGAAGGCTCTTTTCGAGAATCATGGGAAAAAGTCCCAAGAAGGTGGTGAGCGTGGTGAGAATCACCGGCCGGAACCGCCGCACGCACGCGGTAATCACCGCCTCGGAGAGCGGGATTCCCTCCCCTTTCAGTCGATTTATCAGGTCCACCAGGATGATGGCGTCGTTCACCACCACCCCGGAAAGCCCCACGATGCCGAAGAGACTCAGGATGGAGAGCTGATACCCCAGCAGGATATGTCCCAGGAAGGCCCCCACTATGCCGAAGGGGATGGCCAGCATGATGATGAGGGGCTGGGTGAAGGAGCGAAGGGGAATGGCGATGAGGACATAGATGAGCACGAGGGCCAGGACGAATTCCTTGCGGATCTGACGGAGGGTGCGGGCCTCCTCACGCCCCTCCCCCTCGAAGGACCAGGTGAGCCCGGGATAGCGCTTCACCAGTTCGGGAAGGATTTTTTCCCTGAGGATCCTGCGGGCCTCGCTCCCGGTGATCTTGCTTTCGTCCACCCCGGCCCGCACATAGATCACCCGCCGACGATTGAGCCGCTCGAGTTTCACATAACCGGGGGCAAAGTAAGGCTCGGCCACCTCGAGAAGCGGCACGCTTCGACCCCCCGGAAGGTGAATCCGGAGGTGTTTGAGGGTTTCCAGGGTCTCCCGCTCCTTTCGGGTAAGGCGCACCAGGACGGAGATCTCGTCCTCGCCGCGCTGGAAGCGCAAGGCCTCGGCCCCGTAGAAGGCCGCCCGCACGGTGCGGGCCACATCCGAAAGGGTAATCCCCAGGGACCTCGCCCCGGGTTTGAGACGGAAACGCAACTCCTCCTTGCCCTCCACATAGCTGTCCTCTATGTCGTAAATACCCTTCATTCCGGCGAGTCTCTTTTTGAGATCCTCCACCGCGGAAAGGAGGACCCTTTCATCCGGATGGGAAAGGGCCACCGAAACGGGCTTCCCGAAGGAGAAGAGTTCCCCGGAAAAGACCAGGGAATCCACCTCGGGGACGGGCCCCACCGCCCTGCGCCAGGCGGAAACGAGTTCCCGGGTGCTTATCCCGGGTCGTTTCCCGGCCTCCACCAGACGGATCTCGATTCCGGCGATGTGGCTGCCCATCTCCGGAGGGCCTCCGTGAGGGGTGGATATGGTGGACCCCACGGAAACGAGACTGTACTCGAGGAGCCTGCGTCCGTAGCGCCTTTCCGCCTCCCGCACTACCCGAACCCCCGCGGCCTCGATGCGACGGGCCACGGCCAGGGTTTCCTCCACGGGAGATCCCGCGGGAAGTCGCACCACCGCCATGAGGCGATTTCCCTCCACCCGGGGGAAGAAACTGAACCGCAGCCTCCCCCCGAGCCACAGGGAAAACACGATAAGGAGGAGGGAAAGAAGAGAAGCCACCGTCAGCCAGCGCCAGGAAAGGATCCGGACGAGCCCCGGCCGATAGATCCTTTCCAGGAACCGCTCGAGCGGACCCGAAAGAAGGGGCCTTCGGCGAGGAATGGTGGCCCCGCGAAGGTGGGTCGGAAGCACCAGGAGGGCCTCGGTGAGGGAGCCGGCCAGAACCAGGATCACCACCAGAGGGATCACCCGCATGAAGCGCCCCATGGCCCCCACCCCGTAAAGCAACGGCCAGAAGGCGGCGATGGTGGTGAGCACGGAAAAGATCACCGGAGTGGCCACCTCAAGAGTCCCCTCCACGGCGGCGGAAAAGGGATCCCGCCCCTCCTCGCGTTTCTTGAACACACTCTCCCCCACCACTATGGCGTCGTCCACCACGATGCCCAGCACCAGGATGAAGGCAAAGAGGGAGATCATGTTGAGCGAGACCCCGAAGTGCGGCATCAACCAGAGGGCAAAGGCAAAGGAGACCGGGATACCCAGGACCACCCAGAAGGCCAGATTGAGGTGCAGGAAGAGCCCCAGGAGGACGGTCACCAGGATCATGCCGTAGGTCATGTTCTTGAGAAGGAGTTTCATCCGGGCCCGGAGGACCTCGGTCCAGTCCCGCATGATTTCCAGGTGAAGACCCGGGGGGAGAAGGGCTCGTATCTCCGGAAGGTGGCGTTTGACCGTGTTCGCGATGGTGAGCACGCTCTGATCCCCCATGCGGAAGACCTCGATCACCGCCGCGGGTTTCCCGGCGTAAAAGACCGCGTAGTCCACGCTGTCCCGCAGTTCCTCCCGGATCCGGGCGAGATCCCGCAGACGAACCACCCCGCCTTTGTCCCCGGCCAGGATCCGGAGCGTCCCGTATTCCTCCCCGAAATATCGGCGACCGCGCACCCGGACCAGGTATTCCTCGTGGGGATTCTTGAGACGACCGGCGGGAAGATCCAGGGTCTCGCGACGGATGATCTCCGCAACCTCCGAAAGACTGAGGCCGTACTTGCGGAGCTTCTCCTCCGGGATTTCGATGTGAATCTCCCGGGGAAAGAGTCCGTAGTACTCCACCTCGGTCACCCCGGGAAGAGAAAGGAGGGCGTTCTTGACCCTCTCGGTCCAGTACTTGAGGGTCTCCCGATCCACCTCACCGTAGAGGGCGAGATTCAGCACCTCGCTGCGGAGGACCACCCTCTTGACCACGGGTCGCTCCGCCTCCGCCGGGAGGGAGGAGATGCCGTCCACCTCGGTTTTTACCTCCTCCAGAAGCTCCCCGGGATCGCGGCCGCGGGCCACCTCGATGGTGATCCGCGCCTCCCCCTCCCGGGCCACGGACACGATCCGCTCGATTCCCGAAAGAGAGGCCACCCGCTCCTCAATGGGCTTGACCACCGATTCCTCGATCTCCCGGGGCGAGGCCCCGCGGTATTCCACGGAGACCACGATCTGATCCGGGGCCACCTCCGGAAAGACCTCCACCTTAATGGTGAAAAGGGAAAGGAGCCCGGCGACCAGCACGAAGATCATGAGAAGGTTGGCGGCCACATGGTTTTCGGTAAACCAGGAGATGAGCGACCTCATCGGACCACCTTCACCAGGGCTCCCTCCGTGGCTCCGGAAAGCCTCTGGGCCACCACCCGGTCGCCGGCCTTGAGTCCGGAAAGCACCACCACGGTGTCCTCGTTCTCCTGGAGGACCCGCACCCGGCGGCGCTCGAGTCTCTCACCGGTCCCCACCACCCAGACGAAGGCCTCCCCCCGCACCCGGTGAAGGGCCTCCCGCGGAAGCACGAACACCTTCGGATAGGTGGAACCGAATATTCTTACGGTAACGAAGGTGTTCGGAAGAAGGGGAGGACGGCCCGGAGGGTCCTCCAGACGGAGATAGAGGGGAAAGAGACGGGTCTTTTCCTCCACCGCCCCTCCGGCCCGCACCACCCTGGCCCGGTAGCGATAGATTCGATCCCCGGCCTTCCAGACCACCTCCGCCCGGGACCCTTCGGTCTTGCCGGAGGCGTTAAATCCCGGCACCCTGAGATAGGGGAGAAAGTAATCGGCCACCGGGGCGTAGACCTCCACCCCCACCACCGGATAGAGGACGGCGAGCACCCGCCCCGGGGAGGCGTAACCGCCCACCTCCACCCCGGCCTCGAGGACCCGTCCCCGGTAAGGGGCCCTTATCTCCGTGCGGGCGAGATCGGCCCGGGCCCGGGTGAGGGCCGCCCGGGCCGCCCGCACCCGGGCCCTCGCGGCGGAAAGCTCCGGGGTTTTGGCCACTAGCGGCGGGGGAGGCTCCTCCGGATGAAGCGTTCGCCATTCGGCCACCGAGCGCTCCGCCTCGGCGGAAAGCTCGGCAAGGGCCCTTTCGGCCTCGGCGAGCTCCGCCTCGGCCCGGGACACGGCCGCCCGATAATCCGTGGGGTCGATCCGCACCAGCACCTCCCCCCGCTCCACCACCGCCCCGGGAAGAAGACGGGGGGACACATAGATAATCCTTCCGGCCACCTCCGCGGCCAGCTCCGTGCGCCGCGGGGCCACCACCGTGCCGGTGGTCTCCACGGTGTAGGTGTAGGACCGGGGACGGGCCACGAGCACCCGCACCGCGAAGGCGGCCCGGGGGCGCTTCACCGCCCGGGGCCTGGGTCTCGATACGACGAGGTAGTACGAAAGCCCCGCCCCGACCGTAAGCACCAGAAACGCGGCCAGGGCCTGAAGGATCCCTTTTTTCATGGGTGGCCTCCGCCGGTGGTGTCCACGGAAAATCCTCCCCCCAGAGCCTCAAACAGGGAGACCCTGTTCAAAAGCAGGGCCAGCCGTGCGGAAAGAAGCCTTCTTTTAAGTTCGAGAAGGGTGAGGCGCTTTTCCAGGCACACGGGGAGCGTCACCAGCCCCTCCCCGAAACGCTCCGTGCAGAAGCGGAGTTCGGTCTCCGACGCCCGCACCTCCCTTTCCGTTTCCGAAAGCCGGCGGCGGAGTCTCTCCTCGGAAAGCAGGGCGAACTCCACCTCCCGAAAGGCCGTAAGTAAGGTTGAGGCGTAACGGGCCTCGGCCTCCCTGAGGGCGGCCCGTTCGGCCCTCTCCCCGGCGGCGAGTTTCCCGCCCTCAAAGAGCGGATGGGTGAGGGAAAAGGTGAGGGACCAGAGGCGGTTCCGGTGGGCCAGGAGATCGGAAAGGGCGTTCGAGACCCGTCCTTCCTCGGCGGTGAGAACGAGCCGGGGGAACCGGGCGGCCCTCGCGGCCCGCACCCGGGCCCTCGCGGCCCGGAGACGGGCCTCGGCGGCCCGTATGTCCGGACGCCGGCGGAGAAGCTCCGAGGGAAGACCGGGGGGTGGGAGGGGCACCGTCAGGGAACAGATCCCCTCGGGAAAACGCAGGAAGGATCGCCCGGAGGGATAGTCCCCGGCCAGAAGGGCGAGCTGCTGGAAGATCCCGGAAAGAGTCCGCTTTTTCTCCGGGATCTCCGCGGAAAGGGCGGCCAGGCGCCTGCGGAGGGCGAGAACCTCGGAGGCCGAAGCCCGTCCGGCCGCAAAACGCCCCTCCACAAGGGCGAGGTAGCGGGAAAGCACCCCTCTCTCCCGGCGTAGAAGATCCAGCTCGCAGCGGGTAAAGGCGGCCCGCAGGTAAAGGGAGACGGTTTCGGAGACCAGGGAGATGGCCAGGGCCCGGCGATCCTCCGTGGAGGCCAGCCATTCCCACCGGGCGGAAGCGGCCTCGGCGGAAATGCGCCGCCAGAGGTCCACCTCGTAAGAGATTCCCAGGCGTCCCCGGAACTCGCCGTAGATATATCCCGAAGCCCCCGGATAGGGGGTCCCCACGAAGGAGAGGCGCTGGCGGGTGCCGGAAAGCCCGGCCTCGGCCCGGGGCCACCTTTCCGAACGCCGGATCCCGAACCTGGCCGCAAGCTCCCGAATCCGCCAGGAGGCCTCCCGCAAGTCGTAATTCCGGTTGAGCACCCTCTCCACCAGCTCGTCGAGCTCTCCGATCCCCAGGGTGGTCCACCAGCGATCCGGGAGCCGCGGAAGGGTGTAGTGCGAGGGAGCGTTCACGAATTTTTCGGGAAAGGAGGGCGCGGGGAGGGAACGCTCGGGTCCGGCGGAACAGGCCGCAAGCAACATCACGGTTAAAATCGCCACCCATCCGCGCCTCATCAGGCCCCATTAAACTCCAACCTTCCCCGCTTGCGAAGCCCTCCGAAAGGTGGTAAAAAGGCCGCCGAAAACACACGCCCGGGAAACGGATCCTCCGGGGTGTCCGGTCTTTCCGGATGGGAGGATCCGGGGCGGAGGAAAAAACCCGAAAGGAGGTCTCCCTATGTCCCACATCACCATGAAGCAATTGCTCGAGGCCGGGGTGCACTTCGGTCACCAGACCCGGCGCTGGAATCCGAAGATGAAGCCCTTCATCTTCGGGGAACGCAACGGGATCCACATCATCGACCTCCAGCAGACCCTGAAGTACTTCGAGATCGCCTACGAGTTCGTGAAGAACACCGTGGCCGAGGGGGGCAAGGTCCTTTTCGTGGGCACCAAGCGCCAGGCCCAGGACACTATCCGGGAGGAGGCCACCCGTTGCGGCATGTACTATGTGGACCATCGCTGGCTCGGCGGCACGCTCACCAACTTTCGCACCATCAGACAGAGCGTGGAAAAGCTGCGCCGCATCGAGCAGTGGATGGAGGATGGCACCATCGAACGCTTCCCCAAAAAGGAACGGCTCAAGCTGGAACGCCTGCGTCAGAAACTGGAAAGGAACCTGGGGGGCATCAAGGACATGGAAACCCTGCCCCAGGTCCTCTATGTGGTGGATCCGAAGAAGGAGGAAATCGCAGTGCTCGAGGCCCGCAAGCTGGGTATTCCGGTGGTGGCCATCACCGATACCAACTGCGACCCGGACCTCATCGACTACATCATCCCCGGAAACGACGACGCCATCCGGGCCATAAAGCTTCTCACCTCCCGGATTGCCGACGCGGTGGTGGAGGGGCTGGAAATTTACCGGGAGAAGGTGGCCGCCGAATCCGACAAGGAGGTGGAGGAGGCCGGGGAGGAACTGTCCGAGGAGGAGAAGGCCGAGGCCATCATAGAAGAGGTCCTCAGGGAGGAGGAAAAGGAGGCCGAACTGGAGGAAGAGGCCCAGAAACTGGAGGAAGAGGAAGAATAATTCCGGAGAGGAGGGGGTTAAAAGATGGCGGAAATCACCATGGACATGATCAAGGAGCTCCGGGCCCGCACGGCGGCGGGCTTTATGGACTGCAAGAAGGCCCTTGAGGAAGCCGGCGGGGACATGGAAAAGGCCGTGGACATTTTGAGGAAGAAGGGGCTGGCCATCGCCGCCAAGAGGGCGGCCAAGGCCACGAGCGAGGGGGTGGTGGCGGCTTACATCCACGCCAACCACAAGATCGGGGTTCTGGTGGAGGTCAACTGTGAGACCGACTTCGTGGCCCGCACGGACGAGTTCAAGGAATTCGCCCACAATGTGGCCATGCAGATCGCGGCCACCAACCCCATCGCGGTGAGGCGGGAGGAGGTGCCGGCCGAGGTGCTGGAGCGGGAGAAGAGACTTTACGAGGAGCAGGCCAGGGAGAGCGGCAAGCCCGAAAATGTGATCGAGAAGATCGTGCAGGGGAAACTTGAAAAGTTTTATCAGGAGGCGGTGCTTCTGGAGCAGCCCTACATCAAGAATCCGGATCTCACCATTCAGGACCTCCTGAACGAGCTCATCGCCAAGACCGGGGAGAAGATCGTCATCAGGCGATTCGCCCGGTTTCAGGTGGGTGAGGAGTAGTGGAACCACACTACCGGCGCCTTCTTCTTAAGGTTTCCGGGGAGGCCCTGGGCGAGGGGGGCGGCGGGCTTTCCCCGGAAAGGCTCCGTTATGTGGCCCGGGAGCTGGCGGAGGCCCGGGCGGTGGGCGTGGAGCTGGCGCTGGTGGTGGGAGGAGGCAACATCCTGCGGGGAGCCGCGACCCGCGAATTCGACCGGGTGCGGGCCGACCAGATGGGCATGCTCGCCACCCTCATAAACGCGCTGGCCCTCTCCGAGGCCCTGCGCCGGGAAGGGGTGGAAAACCGGGTGCTTTCGGCCCTTTCCGTGGAGGGGGTGGGCGAACCCTACCACCGGGATCGGGCGCTTGAACACCTCGCCGGTGGACGGGTGGTAATCCTGGCCTGCGGCACGGGAAACCCCTTCTTCACCACCGACACCGCCGCGGTATTGCGGGCTCTGGAACTGGGGGCCGAGGCCCTCCTCAAGGCCACCAAGGTGGACGGGGTTTACGATAAGGATCCCGTGCGGGATCCCACGGCCCGAAGGTATGATTATCTTTCCTACGAGGAGGTCCTTTCCCGGAGGCTCGCGGTGATGGATCTCACGGCCTTCTCCCTGGCCCGGGAGCACGGGCTTCCTCTTCTCGTGTTTAACATGTTAAAATCCGGAAACATAAAGCGGGCGGTACTGGGCGAAAAAGTGGGCACTCTGGTGGGGGGTGAGAGGAAATGAAGGAACTTTTTGAGGACGGACGCAAACGGATGCAGAAGAGTCTCAAGGCCTTCAAGGAGGAAATGGCCCGGGTGCGCACCGGACGGGCCTCCGTAAGCCTCCTTGAGGGGATCAAGGTGGATTATTACGGCACCAAGATGCCCATTCCCCAGATGGCCACGGTGACCGTTCAGGAGGGGCGTTACATCGTGATTCAGCCCTGGGATGTCTCCACGGTGAAGGCCATCGAAAAGGCCATCATGGAATCCGACCTGGGGCTCACGCCTACCAGCGACGGAAAGATCATCCGCATCACCGTCCCCCCTCTTACCGAGGAACGCCGACGAGATCTGGTGAAGCTGGTTCGCAAGATGGCCGAGGAGGCCCGGGTGGCCATCCGGAACATCCGGCGGGAGCTCATGGACGAACTCAAAAGGATGAAAAAAGAGGGGGAGATATCCGAGGACGACTTCCACCGCTTTCAGGATCAGGTCCAGAAGCTCACGGACGAGTTTATCGGAAAGATAGAAGAGGTGCTCGAGGAAAAGGAGAAGGAAATACTTACGGTTTAGACCGGTGGTAGAGCTTGATCCCGAAAGACTTCCCCGCCATGTGGCCATCATCATGGACGGAAACGGCCGCTGGGCCAGACGGCGGGGGCTTCCGCGCTTTTTCGGACATCGGGAGGGGGTGAAGACCGCCAAGCGCATCATCACCAAGGCCTGCGAAATTCCCATCCCGGTGCTCACCCTTTACGCCTTCTCCAGGGAAAACTGGGAACGCCCCCGGGAGGAAGTCGCGGTTCTCATGGACCTCCTGCGGGCCTACCTCCGGGAGGAGCTTCCCACCATGCTGGAGAGGGGCATTCGGTTTCGCGTGATCGGGGAGAGGGAGCGTTTCCCGGGGGACATACAGGAGATGATCGCGCGGGTGGAGAAGGAGACCGCTTCCGGCGAGCGGATGACCCTGGTGCTGGCTCTGAGCTACGGGGCCCGGCACGAATTGGCCCGGGCGGCCCGGTTGCTTGCCGAGGAGGTCTGCGCCGGGCGTCTGCGGCCGGAGGACATCACCCCGGAAACCCTCTCCCGGCACCTCTACACCGTCGATCTTCCGGACCCCGACCTCCTCATCCGCACCAGCGGGGAGATGAGGCTATCCAACTTCCTTCTCTACCAGTGCGCCTATACGGAGTTTTACTTCACCCCGGTCCTCTGGCCGGACTTCACCGAGGAGGAATTCCTGAAGGCGCTTGCGGACTATCAGCGCCGCGAACGCCGCTTCGGAAGGGTATGAGAAACCTCGTTTTCCGGGTCCTTACCGCGGTCGCCCTCCTTCCTCCCCTTATCCTGCTCGTACTCCGCGGACCCTCGTGGGCCCTCTTTCTGGTAACGCTTCTTGCCGGGGGACACGCCCTGCGCGAGTGGTGGGAGATGACCGGATTCCCCCGGGGGCTCTTCCTTCTGGCCGTCGCAGGATACTTCGCGGCCTTTTTCCTGGCCGAAAGAAGTCTCATCGGGGCTCTCTGGGTACTGCTCGCGACCCCCACCCTTTACTTTCTCCTCCGGTTCGAGAAGGAAAACTTCCTGGTTCCCTTCTCGCTGGCGCTTGCGGGACTGATCTATACCTTCGTGGGATTCTGGTCCCTTTACCGTTTGAGCGAGGCGGGGCGGCTCAGCCTGCTTTTTCTTCTGACTCTGATCTTTACGGAGGACACCGCGGCCTACTTCGGAGGAAGGTCCTTCGGACGACATCCCTTTTTTGCCGCGGTAAGCCCGAAAAAGACCCTGGAGGGATACCTCTGCGGGGTGTTCGCCGGAACGGCGGCGGCCTTCGTGCTGGCGGTGAGGACCGGGCTTTTTCCTCCGGGGGAGGCCCTTCTTCTGGGCCTTTCCCTTTCGGTCCTTGCCCCGGCCGGAGACCTGCTGGAGTCCATGGTTAAGAGGGCCTGCGGGGTCAAGGACTCCGGGAGGATCCTTCCCGGTCACGGGGGGCTTCTCGACCGGGTAGACGCCCTCATCTTCCTGGCCCCTCTCTTCCGTGCCTATCTGGAGATACGAGGGGGAGGCCCTTGAAAAACATAGTCGTTCTGGGTTCCACGGGTTCGGTGGGCCGTCAGACCCTTGAGGTGGTGGAGGAATTTCCGGATCGCTTCCGAGTCCTGGCCCTCACCGCCGCCGGAAACTGGAAACTTCTTGCCGAGCAGGCCCGCCGTTTTCGCCCCCGGGTGGTGGTCATCCTGAGGGAGGATCTTTATTCCCCCCTGCGGGAGGCCCTGCCGGGAGAGACGGAGGTCCTTTGCGGGGAGAGGGCCCTTTCGGAGGTGGCCTCCCATCCGGAGGCCGATCTGGTGGTCTCGGCCATAGTGGGAATGGCCGGCCTTTCCCCCACCCTTGCGGCGCTTTCCGCCGGAAAAACCGTGGCCCTCGCCAACAAGGAGGCCCTGGTGACCGGGGGAGAACTGGTCCGGGGGACCCTCAGAAAAAGTCGAGCCCGGATACTTCCGGTGGACAGCGAACACTCGGCCATATTTCAGGTCCTTAAAGGCCAGCGCCGTCGGGACCTGAAGCGCATCATCCTTACCGCCTCCGGCGGCCCCTTCCGCACCCGTCCCCGGGAGAGCTTCGCCCGCATCAGCCCGGAGGAGGCCCTGAAACATCCCCGCTGGCGCATGGGGGCCAAGATCACCGTGGACTCCGCCACCCTGATGAACAAGGGCCTGGAGGTGATCGAGGCCCACTACCTCTTTCGGGTCTCCTACGACCGCATCCGGGTGGTCATCCATCCCGAAAGCATCGTGCACTCCCTGGTGGAATTCCGGGACGGGAGCCTGCTGGCTCAGCTAAGCCTTCCGGACATGCGCCTTCCCATCGCCTACGCCCTCTCCTACCCGGAAAGACTTCCCCTGCCCTATCCGCGTCTTTCCCTGGTGGAGGTGGGGCGACTCACCTTTGAGCCCCCGGATCCGGAGCGTTTCCCCTGTCTGACCCTGGCTTACGAGGCGGGAAGACGGGGCGGCTTCTGGCCCGTGGCCCTGAACGCGGCCAACGAGGTGGCGGTGGCCGCCTTTCTCGAGCGTCGTCTTTCCTTCGATCGGATCCCGGTGCTCATCGAAGAGACCCTCTCCAGACTTTCCTTTTCCGGGAAACCGGGTAGTTTAGAGGAAATCCTTTCGGCGGACCGCAGGACCAGGGCGCTGGCCGAAAGACTGGTTGAGGAGTGGACATGCTCACCGTAGCCGCGGCCCTCTTCGTGCTGTCGCTTCTCATCATCATTCACGAATGGGGACACTTTCTGGCGGCAAGACTCTGCGGAGTCCGGGTTCTGCGGTTTTCCATAGGTTTCGGCCCACGAATCTTCGGAAAGACCGTTGGGGAAACAGACTTCTGTGTCTCGGCGGTGCCCCTCGGGGGTTATGTGAAACTCCTGGGGGAGGGCGAGGAGGAGGTTCCCCCCGAATGGCGCCACCGGGCCTTTTCCACCAGACCCCTGTGGCAGAGGGCCCTCATCGTGGCGGCGGGGCCCGTGTTCAACTTCCTCCTGGCCTGGCTGGTCTTCACCCTGTTTTTCGTCGTGAAGGGACGCCCTCTTCTCCTGCCGGAGGTGGGAAAGGTCCTTCCGGAGAGCCCCGCGGCCCGGGCCGGCCTCAAGCCCGGAGACCGGATCCTTTCCGTGGACGGGGTCCGGGTGCGCACCTGGGAGGAACTCACCCGGGCGGTGCGCAAACACACCGAACGCCCGCTTCTCCTCGTCCTGAAGCGAGGCGATCGGACCCTCCGGATAAGACTCCGTCCGGAAGTAAAGGAGACCCGGAACATCTTCGGAGAAACGATCCGGGTCCCGGTGATAGGGATCGTGGCTTCCGGGAGGTTCGAAACGGAAAGGGTGGCTCCGTGGTCGGCGGTATGGGAGGGACTCGCACGCACCCTTTCCCTCATCAAGCTCACCCTGGTGGCCATAGTGAAACTCGTCGAACGGGTGCTTCCCCTTTCCTCGCTGGGAGGGCCTCTCCTCATCGCTCAGATGGCCGGTCAGCAGGCCCGGGAGGGTTTCCTGGCCCTGCTTCTCTTCGCGGGAATCCTCTCGGTCAACCTGGGGGTGATCAACCTGCTCCCCATCCCCATGCTTGACGGAGGGCACCTGGTTTTCTATGCGGTGGAGGCGGTGCGAGGGCGACCTCTCTCCCCCAAAACCCAGGAAAGGATCCAGAAGGTCGGCCTGGCCCTCCTCATTACCCTGATGGTTCTGGTGTTTTACAACGACCTGGTGCGTCTCTTCCCGCGATGGGTACCCAGAATACCTCACCCCTGATTCTGGCCTTTGAAACCTCGGGCGAGACCGGCGGAGTGGCCCTCCACCGGGAGCGACTCCTCGGGGAGGTGCTCCTCTCCGGTTCGATCACCTACTCCCGCAGGTTGCTTCCGGCGGTGGAGTTTCTCCTGCGCCAGCTGGATCTCTCTCTGCGGGAGGTGGAGATCCTGGCGGTATCCATAGGTCCGGGGAGTTTTACGGGATTGCGCATCGGTCTGGCCACGGTAAAGGGTCTGAGCCTGGCCCTGGGGTGTCGGGTGGTGGCGGTGGAAACCCTGGAAGCCCTTGCGGCGCTGGTTGCGGAGGTGCCCTGGCCGATCTGCCCGGTGCTCGACGCGAGGCGGGGCGAGGTCTTTGCCGCCCTCTATCGCCGCGAGGAAGGACGGTTGGTCCCTCTTCTCCCCCCCACGGTGCTTTCCCCGGAGAGACTCTGCGAAAGTATTACGGAACCGACTCTCTTCGTGGGAGAAGGGCTCAGGGTTTACGGGGCCTTTTTCCGGGAAAGGCTTGGGGCCCATTTTCGGGAGGCCCCGGTGCATCTCCGGGAGGGGCGGGCCGCGGCGGTGGCGGCGCTGGCCGCCGAAAAGGCCCGGCGCGGGGAATTCGCCGATCCGGCCCGGCTGGTGCCTCTTTACCTGCGGGCCACCGAGGCCGAAAGGGCCCGGGGGTTAAGCGGTGTTTAGATTTCTCCTCCGACGCCTGGTTTCCCTGGCCATCACCTTTTTCGGGATCACGGTGATCAGTTTTGCGGTTATCCATCTGGCCCCCGGAAGTCCGGTGAGCTCGGTGGCGGAATTCAACCCCAGGTTCACCCCCGAGATGCGGGAACGGCTGCGACGGGAGTTCGGGCTGGATCAGCCGCTTTACAAGCAGTACCTTCGGTGGCTCAAGGGACTGGCCACCCTTGATCTCGGAAGATCCTTTGCCCCGGATCGCCGGCCGGTCTGGGAAAAGATCCGGGAACGACTCCCGATCACCGTCCTCATAAATGTGCTGGCCATGGGGCTGATCCTGGCGGTGGGCATCCCCCTGGGGGTGGCCTCGGCGGTGCGGGAGGGGAGCCTCTTCGACCGCGCCACCACCATCCTGGTCTTCGTGGGCTACGCCATGCCCGGCTTCTGGCTGGCCCTTCTTCTCATGCTCCTTTTCGGGATCAAGCTGGGATGGCTCCCGGTCTCGGGCCTCCACAGTCTCATGGGCTACCAGTCCCTCAGCCTTACGGGAAAGGTGCTCGACTGGGCCAAACACCTGGTGCTTCCGGTCTTCGTGGCCGCCTTCGGAGGGCTCGCCGGGGTCTCCCGTTACATGCGCCACAGCATGCTCGAGGCCCTCTCCCAGGACTACATCCTTACCGCCCGGGCCAAGGGTCTTTCGGAAAGGGAGGTGGTTTACAAACACGCCCTGAGAAACGCCCTTCTTCCCATCATCACCATTCTGGGGCTCTCGGTGCCCGGGCTCGTGGGCGGAAGCGTCATCTTCGAGTCCATCTTCGGGATCCCCGGGGTGGGACAGCTCATGTGGCAGGCGGTCATGGCCAGGGATTACCCCGTGATCATGGGCAACCTGGTGATCGTGTCCGTGCTCACCCTTCTGGGGAACCTGCTGGCGGACCTGGGTTACGCCCTGGCGGATCCCCGAATTCGCCTTGAGGGACGAAGCTGATGGAGACCCTGCGGCTGCTGTGGCGGCATCCCTGGGGACGGCTCTCTCTTCTGGCCGTGGGCGGATTGATCCTGGTGGCGGCAGCGGCCCCTTATCTGGCTCCCTACGATCCGCTGGCCGTAAATGTAAAAGAGGTGCTCGCCCCACCCTCCTGGCACCATCCCTTCGGCACCGATCTTCTGGGACGGGATGTGCTCTCGCGAATGATTTACGGAACCAGGATTTCGCTCGAGGTGGGGGTGGTGGCGGTGGGAGTGTCGCTGGCCGTGGGCACGGTGCTCGGGGCGCTGGCCGGCTATTACGGAGGCTGGGTGGACACCCTCATCTCCCGGCTGATCGACATCATGCTCTGTTTCCCCACCATCTTTCTGATCCTTGCGGTCATCGCCTATCTGGAGCCCTCCATCCTGAACATCATGATCGTGATCGGACTAACCAGCTGGATGGGGGTGGCCCGTCTGGTGCGGGCGGAGTTTCTGAGCCTCCGGGAACGGGAGTTCGTGCTTTCGGCGCGATTGAGCGGGGCCTCGGACCTGAGGATCATCTTCGTGCACCTCCTTCCCAACGCCCTACCCCCCATTCTGGTGGCCGCCACCCTGGGGGTGGGCAACGCCATCCTCATCGAGTCCGCTCTCTCCTTCCTGGGACTGGGGGTACAGCCCCCCACGCCCTCCTGGGGCAACATGCTCACCGAGGGTAAAAGCTGCTTGGAGGTGGCCTGGTGGCTTTCGGTATTTCCGGGGCTGGCCATCCTCTTCACCGTGCTGGCCTTCAACCTCCTGGGCGAAACCTTGCAGGAGGTCACCAATCCCCGCAAACGCCCCCTTTAAAAAATTTTCTAAAAAGCCCTTTGGCCTCCCGGAACCTCGCCATACCTGAATAGAACCAGGACCGCGTTGGGGGTTTAGCCCCCCTTTTTTTATTTTTTGCTTCAGAGAGCTTTGCAAAATTCTTTTTGCCAGGCTCTCACACCATGACTTTCCGGACCGTAAGAGCCTGTGCAAACTCTCCCGTATGTTGTTAAACTTTGCTGCGGGTATAAACCCGCGAGCGCCCGGGTGTAATACATGATCCGCGTTAACAATCTTTCCTATCGATATCCCGGGGGGTGCCGTGAAGCCCTGTCAAGGGTCTCCCTTAAGGTGTATCCGGGGGAATTACTTCTTCTTTCCGGGGAGACCGGTTCGGGAAAAAGCACGCTTCTTTCCGTACTGTGCGGGCTCATTCCCTCACAGGCCGGAGGTGAATTTTCCGGTGAAGTGGAGGTCCTGGGGCGAAAGGCCCCTTTTTCTCCAGCGGACATTTTTCCAGAAGTAGCCGTAGTGCTTCAGAATCCGGCTGAGGGACTAGTGGCGGACACGGTCTTTTCCGAGGTGGCCTTCGGGCTGGAGAATTTGGGCTATCCGGAAAGGGAAATAGTCCTCCGGGTAGAGGAGGCCCTCTCCGCGGTGGGGCTAGGGGGGTTTGAGGACCGAAAACTTTCCGAACTTTCCGGAGGGGAAAGACAGAGGGCGGCCCTGGCCGCGGCCCTGGCCCTGAGACCGAAATTACTTCTTCTTGACGAACCGCTGGCCCAGCTTGACCACAAAGCCGCCCGGAGGATCATGACCCTTCTTCGGAAACTCTCCCGCCGTGGAATAACCGTAGTGCTTGCGGAACATCGTCTGAACCTGGCTATCACCGAGGTGGACCGCATAATCCATCTCAGCGGGGGACGCAAGGTTTACGACGGCCGGCCGCAAAACTTCACCCCTCCGGAAAGAAGTCTCCCTCGCCCGCGTCCCTCGCGTTCTGGTGAGGTAAGACTCGAATTGCGCAATCTGAGCTTTGCTTACCCGGGGCGTCCGCCAATCTTCTCCGGGGTGAATCTTGCTTTCCGAACCGGAGAAAGGATAGCCCTTCTCGGTGAAAACGGCTCCGGAAAGAGCACCTTTCTCCATCTTTTGGGCGGACTGCTCAAGCCCTCCGGAGGAGAAATAAGATGGCATCTTCCCGATTCTCGCGACAGCCTGAGGGTGGGACTCCTTCTCCAGGATCCCGACCTCATGCTCGTTCACGAGCGGGTGGCCTCGGAGCTCGAGTTTACCCCTCAAAACCTGGGACTCCCTAAAATGCAACGGGAAATTCGAATTCGGGAGGTGGCCCGAAAGCTAGATCTGGAGGGGCATCTGGGACGGAATCCTCTGGCCCTCTCCCGAGGAGAAAGACTCCGGGTAGCCCTGGGAGCGATACTCACAGGAAAGCCCCGGGTGCTCCTACTGGATGAACCGACCACCGCACAGGATCCACGGCATCTGAGCGGGCTTCTCTCCGCCCTTTCCGCCGACCTCCTCTTTTTCTCCACCCACGAGGAGGACATAGCCAGGGCCCTGGCCAGCCGTATACTCCGTTTCCCACTGTCTTCCGGGGTTAAGAGGACCGCATGAGAGACCTTCATCCCTACACCAAACTGGCACTGGTGTTTGCGATTTCTGGATTTTCCGTGCTTCTGGACGGAGTTCGAGCCATCTCCGTTTTGGCTGCCTTCTCCGTGACCGCCTTTCTTCTCTCCCGCCCCTCCCCTCGAACCCTCAAAACCTATCTGATTTTCACCGGGGCCACAGTCTGGGGACTCACGATAAGTCAGGGATTTTTCTATCAGGACTATCCCCGCACCGTCCTTTGGTGCCTTATTCCTCCGGGAAAATATTTTTCCGGACTCTGTCTCATCCGGGAGGGACTTTCTTACGGAGCCCTTCAGTCCCTCAGGATGGTGGCCGGACTTTCAGCCGGACTCTATCTGGTGACCACCACCCCCGTGGAAATGCTCATGAGGGCGCTTGCAACCCTTCCGGCTCCCCGAGGGCTTACCCTCCTTGCGGCCTCGGCGGTGCGTTTCCTGCCCCGGGTAAGCGAAGACCTGCATCTCGTCCGTCAGGCCCTGAGGCTCAGGGGTTATCGTTTCGATCTCCGGCACCCCTTGAGATCCATTGCTGTGGAGCTCTCGATGGTAAAACCCCTTCTTACCCGCTCGGTGAAGGAATCCCGTCGGCTAGCCGAGGCCCTGCTCCTGCGGGGCTTCGATCCCTTAAGCCCGATGCCTGTACGCAAATTTCCTCCCTGGCCTCGCCGGGAAAAGATCCTGACCATCTTGATCCTGGGGCTCACCCTGGTGGTTCTAATCCTCAAGATCCTCTTCTGGCTCTATCTGCAGGACATACTTTATCTGGAAAGGCTGCGTCCCCTTTACGCTCTGGTAAGAGTTTACCTCTAAATTCGTCGTTCATCTCCCGATCACTTGCCTTAACGAAAGGCATACTTATTTTTATCTGCAGAGAATAATAGAAATGTCCAAAAGGAGGTGCTTAATATGGCTGAGCTAACCATATGGCGTCCTCTTCAGGAATTGAGGCGGGAAATAGATCGTATTTGGGACGAGTTTTTCGGAAGGGTTCGTTTCCCGGAGCGGTGGGAGGGCTTTGAATGGGCCCCGGCGGTGGATGTTTCGGAGACCGAGGACAGCGTGGTGGTGCGGGCGGATGTGCCCGGCCTCGATCCGGAGGACCTGGAGGTGAACATCTCCGGAAACCTCCTCACCATCCGGGGAGAGAAGAAACAGGAGAAGGAAGAAAAGAAGGAAAACTTCTATCGGGTGGAGCGGGTTTACGGAAGTTTCGTGCGCACTGTGGAGCTTCCCGCGGAGGTGGAGGGCGACAAAGCGGAGGCCACCTATAAAAACGGCGTCCTGAAGATCGTGCTGCCCAAGAAGGCCGAGGCCCGAGGGAAGACCATTAAAATCAGGGTGGAAAAATAACCTAGAGGGTACACCCCTTCCTCATGGAAGGGAGGGCGTGCTCCCGGCACGCGAGCACATTAAATCAACCCTTGCGCCCGAGGTAGGCCTGTTTCACCTCGGGAATGGGTTCCCCGCAGATGGCGCAGCGGGGAACCCCGTTCCACTTCCTTTGGGCCTTCCAGAGTTCCTCGGCGAGTTGTTTGGCTCCCTTGGGTCGAGCCATCAGCGCCTTACCTCCACCATGGTCTTGATGGAAACCAGTTTCAGGCGCGTAAGGAGTTCTCTGCGGTGTTCGGCGAGTACCTGCAGGGTTATCCTGTGGGGATGAGCTATGACCACCAGTTTTCCGCGCCTCCCGGCCTCGCGAAACATATCCGCAAGGCTCTTTTCCATCTGCTTCTTGCTCAGGTTATTATCCAGAAAAAAGTGCCTTTCGGCAAATGGAATGCCGAGGGATTGAGCCACGAAAGGAATTACGGTGGCGGGTGTGGTGCGACTATCCACAAAAAAGAACCCCTTTTTCTTTATTTCTTCGAGAACCCACCGCATTCGCAGGGGGTCCTGGGAAAAGAGGGAGCCCATGTGCTGGTTGGCCCCCTCGGCGTAGGGCACCAGGGTGAGCATGCGCCGCACCCGGCTCCGGATCTCCCTCTCCCCCATGGAGACCGTAAGGGCACCCGGGCCGGGATTCTTTCCGCCCTCGGCCTCCATAGGAATATGCACCATGACCGTAAAACCCCGGGCATGGGCCTCCCGGGCCAGGATTCGGGTGAAGGGGGCCTCGGGAAGAAAGGAAAAATTGAGGGGAAGCCCCAGGCGAAAAAAACGCCTCTCCAGGGCCGGACGCTGCCCCATATCGTCAATGATTATGGCCACCCGCGGACGAAGCGGGGTAAAGGTCTCTTTCCGCTTTCGGGAAGGGGATTCCCGTTCCCTTTTCACCGGCCGGGGGGAAGACGGCGGAGCCTTCCGGGACACCGGACCTGCGGGGGAGGTCTTCGGGGGCGAACCCCCGGGAGGTTTGAGAACCCGCAAAAGGGCAAGAAACCCGAGGAGCAGAAGGAACCCGAGAAAGGCCCAGGCCAGCGCCCCGGGAATCTCCCGGGGCCTGTGGGGACTGCGCCGCTTGCGGGAATTCCTTCTGGCCAAGGGTTAGTACTTAAGCCTGGTGAGGTTCGGAAGGCTCTTCAGGATCTTCAGGGCCTCGCGAAGCTGGAAGTCTTTGGCCAGAAGATCCTTGGCCTTGATCTCCGTCTGGACCTCTTCCTTTTCGGGATTCTCGAGGTGTCCCTTGAGATCCTTCTCCCGGATGGTGGGATGCTTGCGCAGGCAACCCGGTTTGAGTTCCGGGATCTCCAGGTCGGGTTCGATGCCCTCGGCCTGAATGGAACGCCCGCTGGGGGTGTAGTACTGGGCCGTGGTGAGGCGCACCGCCGAACCGTCCGGAAGCGGAATGATGGTCTGCACCGAGCCCTTTCCGAAGGTGCGGGTTCCCACGATCACCGCACGATGGTGATCCTGAAGGGCTCCGGCCACGATCTCCGAGGCCGAGGCCGAGCCAGCGTTCACCAGGACCACGATGGGATAGTGGTGTTTTCCGTGATCAGGATGGGCCTCAAACTTGAAGTTCTGATCCTTGCGACGCCCCTTGGTGTAGACGATGAGTCCGCTGTCCAGAAACTCGTCAGCCACCTGCACCGCCGAATCCAGAAGACCCCCGGGATTGTTGCGCAGGTCGATGATGAGTCCCTTGAGTCCGTCCTTTTCCAGGTCCCGAAGGGCCTGGCGCAGTTCCACGGGAGTCTTTTCCTGAAAGCTCGTAATCCGCACATAGCCGTATCCGGGCTCAAGCAGTTTGTAACGCACGCTCTTTATGGGAATGACATCCCGCACCAGGGTGATGTCCTTGAGTTCCTTGAAGCCCTCCCGATATATGGAGATGGTGACCTTGGTGCCTTTGGGCCCTCGCAGGAGTTTTACCGCCTCGATGAGACTCATGCCCTTGGTGGGTTTCCCGTTGATCTTGATGATCTTGTCCCCGGGCTTAAGCCCGGCCTTCCAGGCCGGAGTTCCCTCAATGGGAGCCACCACCGTAAGCACTCCGTCCTTGATGGTGATCTCGATCCCTATACCGGTGAAGCTCCCCTTGGTCTCTATCTGCAATTCCCTGTAATCGTCGGGTTTCAGAAAGGAGGAATGGGGATCCAGATTGGCAAGCATACCCTGAATGGCCCCGTAAATGAGATCCCTGGTGGAGACCTTCTTCACATAATTTTCCTCCACCAGCTCGAGTACCTGCGAGAATAACTTCAGGGCCTCGTAGGGGTCCTCCGTGGTGGAGGAGGCCTTTTTCGCCGAAAAAACCGGCCCGGTCCACAGGAAAAGGATGGCCACCCACAAAACCGTAAAGCGTCTCATACCTCTACCTCACCAGTCTGAGATATTTAAGGTTCAACCATTCCAGGGGATTCTGAGGCTTCCCCTCGTAGCGCAATTCGTAATATACCCCGCTGGGGCCAAAAGGCGAGGCCCCTACCCTGCCCAGAACCTCCCCGGTGGAGACCTCCGTTCCGGGAAGGACTTTTATCTCCGAGAGACCTCCGATCACCGAAACGAACCCGTAGCCGTGATCCAGTACCAGCACCTTTCCGCGACCCTCCACCCATTTTAAACGGACCACCCGGGCCGAAAAAGGGGCCCTCACCTCGGTGCCGGGAGGGGCCCCGATAAAGATCCCCGGGCTGAAGGAAATCTTTCCGGTAAAGAGATCCCGATCAAGCCCGAAGAAGCGCAGCACCCTTCCGGAGACCGGGGGCCTCAGAAACCCCTTTACTTCAAAGAGCGGGCGCAATACAATTCCGGGGGAGGAGGGGCGTGCCTTCTCCTGACTCATTTTTTCCAGCTTTCTCCGGGTGGCCGTTATTTCCCGGGCAAGCTTTTCGATCTCCTCCTGGGCGGCCAGCAGAAGATCCAGGGTCTCCCGGTAAAGGCGCTTGTTTTTGCGGACAGCCTCAAGGAGGGTCTCTTTCTCCTTTCGGACCAGGAGGAGTTCCTTCTTTTTTCGGCGGAGTTGCTCCTCTCTTTTTCCGAGGAGAGCCAGTTCCCTTTCCCGTTCCTTCTTGAGGGTAAGCAGTTTTTCGCGGTAGGCTTTAAGTTCCCTCAGTTTCTGTAGTTCGTTCTGGATGATGGCCTCAAGGTAGTCCTCCCTGCGTAAAAAAGCGTTTATCTCCCGGGGTGCGAAGAGAAGGTTTAGCCAGGCGGTCCGGGAAAGGGTGCTGAAAACGGCAAGTTCGCGGCTGAGCCGGTCTCTGAGGAGGTCCTCCTGCTCGTTTATTGCTTTTATGCGTTTTTCAATCCGGGTTATCTCCTGACGGATGATTGCCGTTTCTTTCTCGAGGAGGGCAATTTCCCTTCCCAGGCGGGAGATTTCCCGCGCCAGATCCCGGAGTTCCCGCAGAATGGACTTTTCCTTTAGCTCCGTTTTGCGGAGGAGGTGTTCCTTCTCCCGGATTTTCTCTTTTAGCGAGACCGCGGCGCTGGCCGGGACTGTCGCTATCAGGAGAAGTAGCGCCGCACCGAAAACCACGAAACCAGAGCGGAAAATAATCCCACGCCTCCTGCTCCCAGAATTAAATACTTGAGGGGAATGTCCTTCCAGCGAAAATCCACAAACGGCCAGAGCCCCAGAAGCATCTGATCCAGATAGGTCTTCAATCCGGCTAGAATTCCCAGGGCCATAAGAGCCGCACCGAACCCCACCAGGAACCCCACCGCCACCTTGGGCCGGGAGATGTAGCCCGGGGTGGCCCCGAGAAGGGAAAGGATCTCGATTTCCTCCTTCTGTTTCTCAAGACCGTAATGGATGGTAATCCCCATGAGAAAGGCCAGAGAGGCCAGGAGCAGGGCTCCGCTCAGAATGGTGAGCCTCTTTATCAGCTTAGCCAGGTGATAGATTCTCCCCAGCCAGCTTTCCGCATAGCGTATCTTCAGGACCCCGGGAAGGCGTTCGATTTCCGGGAAGCTACCGCGCGCGCGCTCAAGGTCGCGAAGGGGATTCTCGAAGATCACCTCAAAGAAGGGGGGCAAGCGGGACAGATCCAGTTCCTCCAGGATCTCGGGATTTTCCCGGAAGATCTTCTTTAGCTCCCTCAGCACCTCCTCCCGCGGGACGAGACGAACCTCCCGCACACCGGGAAGTGCTTTGAGACGCCGAAGAATTCGCTTTTCCTCCGCGGGATTGAGATCCGGCTTCAGATAAACCGTGAGGGCGAGACTCCGGGCGGTCTTCTGCGAAAAAATGTAGATATTGTAGTAAAGAAAGGCGAAAAAGAGGAGCACCGCCACCGAGGAGGCCAGGATAAAGAGGGTCATCAGGTAGGTGCCGCGATTAAGTTTCAGCTCCGCCGCAAGCCGTCTAAGCATATTCCCCCACGAGCCTCCCGTTTTTAAGGACCAGAATCCGGCGATGACGATCCCGGTAAAGGGACTCGTCGTGCGTGGCCACGATCACGGTGATCCCCTCGGCATTGAGCTCCTCCAGGATCTCCAGGATCTCCCGGCTGCGCTGGGGATCAAGATTTCCGGTAGGCTCGTCGGCCAGGATGAGCTCCGGCTCCCGCACCACCGCCCGGGCTATGGCCACCCGCTGTTTTTCGCCCCCGGAGAGGGCCTTCACCTTAAGATCGCGTTTCCCCAAAAGTCCCAGACGCCTGAGAATGGCCTCTATTCTATGTCGGGCCTCCGCCGGGGACACCCCCAGAACCTCAAGCCCGAGGTAAATGTTCTCGTAGACGGTCTTTTCCGGAAGGAGCCGAAAATCCTGAAACACGAAACCCATTTTGCGTCGGAGCCTGGCCAGACGCCCCCGGGAGAGGCGTCCGTATTCTTCCCCCTGATAAAAGATCCTGCCCGCGGAGGGTGTGTCCAGACCGAAGATGAGGTTCAGAAGGGTGGTCTTCCCCGCCCCGCTGGATCCGGTGATAAATACGAATTCTCCCCGCTTGATCTCGAGAGTAATATTTTCCAGCGCCCTGATATAGGGACTGTAAAACTTGGAAACCCCTTCCAGCCGAAGAATATACTTTTCGAAGGTTTTCATTTCGGCGATCTTTGCTATTATACTCAAAAAGATTCGGAAAAGAAGAGGACCATGGCCAAGATAGACGCCTTTCTGAAACTCATGGTGGACACCGGGGCCTCGGACCTGCACCTTTCCACCGGAAACCCCCCTATCCTGCGCATCCACGGGGATCTTCAGCGGGTCAAGTACAAGCCCCTGGAAAACGAAGAACTCAAGGCCATGCTCTACGAGATCACCCCGGAGGAAAAGATCAAGCAATTCGAGGAGACCGGGGATGTGGACTTCGGCTTCGAGCTACCGGGGCTGGCCCGTTTCAGGGTCAACTTCTTCCAGCAGCACCGGGGAGTGGCCGCGGTCTTCCGGCTGATTCCCAGTCAGATCCGCACGGTGGAGGAACTGGGGCTTCCCCAGATCCTGAACAAGCTGGCCCTCCTTCCCAAGGGGCTCATCCTGGTCACCGGGCCCACGGGGTCCGGAAAGTCCACCACCCTTGCGGCCATGGTGGATTACGCCAACCGCATGCGCAAGGACCACATCCTCACCATCGAGGATCCCATCGAGTTCGTGCATCAACCCAAAAACTGCCTGGTCAACCAGCGGGAGGTAGGGGTCCACACCCGATCTTTTGCTGCGGCCCTGCGGGCGGCCCTGCGCGAGGACCCGGACATCATCCTGGTGGGTGAGATGCGCGATCTGGAGACCATCTCCCTGGCGCTGGAGGCCGCCCTCACCGGACATCTGGTCATGTCCACGCTGCACACCATCTCCGCAGCCCAGACCGTGGATCGAATCATCGAGATCTTTCCCCACGAGCAGCAACCGCAGATCCGCTCCTCGCTGGCCGAATCCCTGCGCGCGGTGATCTCCCAGACCATGTTCAAGAGGATAGACCGTCCGGGAAGGGTGGTGGCCTTCGAAATCCTGATCGCCACCCCGGCGGTGCGCAACCTCATTCGAGAGGGCAAGACCTATCAGATTCCCTCCATCATTCAGACCGGACGCAAGTACGGCATGATCTCGCTGGACGACTCCATCATGGACTACCTTCAGAAGGGCATCATCAGCCCGGAGGAGGCCCTGAACAAGGCCTTGGACAAGTCGAGATTCATGCCCTTCGTGAAAAAGGCCGAACTGGCTGACTTTACGGAGATACCGGGATGATTCGGGACATCGACATAAGCGAGCTCATAGGGGCCCTGGCCCGGTCCCACGAACGGGTAAGTGACCTTCTTTTCGTGGCCGGTCGGCCCTTTCTGGTGGCGGCCGACGGGCGTCTCCACGAGGTCCGCCTTCCCGACTGGCCCATAGAGAAGCTCACCCCCCTTCAGACCGAAACCATCGCCTTCAACCTCATGCGCAAGAATCCCCGGCTCTTCCGGGATCTGGTGGAGACGGGCTCGGCCGATCTCTCCTACCGTCTGCCCGACGGCACCCGTTTCCGGGTCAACATCTACTCCCGGCAGGGCACCTACAACATCGTCATGCGAAAGCTGCCGGCCCGGGTGCCCTCCATAGCGGATCTGGGGCTCCCCCAGGCCTTCTACCGCATCGCCCAGGAAAAAAACGGGATCGTCCTGGTCACCGGAGCCACCGGCCAGGGCAAGACCACCTCGCTTGCGGCCATTCTCAACGAGATAAACGAGCGGGAGGCGGTGCACATCGTCACCCTGGAGGATCCGGTGGAGTATGTCCACACCCCCAAGAAGGCCACCTTCAGTCAGAGGGAGCTGGGCACGGACTTCGACAGTTTTGCCCACGGCCTCAGGGCGGCCCTGCGTCAGGCTCCCCAGGTGATCCTGGTGGGGGAGATCCGGGATAGGGAAACCATGGAAATAGCCCTGGCCGCCGCCGAAACCGGACACCTGGTGCTGTCCACCATGCACACCATCGGGGCGGCCAACACCATAAATCGCATCCTGGGGTTCTTCACCATCGAGGAGGAGCATCAGGTACGGGGGCGTCTGGCCGACGCCATTCGATGGATCGTGGGCCAGAGGCTCCTTCCCAGGGTGGGCGGAGGCCGGGTGGCCATCTTCGACATCCTCTACAACAACATCCGCGCCCGGGAAATCATCCTCCGCGGCGAGGAAGAGGGGCGCACCTTCTACGATGTCATGCGTCAGGGTAGCCCCTACCACATGCAGACCTTCGATCAGCACATAATCGAGCTCTTCAAGCAGGGCTTGATCACCGAGGAAACGGCCCTAGCTTATTGCGTGAGAAGGGACATCGTGGGGCGCGAGATCGACATCGTCAAGGCCTCCCGCGGGGAAAAGACCTCGGATCTCGATGTGGAAAAACTGCGTCTGGAAATAGACGAGGGGGACTGGCGGTGGAAAAAATAGAACTCACCTGTGAGGGCTGCGGAAGGAAGTACCGTCTGCGGCGTCCCCCCGAGGAGATAAAGGAGGACCTCCTCTTCTGTCCCCAGTGCGGGGGGAAACTGGTCTTTCCTCGCCGGGAGGAAGAAGGATCCGGAGTGCTGGAAGACTTCCTCCTCACCGGGCCGGTGGCCCTGATTTACTGGGACCTTCCCGCGGATTTCTCCCCGGTGGAAAGGGTGCTCTCCGAAAAGGGCTTCGCCCTGAGGCGTTTTACCACGCTTGCGGAGCTGCGAAGCTGGCTGCGCATCTTCATTCCGGAACTCCTCGTGTACGGCACGGAGGAGGCGGATCAGGTGCAGGCCTTCGAAGAACTCCTTACCTCCGATCTTCCCATGCAGGATTATCGGCGTATCTTCCGGGCCTGGATTACCTCCCGGTATAAGACGCTTGAGCCCCGGGAGGTCTTCTATTCGGGGATGCACATGATCTGCCAGCCCGACCACCTGGGACGCTTTGAGGAAATCTACGGTAAGGCCCGCCGTTACTGGGAGGCCCTTTACCAGCCCTATTATCAAGCCCTGAAGGAGGAAAGTGCCGCATGATTCGCAAAGCCGTACTTCCGGTAGCCGGCCTGGGGACCAGGATGCTTCCGGCCACCAAGGCCGTGCCCAAGGAAATGCTGTGTCTGATCAACAAACCCGTCATCCAGTACATAGTGGAGGAGGCCGTGGCTTCCGGGATCCGCGACCTCATCTTCGTGGTTTCCCGGGGCAAGGAGGCCATACTCGACCACTTCGATTTTTCCCCGGAACTCGAGGCCGAGCTCGAGGAGAGGGGGAAGAAGGCCCTTCTCGATGAGGTGCGCCGGGTAAGCGGGCTCGTGGAAAATCTTTCCGCCGTGCGCCAGAAAAAGGCCCTAGGCCTCGGACACGCCATTCTGGTGGCCGCTCCCCTGGTGGGGGACGAACCCTTTGCGGTCCTTCTGGGAGACGACATCGTGGAGGCCGAGGAACCCTGCCTCAGGCAGCTCATCCGGGCTGCGGAGGAGCTCAGGGCCCCGGTCATCGGGGTGGAGCGTCTTCCCCGGGAGGAGGTTCACCGTTACGGGGTAATAGACGGCGAACCGCTGAGGGAGGGCCTTTATCGAATAAACGATGTGGTGGAAAAGCCCCGGCCGGAGGAGGCCCCCTCGGAACTGGCCATCATAGGCCGCTATGTATTCTTTCCCGAAATATTTACCTATCTGGAAAAGATTCCCCCCGGGGCCGGCGGAGAGATACAGCTCACCGACGCTCTCGCGGCCATGATCCGGGACGGTAAGGAGGTCTATGCCCTAGAGTTGAAGGGTGTCCGTTACGACACCGGGAACCCCGAGGGCTTCGTAAAAGCCACCGTCGCCCTGGCCCTGAAGGATCCCGAACTGGGGCCCAAAATCCGGAAATTTCTTTCGGACCTCCTCTGACGGTGCCCCTTTATAGTGTCGTCGTTCCCCTTCCCCTGAAAAACCTTCTCCTTTACGAATCCTCCGAGGAACTTCCCCGGGGAATTCGGGTCATCGTTCCGGTAAAAAAAAGGCGCACGGTGGGGCTAATTTTTGAAAAAAACGAGGGACCTCCTCCGCCGGAAACCGAGATCCGGAAGGTAGAAGAGGTTCTGGATCCGGAGCCTCTTTTCCCCGGAGAGCTTCTGGAGTTTTTGAGGTGGTGCTGGAATTATTACCGGTGTCCGCCCGGGGAGGTGGTGCGTCAGGCCTTCCCTCCCGGACTTTTCCGGGAAATCCGGCCCCGGGTGCGCCTGAGCCTCAAAGGGCGCCGGGCGCTTGAGAGCGGGGAAGTCCCCGAATCCCTGAGGTACTTTCTTCGCCCCCGAAGCCGCAGAGCCATACCGAGAAGGGGATTTTCCCGGGCGGAAGTGGAGCGCTGGCTCGCCGCGGGGATCCTGGAGGAGGTGGACGACCTTTCGGGACTCGAGCCACCCCTGGAGACCTGGGTGGAAAAAAATTTCGTCGAACCCGAAAACGACCTCGAGCGATTTCTCGCGGACAGAGGTCGATGGCCCCTCCGTTTTCTGCGGGAAAGGTTCGGTGTCGAGGAGGTGAAAGTCCTCCTTCGCCGCGGAAGGGGGCGAAAGGTAAGGCTCCCCCGCCTGAGACGGGGCCCGGTCTTTGAAAGCCTCGAACCCCCGGTTCCCAACGAGGAACAGAAAAGGGCCCTCGATGAGATTCGGGGAGTCCTGGGCCGGGGCTTTCAGCCCTTTCTTCTCCACGGCGTTACGGGAAGCGGTAAGACCCTGGTGTATCTCGAGGCCGCGGCCAGGACGCTTGAACTGGGCCGAAGCGTCCTGGTTCTGGTTCCGGAGATCGCCCTCACCCCCTATGTGGAGACCCACTTCGTGGCCCGTTTCGGGGAAAGGGTAGCGGTGCTCCACAGCGGTCTTTCTCCCCGGGCCCGGTCGGCGGAGTGGTTCCGGGTGGCCCGGGGAGAGGCCCGGGTAGTGGTGGGGGCCCGATCCGCGGTGTTTGCCCCGCTGAAAGACCTCGGTCTCATCGTGGTGGACGAGGAGCACGAGGGGGCCTACAAGCAGTCCGAGGGGCTGCGCTATCAGGCCCGGGATCTGGCCCTGCTGCGGGGCAAGCTTGCCGGAGCGGTGGTGATCCTGGGATCGGCCACCCCCAGCGTGAAAAGCTACTTCCTGGCCCGAAGCGGACGCTATCGGCTCCTTACCCTCACGGAGCGACCGGGGGGAAGAAACCTTCCGAAGATAGAGGTGGTCCCTCTCAAACGCCCCGGGGAGATCCTCACTCCCCCGCTGCTTGCGGCTATGCGGGAAACGCTATCCCGGGGGCACCAGGTCCTCCTCTTTCTGAACCGAAGGGGATACGCCCCCGTGGCCTTCTGCCGCGACTGCGGAGAGGCCCTGGGATGTCCCAACTGCACCCTCACGCTGACCTATCACCGTTCCAGAGGGGGTCTCCTCTGTCATCACTGCGGCCACGAGGCCCCGGCCTTCCCGGTCTGTCCACGCTGCGGGGGCACGGAATTTCGTCTCGTGGGGGCCGGAACTGAGAGGGTGGAGGAAACCCTGGCCAAGCACTTTCCCGGGATCGGGGTGGCCCGGCTCGACCGGGACACGATAACCTCCGAAAAAAAACTTTATGAGCTTTTGAAAGGCCTCCGCCGGGGAGAGATCCGGATCCTGGTGGGCACCCAGATGGTGGCCCAGGGGCACGATCTTCCGGGGGTGGCGTTGGTGGGGATACTCTGGGCCGAAGGGGGGCTTCACCTTCCGGACTTTCGAGCCGCCGAGCGCACCTTCCAGCTCCTGGTGCAGGTGGCCGGACGGGCCGGAAGGGGATCCGTCCCGGGAAGGGTGATTCTCCAGACCCGGCTTCCGGAGCACTATGTCATCCGGGCCGCCCTGGCCCAGGATTACGAAAAGTTCTACCGGCAGGAGATCGTGGCCAGGAAACGCCTCGGTTTCCCCCCTTTTGCGAGACTGGTCCTTCTGGTCTTTTCCGCGGTAAGGGCCGAGCGGGCCGAGGAGGCCGCCCGGCGATGTGCCGAACACCTGAGGAATGGAGCGGAAGCGGAGGTCCTGGGCCCGGTTCCGGCTCCCCTTTACCGGCTGGCCGGACGCTATCGCTGGCAGGTCCTCCTGCGCTCGGCGAAAAATTCGGTGCTGGAGCGAGCCCTGGAGGTTTTATACCGGCAGGAAAAAAACCTGCTTCCTCCCGGAGTCCGATTGACCCTTGATAGAGATCCCGAGGAACTGTTATAATGTTCCCGCATGACTGCTCGTTTTGCGCCCCAGAGGATAAACTGGGCCGACAGGGAGAGGAACTCCCTGATCAACTTCGACCTCAAGCCCGAGGAGCTTGAGGCCTATCTGGACGAGTATCTCATCGGCCAGAGGGAGGCCAAGGGCATACTGGCCACCAAGATCTGCACCCACTTTCACCGGGTCAAGTACTTTCTGGAACGGGGCGAGCGTTTCGACGAGGTGGGGTTCGTCAAGAACAACATCATCATCATCGGCCCCACCGGCGTGGGAAAAACCTTTATGATCAAGCTCATTGCCCGGCGCATTGGGGTACCCTTCGTAAAGGGCGACGCCACCAAGTTCAGCGAAACCGGCTATGTGGGCGGCGATGTGGAGGATCTGATCCGGGATCTGGTCCAGGAGGCCGACGGCAATGTGGAGCGGGCCCGCTTCGGCATAGTGTATCTGGACGAGGTGGACAAGATCGCCTCGAGCGGAAACATCGTGGGGCCGGATGTCTCGCGCACCGGAGTGCAGAGGGCGCTGCTCAAGCCCCTGGAGGAGACCGAGGTAGAACTCCGCACCCCTCACGATCCCATCAGTCAGATGGAAGCCGTGGAATACTACCGGCGGACCGGACGCCGGCGTCGCAACACCATAAACACCCGTTACATCCTCTTCATAGCCAGCGGGGCCTTCGGCGGGCTCGAGGAGATCGTCCGCAAGAGGCTCCACAAGCAGAAACTGGGGTTCCTCGCCGAACTCGAGGGGCGCGAGGATGTGGGGCTCAACTACCTCAAGTTCGTGGTACCTGAGGACCTCATCGCCTACGGGTTCGAGTCCGAATTCGTGGGGCGGTTTCCGGTCATCGCCGTGTTCGACCCCCTCACCCGGGAGGACCTCTTCCACATCCTGGCCAATCCCAACAGCGTCATCGTGGTGAGCAAGAAGCGGGACTTCCGGGCCTACGGTATCGATCTGGCCTTCACCGACGAGGCCCTGCAACACCTGGCCGAACTCGCGGCCCGGGAGAACACCGGGGCCCGGGCCCTAACCCGGGTGCTGGAACGCACCCTCATTCCCTTTGAAAAGGCCCTGCCCTCCATGAGTCTTTCCTTTCTGGGGGTAACGCGCGAGGTGGTGGAGGACCCCGAGGGGGTGTTGAGGGAGATGCGGGAAAACCCGGAACGCCCCCTGTGGCGGGAATGGTACGAGGCGGCCCTGCGGGACGAAGAAAAGCGTCTGCGTTCCTTCCTCAAGGAGCGCAAGCGTTCCTTCTTCGAAAAGTATCGCTTTCCGTTGACCCCGGCCCGGCTGGATCTGGTATTGGAACTTCATCGGCGGGAGGATCTAGAACCCCAGCAGGCCCTGGAGGAGCTTCTGATGCTCTGGCGGCAGATCCGGAGCTTTGAGAAGAGTTTCGAACGGCGCAGCGGATTGCGCGTGTCTTTTTCGGAGGAGGCCAAGGATCTAATCCTGAAGGAGGTGCTCCGCAGGGACGAGGGCGTTTACGCCTTTTGCGATCGAATCCTCAGCGTCCTGGAATACGGCCTTAAACTGGTGGGAGACCGCACCGGAAAACGCACCTTTGAACTTCCCCGGGAGGCGGTCCGTTCTCCGGAGGCCTTTCTCAATCGTCTGGTAAGCACCTCCTACCATCTGGACTAGTCCCATGCCCAGGACTCCCACGATCTATCTCAGTCTCTCGGAAAGCGTGGCCTCAAAGGTGGAGGAGGCCATAAAGGATCTGAAGTGCCGCCTGGTGCATGTGCCCGACGGAGAGAGCCTCATCGAACTCTCCCGCAGACAGCCGCCGGACCTTATAATAATAGAAAAGGAGATCCCCAAACTGGACGGTTACGCCGTGGTGCTGCTGCTCAAAAACGACCCTGAGACCGCGGAGGTCCCGGTGGTGGGTATCTGCAAGTGTCTAACGGATGCCGAGGCCGAAAAGGCCCGGGACGCTGGCTGTGACGATTATGTGTGTTATCCTTTTGATCGGGAAAGTTTCCGCAATTTGATAAAAAGACATCTGGCGAGGTAAAGTAATGATCGGAATTTCCAAGCTTTACTGCGGTACGGTGGAGGCCTCCGATCCCCTGCGGTACGGGCGCAGGGCGAAGGATCTGCCCTCCCATCTCCTTCAGTTTTCCGCGGACAAACGGCCGGTGGTGGTATGGAATGTGACCAAGCGCTGCAACCTGCGCTGCGTCCACTGTTACGCCTCGGCGGATCCCTCCCCTCACCCCGACGAGCTCACCACACGGGAGGGGCTGGCCCTCCTTGAGGATCTGGCGCAGTTCGGTTGCCCGGTGGTCCTCTTTTCGGGGGGGGAACCCCTCATGCGCCCGGACATCCTGGACCTCATCAAGAAGGCCGTGGATCTCGGCATGCGGGCCGTGCTTTCCACCAACGGGGTCCTTATCGACCGGGCCCTGGCCCGGGAACTCAAGAAACTTGGTCTTTCCTATGTGGGCATCAGCATGGACGGGCTTCGTGAGGTCCACGACCGTTTCCGGGGGGTGAAGGGGGCCTTCGACAAGGCCATGGAGGCCGTGGAGAACTGTAAGGCCGAGGGGATAAAGGTGGGCCTGCGGTTTACCATTAACAAACTCAACGCCGGAGAGATTCCCGGTATCTTTGACCTGGTCGAGGAGTATCAGATCCCGCGGATCTGTTTCTACCATCTGGTCTATGCCGGACGCGGTTCGCGTCTCATGGAACAGGATCTCTCCCACGAGGAGACCCGGCGCTGGGTGGACTACATCATCGATCGCACCAAGGAACTTCACGACAAGGGCCTTAAGGTGGAGGTCCTCACGGTGGACAATCACGCCGACGGCCCCTATCTATACCTGCGCATGAAACGGGAGGGTAACCCCCGGGCCGAGGAGGTTTACGAACTTCTCAAGATGAACGGTGGGAACAATTCCGGGGTGGGGATAGGTTGCGTCTCCTGGGACGGCTCCGTGCATGCGGACCAGTTCTGGCGGCATTACTCCTTCGGAAATGTGCGGGAGAGACCCTTCAGCGAGATCTGGATGGACACCTCGGACCCCCTCATGGCCAAGCTCAAGGAAAAGAAGAAGTGGGTGAAGGGCCGGTGTGCCCGGTGCCGCTTCCTTGAGGTCTGTGCCGGAAACTTCCGGGTCCGGGCCGAGGCCGCCACCGGCGATGTCTGGGCCCCGGATCCGGCCTGCTACCTTACGGACGAGGAGATAGGGGTGGCCTGAGGAGGTGGAAATGCACAGATTCCGGGAAATTGTGGCCGTGGCCGGGGTAATAATCTTCCTCTTTCTGCTCCGGACTCCTTCGGCTCCGGCTTTTACGCCCGAGGAGGAGCGTCAACTCCTGCGGGATGTAACCGAGATCAAAGCCACCCTGCGGGTTTTCATGGAACAGACCAACAAGCGCTTCGAGGACATGAATCGACGCTTCGAGGACATCAACAAGCGATTCGAAGACATCAACAAGCGATTCGAGGACATTAACAAGCGATTCGAGGACATCAACAAGCGATTCGAGGAGGTAAATCACCGTTTCGATCAGCTGTATACCTTTCTGTGGATCATCACCGGGATCTTTACCTCCATCATGGTAGCGGTGATAGCCTTTGCCCTGTGGGATCGGCGCACCATCGTAAATCGGGCCAGGGATGAAGCGGTGGAAAGGCTTCTGGGGATACTGCGGGATTATGCCCGGGAGGAACCCAGACTGCGGGAGATTCTCAGGCGCTACGGGTTCGCCTGAGGAAAGGAGGGGCATCATGAAAAAGATCGAGCGGGCGCTCATAAGCGTTACAGACAAGACCGGGGTGGCGGAATTTGCCAGGGCCCTGCACGAGATGGGGGTGGAGATCGTTTCCACCGGGGGCACGGCCCGGGTGATCAGGGAGGCCGGAGTCCCGGTGACGGATGTTTCGGAGGTTACCGGTTTCCCTGAGATGCTAGACGGCCGGGTGAAGACCCTCCATCCCAAAATCCACGGGGGACTTCTTTTCATAAGGGACAAAGAGGAGCATGTGCGTCAGATCGAGGAGCACGGCATAAAGCCCATAGACCTAGTGGCGGTGAACCTCTACGCCTTTGAGAAGACGGTGGCCTCGGGGGCGGACCTTGAGACCGCCATCGAGAACATAGACATCGGCGGGCCCACCCTTCTTCGGGCCGCGGCCAAAAACTTTAAATATGTGACCGTGATCGTGGATCCCGCGGACTACGAGAGGGTGCTCTCCGAGATGAGGGCCCACGACGGGGCCACCACCCTCAAGACCCGGTTTGAGCTGGCCCGTAAGGTCTTTGAGACTACCTCCGGTTACGATCGGGCCATCGCGGAATACCTGGCGCGGGTCTCCCCTCCCGAGGAATAGATGATATGCGTTTCCATTGCGGAACCCACGGTTGAGGACGCCCTTACGACTCTCGCGCAGGCCGAAGCACAGGCCGATCTCTGCGAGATAAGGCTTGATGCCCTTGAGGAACCCGCGGTTGCGCCCTTTCTTCCCGCCCGAAGAAAGCCCCTTCTTTTCACCTTCCGGGCGGAAGATGAAGGCGGTTTCCGTTCCGTTCCGCTCCCCCAGCGCCTCCGATGGCTCTCGGAAGCCGCCTCCGCCGGGGCGGACTATGTAGACATCGAACTTGCCGCCGGCCCCGAGGCCATCCGGGAACTCCACAAAATCTCACGCACCACAAGACTCATTCTTTCTTACCATAACTTCAAAAATACCCCAAAAGAAGATTACTTAAAAGACAAAATTAAAGAGATGGTTGAGCTAGGGGCGGCCATCGGAAAGGTGGTCTGCATGGCGAAAGAGGTGGAGGACGGGTTACGGCTTCTCGGTCTCATTTCCTGGGCCAGGCGACGATTCGACTTCCCGCTCATAGCCTTTGCCATGGGGCCGCTCGGGAAGTGGACCCGGGTGGTCTCGGTGCTTCTGGGAGCGCCCTTTACCTATGCAGCCGCAAAGCCCAGTGGCGCGACCGCCCCGGGGCAGCTTACGGTGGAGGAGTTGCGCAGGGCGTTAGACCTCATTTCCGGGGAGCGTATTTCGTGAAGGTTTTCGGGGTCATAGGCTATCCGGTTTCGCATTCCCTCTCACCGGTGATGCACAACGCGGCCCTGAGACACCTGGGAATATCCGCGGTTTACGGGGCCTTTGAGGTGAGACCGGAGGAGCTTGAGGCGGCCATCTCCGGAGTCCGGGCCCTGGGGATAGGAGGGCTTTCGGTGACCGTGCCCCACAAGGAGGCCGTAATGTCCTTTCTTGACGAAATAGATCCGGTGGCCGAAAGGATCGGAGCGGTCAACACGGTGGTGAACCGGGAGGGGCGACTTTTCGGGACCAACACCGACTGGCTCGGGGTCAAGCGCAGTCTCGAGGAGGCCGGTCTCGAGCTTTCGGGAAAGCGGGCCGTGGTGGTGGGGGCCGGGGGTGCGGCCCGGGCGGTGGTCTATGCCCTGCGGGAGCTGGGAGCGGAGGTCGAGATCTACAACCGCACAGTGGAAAAGGCCGAAAGGCTTGCCCGGGATTTCGGGGGGAGAGCCTATCCCCTCTCCGAAATCATGAGGGCCTCCGGAGAGATCGTCATTCAGACCACGAGCGTGGGGTTGAAGAGCCGGGAGAGCCCGGTTCCGGAGGAGGTTTTCAAAAATTTCCGGGTGGCCATGGACATAGTGTATGTACCGCTCAAGACGCGGTTTCTTGTCGAGGCTGCGGCCGCGGGCTGTAAGACCATTGACGGCCTTAAGATGCTGGTTTATCAGGGAGCGGAGCAATTCCGTCTCTTTACCGGATACGAGCCTCCGGTGGAACTCATGTACGAGGCGGCTCTGGAGGTCCTTCGTGGAAAAGAGAGAGATCAGGCCTCTTAAGGGGCCGGTGGCGTTAAAACTCCGGCTTCCTGGTTCAAAGAGCCTTACGCAGAGGGCCCTTCTGTGTGCGGCTCTGGCGGAGGGATTCTCGGAGATCCGGAACCCACTCCTCAGCGAGGATACGGAGCTCCTGGCCGCGGCTCTAAGGGTTTCCGGTTGCGCGGTGGAGTTGAGGGACGGATCTTTTACGGTCTCGGGGATAAAAGGCCGGCCTTCCTTTTCCGGGAAGGAGATCTTTTTCGGAAACAACGGCACCGGGTCCCGGTTCTTCCTGGCTTACGCCGCACTTACCCGGAAGGGAGAGGTCGTCCTCTACGGAAAACCTCGGCTCCATGAAAGACCCATGGGGCCACTGATTTCGGCCCTGAGGGACCTCGGGGCGAGGGTGGAGTGTCTCGAGCGCGAAGGTTATCTTCCGGTAAGGGTCTTGCCCGGAGAGCTTTCCGGCGGTCGGATCAGGCTTCCGGCCACCCACAGCAGCCAGTACATCTCGGCCCTTCTTCTCATTGGTCCCTATCTTCCGGGAGGGCTTGAGCTTGAGATCGAAGGAGAGATGGTCTCCACCCCCTATGTGGAGCTCACCCTTTCGGTGATGAGGGCCTTCGGAGCCGAGGTGGAAAGGATTTCCGGTGGTTTCAGGGTTCGCGAGGGTGGCTACCGGGGCCGGCCCTATGAAGTGGAAGGCGACGCCTCAAGTGCCTCCTATTTTCTCATTCTTCCGGCCCTTCTCGGGGGTTCGGTGAAGGTGGAAAACCTTCCTCCGGACTCTCCCCAGGCCGACACCCTGCTCCTCAAGATCCTCTCTGGGATTGGAGGTCTGGTGGAGTCGGCGGGAGGGGGCGTGCGGGTCTCTTTTTCCGAAAGGCCCCGGGCCTTTGAGGTCAACCTCAGGGAGGCCCCGGATCTCTTCCCCACGCTCTGCGTGCTGGCTGCGGTGGCCGAAGGGCGTAGCCGTATCTATGGGGCTCCGCATCTCCGGTACAAGGAATGCGACCGCATAGCCGCCATGGCCACGGAGCTTAAGAAGTGCGGGGTCTCTCTTACGGAGTTTCCCGACGGGATCGAGATTCAGGGGGGAACCCCCCTTCGGGGAGCCGAGATCGAGACCTACGACGACCACCGGATTGCCATGGCCTTTGCGGTCCTGGGCCTCAAGGTCCCGGGCATGGTCATCCGCAATCCGGCCTGCGTGGCCAAGTCCTTCCCGGAATTCTGGGATTATCTGGAGAGAGTTTATTCTTCTCTTGGGATTAGTCCGCTTTATCGTCATACTTGATATTTTACTCCAAAAATTTTATATCCTGTCCGTAAGGGAACTATTGAACCTTTTTTCTTGAACGGAGCACTATGTGATAGAAGATTTACTGAGGCGCCTGGCGGAGGGCGATGAAGGGGCTCTTAAGGAGCTTTACGAGCTTACGGGCCGGAGGGTGTGGAGTTACATCTGGCGTCTCTGTGGAGACAGGGAAATGGCCGACGAACTTACGGTTATGACCTACACGGAGGTCTGGCGTTCGGCTCCGGGCTTTCGGGGGGAGTCGAAGGCCCTTACCTGGATTTACGCCATCGCCCGCCGGCTCACCTATCGGACCCTCCGCGGGAGGAGGATGGAAGAGGATCCGGAGGAAGGGGAAAATTCCCCTGTCTCCGAAGAAGATCCGTTTCGGGAATGTCTCAGGTTGGAGATCCGGGCCCTGGTGAGAAAAGCCCTGGAAGCCCTCCCCCTAAAACACCGGGAGGTGCTGGATTTGGTTTTTCTTCACGGGTTAACCTATGAGGAGATTGCCGGGATCCTTAACATTCCGGTCAACACCGTAAAGACCCGGGTTTTCCATGCCAGGAAAAAGTTGCGAAAGATTCTGGAGGGTATGGGGGTGAAGAGGGATGATGTGCTCTAGGGAAAAAGACGATCTGAGAGCGCTCATTCCTCTTTACCTGGCGGGATCCCTCCCCAAGGAAGAAAGGAAAAGGCTTGAGGAGGCCCTGGCCGGGGACCCGGAATTACAAAGGGAGCTTGAGGGGTGGCGGCTCCTTAAGGAGGCTTACGGGGATCTGGCCCGGACTCTTCCTGGTCCCTCCTCCGATCTTTACGCGGAGATCCGGAGGAGAACCCGGGGTGGTTTCGGCGGCCGGGTGCGGATATTTCTTCGCCGGCGGTGGCGGCATTCCTGGCAGGCGGTGATAATCGTCCTTCAGCTTCTGATCATCATCCTTCTCGGCATACATTCCCTCCGCTCTCCCAGGTATTACACCCTGAGTTCTCCGGTGTGCTCCGAAAAGGGATATCGAATAAACATCGTGTTTCGGCAGAATGCCACCGAGGGAGAGATCAGGAAACTGCTCCTCTCTCAGGGGGCCCGGATAGTGGACGGTCCCTATCCCTCGGGGCTTTATGTGATAACCGTTCCTCCCGGGGAGGCGAGACAGGCTTTGACCGTTTTCAGGAAGAGCCCTCTGGTGATCATGGCCGAAAGGGCCTCCTGAGGGAGATTCCTGTCCGGTCGGGGCAAGGTCCGCGCTCTCCCGGGGAAAGGAGGGGGGATGAGGTTCTGGCATCTGGTCCTGGGGCTGGGGGGTATTCTTTTTCTGGTCGCGGGGGTTAGGGCCCAGGAGGGAGCCTGGCTCGAGATGATTTCCCCCGAAAGGGGGGCCCGTCTCGTGGCCCGCCGCCCGGAGATCCGTTTCCGTATCCTGGTGCCCTTTGAGAGGGATTCCCTGCTGGTGCTTCTTGATGACACCGACATCACCCCGGTGCTGAAACTCGAGGAGGGAGAGGTTTCCTTCCGGCCCTTTCGGGTGCTGCCTCCGGGAGAACACCGGCTGGTGGTGAGTCTGCGGGACATCCGGGGACAGCCCCTGGAGGAAACCGTCCTCTTTTACACCCGTCACACCCGGCCCTTCGAGGAAGCCCGGGTCGATAACGAGCTTTCGGCTTACTACCGTTTTACCGTGAGAAAGCCGGATTCTCCCCCCGACGAGCCGGACTCCCGGGTGGAGGCCAACCTTTCCTCCGAGGCCCGTCTGAGGGATGGCCCCTGGAGCACCGGACTGCGCACCGAGTTGCGCTTCGTGGATCAGAATACTCCCCTGAGCCCTCCCCAGGAAAAGGGTCTGGATCTGACCCACTGGCTTTTCACCGGGGCCTATGAGAAGGATGCCCTGCGTTTCCGGGCCGAAATCGGAGATGTGCAGATCAGTGAAACCCCTTACACCGTAAGCGCCCTTGCCCGAAGAGGCGGGTATTTCCGTTTCGGTTTCGGGGATTACGCCCTGCGATTCTTCAGCGTAAAGAGCGCCCAGGTCTTCGGACTCAAGGGGGGCACGGGAATCGGCACCGAAACCGAGGATCACATCCTGGGTGTGGCCGGGGAGGCCCGCTTCTTCAACGGAAAATTCCGTCTCACCACCGTATACGCCGGAGGGGAGGAACCCGGGGAGTCCTTCGGGGTCTTCGCCGGGGCCGGGGGCACCAGGGGAGAGGTCTTCGGGGTTCTCGTCTCGACTCCCCTGAGCGAGAAACTGGAAGCCGAGGCCGAGGCCGATTTCTCTCGCTACGATCCCGACACCTCGGACGAATTCGGCAAGGAAAGCGGGGCGGCCTACCGGGCCGGTTTCCGGGGAATGTGGGGGGCCTATCGCTACGAGGCCGCTTACGAATACTTCGGCCGGGATTACGCCGTGGTGGGGCAGGCCCCTCCCAGGGATCGGGCGGGTTTTCGCATTAGGGGCGGAGCCTCCCGGGGGGTGCACGATCTCCAGCTTGAGGTCTCCCGATACCACGACAATGTGGAAAAGGATCCCCTCTTTCCCCGGACCTACAGCACGGATCTCGGCCTTACCTATACCTGCAATCGCTTCCGGCGACTCCCGCTGGGGCTTTCCTATCAGAAGAACATCCAGGACAGCCGGGACGAACCCGAGGGCACCCCTCCCCTTAAAATGCATACCGATACCCTTTCCGCTCAGGCCACTCTCCTTCTGGGCCGGCTGAATCTGGCCTTTTCCGGAAGCTTCTCCTTTATGAACGACCGCACGCCGGAGGATCGGGATACCGCCAATCTGGTCCTTACTCTGGCTCCCTCTTACGGCGGAGAGGGTTTTTCCCTAAGTCCTTCCCTTTCCTACAACGAATCCCGGGACCTGGCCTCCGGGGTAAAGACCCGCACCTACACCCTGACCCTGGATGTGCGGAAGGACTTTCTCGCCGGGAGGGGGAACCTGGCCCTGAGCGGCGCCTACAATCTGGTGCGGGCGGACGACGATTCCGTGGACAACCGCAACCTCGACCTGAACCTCAACCTGAGCTACAGCCTGAAACCGCTCTTTCAGGATTCCCTGAGGAGCACCCTTCAGCTTCAGGGGCGCTACCGGCGGAACGAGGATCGCGTTTACGACCATTCCGACGAGGAATACGGAATTTACCTGATCCTTACCGTAAACTGGAGTTTTTCCCTTTAGGAGGTGAGCCATGCGCAGGATCTATCCGATTTTTGTTCTGTTTGTGATATGGGGCCTCTGGTGGCCGGGTAAGGCCGGGGCCATCACGGTCACGGCCACCCCGGGCAGTGCCCGCGTGGGAGACACCGTCAACTTCAATATTACCGCGACCTTTTCTTCGGGAATTACTTCCTGTACTCTCCAGATCAATTACGGGGATAGTGCCAGCTGGTTTACTCTGGGCACATGTACAACCACTCCTTGCTCTTTTTCCACCACCCACGCTTACACCTCTTCGGGAACCTACACTATAAGAGTACAACATGATCCCGGTTCCTGTGATCTGGCCTATCCCCCCGATCCTCCCGATCCCGCCACCACCACGGTGAACATCACCCCCGCCCTTACGGTCACGGTCACCCTTTCTCCCGCGAGTCTCCGGGTCCCCCGGGGGGAAAGCAGCCTCTGGCACCTCGTCTATAACTTCCGGTCTTCCACCGCGGCTCCGGTTACCCTCACCTCCTCGCGGGGCTATTTCAGGCTCGGAGCGACAACCCTGGGGACGGTTCCCCGTTCCCTTTCGGTGACCCTTCGGGGCGGGCGGGCGGTGCTTACCGAAAATCTGACCGTCCCGGTTGCGGTTCTGGAGCGGGCCTTGAGGCGTGGAGCGACACTCATCACCTACGAACGCACCTTCACCGGCCCGGTCACCGTGAGCACCCGGCTTCCCATACGCATCGTTACGGAGGCCACCGGCGGACTCCGCATCCGGCGCCTCGAGCTTTACTTCGAGAATCGTCGGGCCGAGATCACCGTGCCCCGCCACTTCCGGGATCTCCGGGCCTACGCCCGTTTGCGCTACAGCGGCTCCGATCTCCTGCGGGGCTACTGGGAGGTGGACGGCCGCGTCCTTTCCTATGTGCAGCGCCACCTCACCTATTCCGGAGAGCTCGTGCTGGAAAGCCCCCGCATCCCGCCTCTTCCCACCTACGAGCCCGGCACCCACCTGGTGCGTTTCGTGATCGAGGATCCGCCCCCGGCCTTCGAACTTCCCACCATCCTTTACTTCGTAACCACCGGTGAGTCCCGCGTGCTGACCCTGCGGCTGATCTCACCGGCAAACGGGACCTCGCTGACGTCCGAAGCCCCGGAATTCCGCTGGGAGGGCCTGAACCGCACCTCCCTCTATCTGGTGCAGTTCTTCGAGTCCCCGGACAAACCCCCCGTCTTTTCGGCCTACACCCGTTCCACCTCCTATCGCCTTCCGCAGCCCGTCCTTCGTCGCTTTTTCTCTCCGGGCAAACGGTATTTCTGGCGGGTAAGCGGTTTCGATTCCGCCCGCAGTCTGGTGGCCGAAAGCCCGATCTGGAGTTTTCGTCTCCCCGTGGAAAAGACCTATGTGCCGGGAGAGATCCTGCTGGCTTTTCGGAGTCGGAGATTTTCGTCCGGGCTTCTGCGAGCCCTTACGGAAAGATACCGGCTTTCCGAGATCCGGAACTTTTCCTTGGAGGCCCTGAGGCTCAGGGTCTTCCTGTTACGAACTCCCGACCCGAGGGCGGACATCCCGGCCCTGGTGCGGAGTCTTTCCCGGGAGGGCGGGGTATTTCTGGCTCAGCCCAATTTCGTCTTTCGCACCCGCTCCGAGCCCCTGCGGGCCCGACAGGCGATTCTTGATCTTCTGGGTGTGGATGAGTTGCACCGTCGCTACCTGGGGCAGGGGGTGCTGGTGGCGGTGGTGGACACCGGGGTGGACTTTCGGCACCGGGACCTCCGGGATCGGGTGCGTCTTCACCTGAACTTCGTGCCGAAAGAAGGGTATCGTCCGGAGATCCACGGCACCGCGGTGGCCGGGGTGATTGCGGCTTCGATCAACGACTTCGGGATCGAAGGGCTGGCCCCGGAGGCGGAACTTCTGGCCTTAAGGGCCTGCCGTGAACTGGTCCCGGGAGAGCCGCCCGGGGAATGTTACAGCGAGACCCTGGCCCGGGCCCTGGATCGGGCCATCACCGAGGGGGCCGAAATTGTAAACCTGAGTCTGGGGGGCCGGGTCCGCGATCCCCTGCTCTCCCGTCTGATCGAGAAAGCCGCGGCCCGGGGTATCCTTCTGGTGGCCCCGGCGGGGGAAAAGGAACCCCTCTTTCCCGCGTCCCATCCCGCGGTGCTCGCGGTGGGGATGAGAACCGACTCAGAAGCCGATATTATCGCTCCGGGGGAGAAGATCCTCACCACCTTCCCCGGAGACCGTTTCAATTTTCTCTCCGGCTCCTCCATGGCCGCGGCCGCAACCAGCGGCCTCCTGGCCCTGGCCCTGGAGAAGTACCGGGGGCATCTTCCACGGGAGAAGATGGCCCCCCTTCCCGGGAGTCTCTGCGCCCTGGAGAACCGCCTCTTCCGGTCTGGATTGTGCCGGGAAGATACCCTTTTGAACCTTTCCGCGGGTAAGAGACACTAAAAATATAGTTGTTAAAAAATTTTTCATAAGGAGTCAACTATCAGGAATTGATAGCTAGGCATGGGGCACCCCCGCAGGAGCAAGTTTAGAAGGATCGAAGAATTGATTACGAGTAGAGAGGGCATAGATTACCCGGATCAGTTTGTTAACTACGGCTATCATGGCTTTTTTATAGCTTCTGAACTGGGTGTATTTCCTTCGGAAGTAATGCTGAAAAGTTTTCTCCCACTTGACCGTTCCTACGGCCATCTGGAAGAGGATATTTCGAAGGTAAGGATTTCCCTGTTTGGAGATGTTCATACGGACCTTCCATTTTCCGGATTGTTTGACCACGGGATCTGTTCCGGCATATTTGATCAGTTTTTTGGCGTTACTGAAGCGTTTTATGTTTTCGACTTCGGCCAGGAACCTGGAGGCGAGGTCGCGGGAGATGCCTTTTATGGAGGAGAGGCATTCCAGCTGAGTTTTCATGGTAGTTTCGATCTCCGTCTGGAGGTCTTTTTCCAGTTTTTCGATCATGGATTGGAGGAAGAAGATCTTTTGGATGTAAATTTGGAGGATTTTTTCCAGGCCTTTATGAGAGATCCCCACCGAGTTTTGGGCCACCTGCACGAGGTCTTGAGCGGAGAAGGAAGGTTTACGGCCCGGCAGTCGGGAGAGGATATAGTCTATTTTTCCCCAACCGGCTTTGGCAATTCTTTTAGCGGAGGGGTAGCGGCTGAGGATTTCAAGGAAGGCCCGAGAGAAGACATTGAAGTGTTTTTCGGCTTCGGGGAAAAGGGCGGCGAGGGAGTGTTTGATTTGGGTTTTGGCCTCGGCGATTTCCTGTTTGAGTTTTTGGATTTGTCGGGCCAGGAGTTTGGTTTCGGAGGGGAGGGTAGCTGGTTTAAGGAGGTGGGGATTGGAGAGGGCAAAGAGCGCCAGGAGGAAGGCGTCTTTTTTATCGGACTTAGAGGGGTTGTTAGCGGAGACGAACCGGACGAAGTGATGAACCATTTTAGGGTTGAGGAGGGATACCCGGAAGTCCTGGTCCAGGAGGAAGGCGAGGAGAGGGAGGTGGAAGCGTCCGGAGGATTCAAGGACGATATGGTTTGGGGTATAGGCGGAGAGAGTTTGGAGGAAGTCTTCGAAGCCTTTGGAAGACATGGGGAGGTTTTTGGATACGAGCTTTCCCTTTTGTGGGTGAAGGATACAGAACTGGAAGGAATTTTTGGCGACATCGATACCTATGTAGAACATAGGCTACCTCCTGGGATAAGGTATATGTCCCTCAGCTCCATCCTCCCGTTTGGCAGGGGCTTTTGCGCCCAACCAACCAATTGGGAGTTGAGGGACAGAGGGACAGACTCCTATAGAGGCTTCCAAGCCTACGAAAAATGGAGTCCTTGTCCCTCTATAAACTTTATCTCGGGAATGGATATAACATAATTCATTGCAGGAGGGAAAATTATGGATGTTAAAAAATGGGCAATCATGTTATGTGCAATTTCTGTGGCCTTATCCTCGGGTATCTGTTCCGCCGGACAGACGGAAGGATTCCGCACAGGGAAGACCGTAAAGGGAAAAGGACCTGTTCGCATCCCGCCCCCGGCAAGAATACCGGTGGATCTCTCCATATTCGTCGCCGGTAATAAAAATTATGTCTCGGGTTGCACCCCCTGTCAGTCGGAACTTGGCAAAGTCGATGCCATTTTTCTGAACGACATCACCGTGGGAATCAGGTGTAGCGCCCGAAATGTTAGGAGTGCTACCGGTACATTAACGGTCAGCTACTACAGCATTTCGGCTCATCGGATTGTAACCCAGAGCAAGACCTTTACCGTTCCCTGTAAAGGACAGCCCAGAGAGGTCCTGGTGACGGTGGTAAATCATCCCCTTCTTATAGGTGCGCGCATGGGAATCTGGGCAAAGATAACTCCACAGAGACCGTTCGTGGATACGAACCCCAATAACAATCAAAAAGTAGAAACCGATCCGGGAAAAATGTGCGTCATGTCGGGAGTTTATTGAGGGAATATCTCGGATTCCTCGGGATTAAATCAAGGGAGGCGGTCATGAAAAGATTTTTAAACTTGATAGTGGTGTTAGCCCTTTTCTTCTCAGGTGCCACGGGAGTTTGGGCGGCCAGGTCGTTTATAGTTTCCTATGCCCCAAAGAGATGTACGCCCCTTTATAAGGGGCACTACAGACACCTGATCCGCTGGCGCTCCTCGGGAGGATCACCGATCCAGGGTCCCGTAAACATCCTTTTGATCCCAAAGTCCGGCCGCTCCATAATCATTGCCACCGGGGTCTGGAACAATGGCCAGGGCCAGTATGGCTGGGGTGTTCCGGGAAATATTCCCGATGGTGAATACAAGATAAGGGTTGTTCTGGCCGGAGATTCTCAAATCTATGGAGAGACTGCGTTCTTTGAGGTGAGCTCTGTGCCTCATCGTGCCGAATTGATCACGGTTACCGAACCTCCCTTTGTTCCTCAGGGCACACCTTATGGCTATTCGGGACGAAGAGTCTGCTACAAGGGAACAAGATCCAGGGTGAGATGGAGTATAGAGTGCGGGATTGATGGTTCACAGGCCAGGGCTTCCATCTATCTTGTATCAGAACACGGATTGCGTAGCTTCACCCTGGCCACAGACGCCCGAATAGGATATGGTCTCTATAACTTTATCACCATCCCCCGGAACATTCCCAGCGGAAGATACCGGATAAAAATAGAGACCGTTGACCGCCGCATCTGGGGACAGGGCAAGCCTTTTGAGGTGGTGGATCTTCCCAGTGTTTCCATCACCAGCCCTCGTGCGGGAAGTGTATTGTATGTCGGTAGAAGCTATCATATCACCTGGCAGACCGTTGAGGTTTCTAACCCGGCCACGGTGAGGATCTACCTCATACAGGGAAACAAAAAAAGGCGGCTTTACCAGGGGCCAAACAACCATGATTTCCTCTGGAAGGTGGGCTACAGAGATGTGGGAACCTATACCCTGAGAATTGAGGTGCTCAACTACAGGATCCACGATGAGATCTCAAACATAGCTGTGAAGTTTCCCACAATAAAAGGCCCCGGACATTTGGGATCTTTTGATAAACCTGACATATTTGTAAAAGAAATTGCACTGGAACGAGGTTATGGTCCTCGCTGCACATGTAATACGGAGGTAACAATAGAAAACACAGGTGAAGAAATGAGAATTGTTGATGTTATTGTACAGAGACAGTTAACAGTTATGAAAGGAACTCCTGGCACGGAACAATTTGCTTATGTGTGCCGGGTTTTTAGTGACAGGCTCCCGGGTGATTTTGAAAGGCGTTATATATGCCAGTTTGGTTTCCGTCGTCCTCCAAAAAGGGCCAAGCGTGTAAAAATCCGTGCCATTGTAAGCTGGCGGGATGGAAAAGGGAATCATCGCGTGGCCAGGGTAAAAGAGTTTCCTATTTCCCCTTGCTGTAGATGATACAAACTTACAAAGACAATGAAAGGAAAATTATGATGTTTAGAAGTAGAGCTTTAAAGCTAAAATTTTTGATATTCAGGGAATATATTGCTGGTGGTCTCGCCTTGATCTTTCTCATGACTACTGCTTCTTCATCCCTCTCGCAAGGGCTCTATTTCCCCTCGCTTCCCAAAACTCCCATCAAACCTCCCCCCATGGCCGATCTCGCCGTAACCAGCATCGCCTTCAGCCCGAAAGGGACTTCAGCCACCGTGACCATTACCGTCACGAATGTGGGCACTGCAAGGTCCCCGGCCACAAAACTCTCCGCCGTCCTCATCCGGCAAAGGGGAAAGCTCGGCAAATCCTGGAACCTCAAGCCCCTCAATCCCGGCCAGAGCACAAGGATAAGCTGGACAATCAAGCCGGGGGCGGGCATAAACACGCTCAGGGCCACCGTGAAGGATCCCGTCAACAGGAAAAACAACACCCTGCAAAAGAGCTTCCCCTTCTTTCCCCGGACACCGGCCCGAAAGATCGTCATCTCCAAGACCCGAAGGGCCTTTCCCCTCAAAAGACATGTTCCCGGAAGGATGGTGAAAAACCGACATCCCCAGAAAAAAACACCTTTTCCCTTCAAACCGGGAATGGAGAAGCACCTGAAAAACCGGATGTGGCTCAAGGCCGCAAAGAAACCCCCGGGGATCTCCACCTACGAGGGGAGTATGGCCATGTTCGTCCGTCCGCGGAAGGGTGAGGTGCTCCCCGTGGGGGAGAGCTATAGGGTTGAGTGGACCCTGCCTGAGGAAATGAAGGGGCCTGACCACACGACTGAGACTGGAGCTCATATCGGACGAAAACCCGCCCCTGATTCCGGATCTGACCCTGGCCAGAGACATGTCCCCCCAGGCGAGCAGCTACCGGATGGACACCCGCCTTCTGCCCCCGGGAAGATATCACCTGAGGCTTGAAATCGGGCGTCAAGGGGAAAACCGTTACATTTATACCAATTTTTCTATAGATCGGCCCCGGCTGCGGGTAGGTGCTGGATTTGTAAATGGTGATTATGCAAGTGGACGCTGTTATGAGGTGGGGAATTCATATACGGTTAAGGTAGAAATAAAAAATGAAGGATACGATGCCCTACAACCCTTTCAAGTAAAAATAGGCGCATATGTCCAAGGCCCAGATGTTAAACCCAAGTTTGACAGTCGGAAGGGGCTGGGGAATCTCAAGTGAGCATTTTCGGCCCGAAATAACCCCTAAATGCCCCTCTAATTCCCTCCTTCCACCTACGACTCATCCTCTTAGCCTTCAAATGTTGTGCTATGCCTACAAAATTACATCTTGACAAACAAGAAAATCATGCTACTATTTTAGTGCTATGTATATCCGCACCAAAACCTTCAAAAACAAAGACGGCTCCACCAGGACCTACCTCTATATCGTTGAGGGCAAGCGGGTTAACGGAAAAGTACGCCAGAGGATCGTAGCCAACCTGGGACGGCTGGAAAAACTTAAGGAGGGTCAACTGGACAAGCTGATAGAAGGGCTGGCCAGGTTTTCCCGGAGGCAATGGATAGAGGCTTGTGCCCGATCCCTTGAGGCCAAATGGGCCAAGGATTTCGGTCCGGCGTTGATCTTTAGAAGGCTATGGGAAGATCTTAAGCTTGATAGGATTCTGAGGAAGCTTCTTTCTGGGACGGAAATTTCCATAGATGTGGAAGAAGCGGTTTTTGCCATGGTTTTGAACAGGCTCTGTGACCCGGCCTCGAAGCTTGGGGTTAGCCGATGGAAGGAGACGGTATATCGGCCGGAGTTTGAGAGGCTTGAGCTTCATCATTTTTACCGGGCTCTTGATTTTTTGGCCGATCATAAGGACGAGATTGAGGTAGAGCTTTTCGAGAGGATAAAGGATCTTTTCAGTCTGGAGCTTGATTTGGTGTTTTGGGACACGACGAGCGCGTATTTTGAGGGGAGAGGGGCGGAGGGGTTTTGCGAGTATGGATATTCGAAGGACCGGAGGCCGGACCGTGTGCAGGTGATATTGGGTTTACTTATGACGCGGGAGGGGATGCCGATAGGGCACGAGGTGTTTCCCGGGGCTACGGCGGATGTAGAGACATTTTGGGCGGTGCTTAAGGAGTTGCGGGGTCGGTTTCGGGTGAGGCGGGTGATTTTGGTGGCTGACCGTGGGATGGTGAGCCGGAAGATTTTGGAGGAGATCGAGGCTTTGGGGCTTGAGTATTTGGTGGGGGTGAGGATGCGGAAGCTTAGGGCCATGAAGGAGGTTTTGGGTAGAGGGGGCCGTTTCCGGAAGGTGAAAGGGAATTTGAGGGTAAAAGAGGTCTGGCATGAAGGCAGGCGTTACCTGGTTTGTTTTAATCCGGAGGAGGCGGAGAGGGAGAGGGCTGCGAGGGAGGAGGTGGTAAGGAAGCTTGAGGAGAAGCTTAAGGCGGGTGGTCTTAAGGGGCTTATAGGGAATAGGGGTTATCGTCGATATTTGAAGGTGAAGGGGGCGGAGGTTACGATAGATCGGGAGGTATTGGAGGAGGAGGCGCGGTATGATGGGAAGTATGTGCTTGAGACGAATACGGAGCTTGGGGTGGAGGAGGCGGCGCTGGCGTATAGGGATCTTTGGAGGGTGGAGAGGGCTTTTCGGGAGATCAAGAGTGGTTTGGAGCTGAGGCCTATTTATCACTGGACAGAGAAGCGGATACGGGGCCACATAATGGTTTGCTTTTTGGCCTTTGTGCTGGAGGTGGTGATGATGAGGAGGCTTAAGGAGGCGGGATGTAAGGGGTCTTACAGGGAGGTGATGAGGGATCTTGAGAGGCTCAAGGCGGTGGAGGTTGCGGTTGACGGGAAGAAGTATTTGGTGAGGACGGAGCTTGAGGGGAGGGCGTATGAGGCGTTCAGGGCGGTGGGTATGAGGGTGCCGGGAAGGGTGCTGGAGGCAGGAGAGGAAGAAGGTGTTGTGGAACGTGGAGGTAGTGTGCCCGAAAACCGTTGATACAAGAGAATTTTTTTGCCCGGGGTGTCAAAGTTGGGTTAAAGATAGATACCTGATAAAAGAGAAGACTCTTGTCATCAATTCTCTAAATCGTAACAGCAAGACCTATGTATCAATAACCTTTCCTGTCATCTCTGATAAGTCACACATAATCAAAGTGGACCCTGACTTTACACATCAGTATTCTTCCAGCAGCGAAGTTAAAGAGTTTTTTCTAATGACCTGTAAACGTCCTGATCTTATCGTAATGGTAGATAGAATTAAAAACAAAAATCTTCTTGATAAAGTAACCTTCCGTGTAAGGGTGAAAAATGCCGGTTATTCCCCTACAACAGAAAACGCGAGGGTGAAGCTGACCATTCAAAGGAAAGAGAACCACTATTTCACTGTGCCTCCCCTGGATGTAGGACAAGAATGGACGGATACTTTCACCAAAAGGTTTTACACAACAGGAATCAAGAGATACTCCGCTTATGTGGACATTGACGGGGTTATTCCGGAGTCTGATGAAACCAATAATTTTACTGCGGGACGTTTCCAGGTCTTTACGCACACGGAACCGATGCCCGAGGACAACCCGCGCCCTCCGCAATTGATCCTCAAGGAGATCTACGGTATCCCGGAGACACAAACCATTGATGCCTCGGCACGCTTTGAACCCTTTCTTGTCCTTCAATGCTATTCGCCTGATCATGTGCCGTGTCCAAAGGTACTGGAGATATTCGGAATATTTAACGGGAAGACTAAACTCGTAGAAATGTATGGCAGTTCAATTGTGTATCCTGGTGAGACTATACGTTTTAAATTGAACGGTTACCGCTTGGAACCGGGGATTCTTAGTGAATCTCCTTGGCTCGATTTTAGTCTTAAAATTTTGCGAGGAAGTAATGGAAACTATACTTTAATTCCTCTCTTGGAAAGGCGATACAGGGTGGCAAAATCTCAGGGAGTTACTTCAGGCATAGCTTCGGTCATGAAAAAGAAATACTCCTCGCTCCTCGGAACAGGGAAGAAAAACCCCCATCCCCTCACCATCATCTCTCCCACAAAAGACAAGGTCTGGACCAAGGGAAGGACCTATCAGGTTGCCTGGATCGGAGAGGCCCGGGGACCCTACACCCTGAGTCTGATCTTTCCGGATCACCCCGGAGAGCCCATAAAATTTGCGGAAAATGTATCGGGCCGCTCCTTTGATCTTCTGGTAAGGCGTGAGCTTCCCCACGGTCTCTATCGGATCAAGGTGGAGGGCCGGGACGGATGGGGGGTAAGTGAAGCCTTTCGGATCCGCTCATCAACACCTCCACGACTCAGGATAAAAGCCGGTTCCATCTCGCAGGAGATTTCAAAATGCAAGACTAAGCCCTACAAGGTTAAAATAAACCTGATGATAGAAAACAAAGGCGGCTACCAGGATCAGCCCTTCCCTGTGCGCTTTACCTTTTCCAGAGGGCGAAAACTGGTTAAACAAAAAGAGATTTTAGCAGGACCTTTACTGGATAACAGGGAATTGTCCCTTAAAAGAACCTTCAATCTCAAAACCGGTGGAAGATATGACATAAGTATTCATGTAGGGCGAAAGAGTTCAAAAGGCCCCAGCGAGACCACCTTTGAAAAGCGTGGCTATCTGATCAAGCCCCTGCCCGATCTGCGCGTGGCCTATCAGCAGGAGGGTAACAGGCTGAAATTCATCGTGAAAAACATCGGCGATGGCATCGCCAACCCCAGCTATCTGAGGCTCAAGTATAAGCCCAAGAGGAGCCAGTCTGTTTCTGCTCCCGGATGGAACAAAGAAGGAGACTTCCTGGTACATGATCCCATCCCGGTGAAAGCCATCGGTGCAGGAAGATGGATTGAGATTGAAGGGCCATCGTTTCCGGTTCCCGTTAGTGGGGGAGAGGTCTTCTATGTAACCGTGAATCCGGCCAGAGAGATAAGTGAGCTCTGTGACTTAAACAATACTGTCAGCGGCACTCTTACATCCTCTCCTTCCTCACAGCCTCCCGCCCCGGAAGATCTGTTTGAGATAAAAGACAGGACCCCCCATACATTTAAAGTCCGTATAAGCCCGCAAACTCAGGTCCACGTGCCCTTTGATTTCACCCTGCGCAACGGAAGCTCCCGGCAGGCCACCCCTCCCGTGGAGGTGGTTTTAACTGTAACCCAGGGGCAACGGGAGAATTCCTATCCCTACCGGGTTCCACCTCTTCTCACCTCAGCCATGGGAGCTAGGGACGAATTTCATCTTACCAAGACCCTTTCCTTCCCATCCACCGAAGGGGATATCTCCTATAAGCTCTGGATACCGGGTGAAGGCGGAGGAACTGTGTTGAGCGAAGGGGTGGTGAAAGTAAAACAGTGGCGTTGAGTGGACGGGTTTTTACTCATCGCTGCCACTTTCCGGACCAACTTTCCTCATGAGTATACCTATCTTCCTCCCAAATTTCTCCGGCACAGCAACATCCCGGGTCGGAATACGGGCATCCCAAAAATCCTCGATTTCCTCCCTGGAAAGCCGCTCAATTTCCTCTTTACCGTGCAAGCTCTCTATGAATCCATTCCAATAAGGACTGCCCGGAGGAATTACCCTCTGTCTGACCCTCCATCTCCTACAAACCCTCTGGAATTCCCTAGAGCGAAACTCAGGACCATCGTCCCGCCTTATCTCCTCCGGTGGCCCATAATGCCGGCATAAATGGTCAAAGTACTCCGCACCCATCTTCCCATCTATCCTTCTGTCCCACCACGCTCCCAGAAAAAATCGGGTAGCCTCGTCCATGACCTGAAAGATCCGGAACTTTTCCGTCAGCTAACCGTTCCTCCTTGAAGTCCATGCTCCATCGTTTCAAAGGCTTTCTGGCAACCTCAATGGGAAAAGCTTCTTCCGTTCTCGGGGGCCTCCGCCAGCCTCGCTTCTTGCGAAGACAAAGACTGGTTGGCCAGTTTTTCTTCGTAAGAAGCCTTTTTACTCCGATAGAAGTAAGAGGACTTGGATAGGTCGACCAGGCGTAAGGCTTTATTTAAGGAAAGACCATTTTCAACCAGTTCAGCGACTAACATTTTCTTTTCCTCCGGGGTCAAAAATTTTTTTTAATTACCTGAGTTAGGGCCTGGATTTCGAGTTCTTTTTCGGCCAGCAGTCGTTTCAGCCGGGCATTTTCTTCTTCCAGGGCTTTTAGTCGTTTGGCCTCGGAGGAGGAAAACCCGCGGTATTTTTTGCGCCACCGGTAGATGGTCTCGCGATACACCGTATTTTCTTGCGATAGCGGCTACGGAGTTACCGGGGGTGTCGGCCTCGGCCAGGATTCTGATGATCCGGTCGATAGCAAACTTTTTCGTGGCTAACCTCCATTACTTTGAGTTGCCATTCCTATAAATCCTAACATTCCAGGTGGTTCGAAAAATGGGGAGCAGGTCAGTCGGGAATAATCACCCAAAATCGGAAATCGAATCCCCTAAACCTCACTTATTGAGGAAGAGTCTCAGGTCTCTATCCTTTATGTATCAAGAGTTCCCGAGAATTTGTCCACAGGTTGTCCCCAGGAGGAGTTTGGACTTTCTGAAACCCTTGATAATCAAAGGAAAGATGGTGCCGAGGGCGGGACTCGAACCCGCACGGGCCGAAGCCCACTAGCCCCTCAAGCCAGCGCGTCTACCAATTCCGCCACCTCGGCATCCGTTCAATTTTTAAACTGAGACTCTAAGCTCGTCAAGATCTGGGGCCGGGGGTCCCCCCGGCCCCGACAAAACTTAGCTCAGACAGGCCTTGAGATCCTCTTCAGGGGTGGAAATGGGTCTCAGGTTGTACTTTTCCGCGAGAAAGTTCAGCACATTCGGGGTGAGAAAGGCCGGAACGCTGGGCCCCAGACGGATGTTCTTGATCCCCAGGTAAAGCAGGGTCAGCAGGATGGCCACGGCCTTCTGCTCGTACCAGGAAATGATCAGGGAGAGCGGAAGCTCGTTCACCTCCACATTGAAGGCCTTGGCCAGGGCCAGGGCGATCTGGATGGCGCTGTAGGCGTCGTTGCACTGCCCGATGTCCAGCAACCGCGGAATGCCCCCGATGTCCCCGAGATCCTTGTCGAAGAACCGGAACTTTCCGCAGGCCAGGGTCAGGACCACGCAGTCCTTGGGCACCTTCTCCACGAACTCGGTGTAGTAGTTTCGGACGGGCTTGGCTCCGTCACAGCCACCCACCAGGAAGAAGTGCCGGATGGCCCCGCTCTTTACCGCCTCGATCACCTTGTCCGCCACCGAAAGGACGGCATTGCGGGCGAACCCGGTCATCACCTCTTTGCCCGGGGCGTCTTCCTTAAAGCCTCCCATCTTTTCGGCCATTTTGATGACCGGGGCGAAGTTTTCGTCCGCAAGGTGTTTCACTCCGGGAAACCCCACCGGCCCCAGGGTAAAGACCCGATCCTTATAGGAATCCTTGGGAGGCATGAGACAGTTGGTGGTCATGACGATGGGGCCGGGAAATTCGGCGAACTCTTTTTGCTGATTCTGCCAGGCCGTCCCGTAGTGTCCGTAAAGGTGCTTGAACTTCTTGAGCTCGGGATAGCCGTGGGCCGGGAGCATCTCTCCGTGGGTGTACACATAAATGCCCTTGCCCTCGGTCTGCTTCAGAAGCTCGTAAAGATCCTTGAGATCGTGCCCGGAGACCAGAATGGCCGGACCGGCTTTGTGGCCCAGGGGCACCTTGGTGGGTACGGGATGCCCGAAAGTCTCGGTATTGGCGGCGTCAAGGAGCTCCATGGTCCGAAGGTTGATCCTCCCGGCCTCAAGGGCCACCCCCACCCAGTCCTCAAGGGAGAGGTCGTCGCGATAGAGCTTAGTCAGGGCCTCTTTCATGAAACGATAAACCTCCTCGTCCTCCTTGCCGAGCTTGGCCGCGTGATAGGCGTAGGCCGCAATGCCCTTGAGGGCGTAAAGCACGGTGAGCTTGAGGGAGAAGATGTCCGGATCCCTGGCCTTCTCCGGCTTGAGCTCCACCTCTTCACCCTGTTTGACCAGACCATCCAAGGAGCCGGCGGGTTCAAAACGGGCCACCTCCGAGACCCCCTCCACCCCGGCCCGGGTCCGGAGATTCTCCCGCAGATCCACGGCCCGACGGATGTATTCCGCGATCCGCTCCGGGTCGAAGTTTACATTGGTAAGGGTGGAAAACAGGGCCTCACAAAGAAAGCGGTCCACCTGGCGGTCCTGAACGCCCGCCTCCCCGGCCTTAAGCGAAACCTCCGCAAGCCCCACCAGGGCGTGCACCAGAAGGTCCTGCAGTTCGTCCACCTCGTGGGTCTTTCCGCAGACCCCGATCTTCACGCAGGCCTGCCCTTTAGCCGTCTGTTCACACTGGTTACAAAACATACTCCGCACCTCCTTTACTTGATTTATTTGGTCCACAATATTAGATAATCCCTTCTCCACCCCCCGACCTTGACCCAGGTCAAGAAGGCCGCCTATACTGAAAGTTAAGCACGAAGGAGGTGGAGTCCATGCGAAAGGTGTTCTTCGTTTTGGCGTTAGTGGTCCTGTTGAACTTTTCCCTTCCCGCTCGCTCCGAGGTGCTCAGCACCACGGAGAAGGAGGTCTACGCGGTTTACCTGGTGCCGGCTCCCCGGGCCTTTCCCACCGAACTCGGTTATGTGATCACCAGCTTCGGGCCGGGGAACATCAACTTTCTCGAGCGGGTGGATGTGGTGGTGGATCGTGAGGGACGCCTTCAGGGGATACAGCTGGTCTATACTCCGCCGGACGGCTTTCGGCGACATGTGTTTCTGGCGGGAAAACGCAGCCTCATCGTTCAGGAAGCCCGACCGGGATCCCTCAAGAAAAAGGTCCTCTTCCGGGTGATTACCTCCGACGAACTCAACCGGCTGGATTAGAAAAGTCCCGGAGGCGGAAGAGGCTCCTCAGGGGAAACCCCCTTTCGGAAAGGGCCTCCGCCCCTCCCTCCTCCCGATCCACCAGGGCCACCACCGCCAGCACCTTGAGGCCAAACTCCTCGGCCCGCCCGCAGGCCTTGAGGGCCGACCCTCCGGTGGTCACCACATCCTCAAGGATGACCGCCCGCATACCCGGTCGCACATGCCCTTCAATGTACCTCTGCGTACCGTGGCCCTTGGGCTCCTTCCGTACGATAAAACCCTCCAGGGTATATCCCTCAAGTCCGGCCGCGAAGCACACCGCCGCCACCAGCGGGTCCGCCCCCAGGGTAAGACCTCCCACGGCCTCGGGTTCAAACTCCCGCACCTCCTCCCAGAGGAGACGACCGAGGAGCGGCAGAGCTTCAGAAAAGAGGGTCACCCGTTTGCAATCCAGGTAGTGCCGGCTCACCCGCCCGGAGGCCAGGCGGAACCCCTCCTCCCTAAACAGATAGGCCCTTTCCTTAAGGAGCCTGAACAGTTTCTCCCTCATCGCTTACGATCTCCGTGCCCACCCCGTGGTCGGTAAAGAGCTCGAGGAGCAGAGCGTGGGGAACCCGCCCGTCGATGATGTGAGCCTTCTTCACCCCGGCCGAAAGGGCCTTTTTGGCACTTTTCAGCTTGGGAATCATGCCCCCCCGGGCCACCTCTTCCTCAAGCAGGTCATCCACCTGGTTCAGCGTAAGACTTGAGAGGAGACGCCCCTGCCGGTCAAGGACTCCCTCCACATCGGTGAGGTAGATGACCTTTTCCGCCGAAAGAGACCCGGCCACCGCTCCGGCCACGAGATCGGCGTTTATGTTGTAGGCCTCCCCGTCCGGCCCCACTCCCACCGGGGCGATCACCGGAATGAAGTCCCTTTCCATGAGGGTAAAAAGGACCTCCGGGTTGACCCGTTTCACCTTCCCCACCCTGCCGATGTCGATGATCTCCGGGGGACGATCCTCCCCGGTGTAGCGATAAACCCGCATCTTTTCGGCCTCGATGAGGTCACCGTCACGGCCGGAAAGCCCCACCGCCCGGCCCCCGTGACGATTGATCAAACTCACGATGCTTTTGTTCACCGTGCCCACCAGGACCATCTCCACCACGCTCATCGTCTCGGGATCGGTGACCCTCTGGCCTTCCACGAAGACCGGCTTGAGGCCCATCCTCTTCATGACCTCGCTTATCTGAGGGCCACCACCGTGAACGATGACCGGACGAATCCCCACATACTTCATGAGAACGATGTCCTGAGCGAAGGCCTCCTTCAGGGCCGGATCCACCATGGCGTGGCCGCCGTACTTGACCACCACCACCTTACCGTAAAAAAGACGAATGTAAGGCAGGGCCTCGACGAGAACGCGCGCGGTGTCCATTTGGAGATTCGCCATGCTTTGGGTATATATAGCAAAAAAGGGGAACCGTCAAAGTGGCCTTCCTGCGGCGCATCGAAAATCAGACCCTTATAGCCATCCTGCTTTCCGCACTCCTGGCCGCCGTCTTTCCCGCTCCCTTCCTCAAGACGGAGATCCTGGGACGCGTCTTTCTGCGGCTCCTCAAGATGGTGGTGGCTCCGTTGATCTTTACCTCGGTCTTCGTGAGCGTAGCACGCCTCCGGGATCTCCGCGTGATCGAGCGCCTCGGCCTGCGCACCCTCCTTTACTACCTGGGCACCACGGCCCTTTCGGTCCTCACCGGACTCCTTCTGGTAAACCTCATAAAACCGGCGGCTCCCCTTAATTTCTCCGGAGTTCCCCACCTAAAAACCGTGTCCCTTGCGGATCTTCTCCTGGGTCTATTTCCGGAGAATCCTTTCCGGAGCCTCGCCCGCACCGAGGTGCTTCCTCTCATATTTTTTGCCCTGGTTCTCGCCGCGGCCTCCCTCAGGGCGGGAGAAAAGACGGAAAGTCTCCGGAACTTCCTCGAGGCCGCAAACGAAGCCCTCCTGGCCCTCACCCGGGGTGTGATCCGGCTCACCCCCGCGGGGGTCTTCTTCCTGGTGGGGGCTCTGGTGGCCCGGGAGGGACTAAGACCCCTCCTTTCCCTGGCGGAGTACGCGGGGACGGTGATTCTGGGGCTTACGATTCACGGATTCGTCACCCTGCCCCTCCTCCTTTCCCTGCTGGCCCGAACCCCTCCCTTTACCTATCTGGCCTCGGTGCGGGAGGCCCTGCTTCTGGCCTTTTCCACGGCCTCGAGTTCGGCCACCCTTCCGGTGACCCTGGAGGTGGCCGAGGAGAAGGCCTGCATCCGGCCGGAGGTGGCCGGTTTCGTGCTCCCCCTGGGCTCCACGGTGAACATGGACGGCACGGCGCTTTACGAGGCCGTGGCCGCCATGTTCATTGCTTACTCCTACGGCCTTTCCCTGAGCCTTTCCCAGCAGGTTCTGATCTTCCTTACCGCGGTGCTGGCCTCGGTGGGGGCGGCCGGCATCCCCAGCGCCGGCCTGGTCACCATGACCATGGTGCTCCAGTCGGTGGGGCTTCCGCTGGAGGGGATCGGACTGATCTTGGCGGTGGACCGTTTTCTGGATATGCTACGAACCAGCGTGAATGTCTGGGGGGATCTGGTGGGTGCCCGGATCGTTCAGCGCTGGCTTTACGGGGAGGGCTAGAGATTACCACTTTCGAAAAGGAACGCCTTATCCCGGACACCAGCATTTTCACCAACCCGGATGTTTATCGGCAGTTCGGGGAAAGCCCCGCCGAGGCCTTCCGGCGATTTCTGGAACTGGCCGCGGAGGCGGAGGGGCTCGCCGTTTACATGCCCTCCTCCACCTACGAGGAACTCAAAAAGATGGTCAAGGATCTGCGCATCCCTCCCCGGGCCCGGGCCATCTTCAAGGTAAAGTCCCCCCGGAAATACGAGCTTCAGATCCCGGCCTTTCTTCTTTACGAGTTCATTGAGGATCTGCGCAAACGCATAAACAAGGGGCTCCGGGTGGCTGAGGAGGCGGTGCGCCTCTCCTCGGCGAAAAAACCGGGGGAGGTCATCAACATTCTACGGCGCAAATACCGGGAGGCCCTTCGAGAGGGGATCGTGGACAGTCGCGAGGACCTGGAGCTGATCCTCCTCGCTCTCGAGCTTGACGGAATCGTTCTTTCCGCGGACCGGGGGGTCCTCCTCATGGCGGACAAGCTGGGGATCCGGTATGTGCCCCCCGCGGAGGTCCGGGAAACCCTCGAGGGTTTTCGCTATCTAGGTTAAGGGTTCCTCGAAGAGGGGGACTTCCTCTATCGGTTCGGCGTAATCGTCGAGCCAGTAGGCCCCGGGGTTGCGGCGATAGATCAGCACCTTTCCGGTGTCCTGCTCTCGGGCCGCTCGATGGAACTTAAAGACGATGTTTTCCCGGGTAAGGGCCACGATTTCCAGTTTTCCCATGGCATGGGACATCACGAAACGCACCCGCTTGGCAATTCCGGAGACCCGTCCCCGGGCGGCCTCAAAGATGCGGTAGCCCCTCTCCACGGGCACCGCATAGGGCTTGTTCCCCAGGGTGGGACGACACTGAAACACATAGTAGGGGGCCACTCCCAGGCCGGCCAGCTTCCGGAAGAGTTCGGCGAGAATCGCGGGGTCGTCGTTTACGCCGGCGATGAGGGGACACTGATTGAGGAGCTGCACCCCGGCCCTGAGCAGAAGCTCGCAGGCCCTCTCGGCCTCCGGAGTAACCTCCCGGGGATGGTCGAAGTGGGTGATAAGGTAGATGCGCTTTCCCGGACGGCTGTAAGTCCTGAGCAGTTCCAGAAGTTCCGGATCGTTGAGGATGCGCTCCGGCCAGTAGGAGAGAATGCGGCTCCCCAGACGGATGTAACGCACATGGGGCACCCTGCGCACGGCCTCGATGAGTTCTCTGAGTCGGGGGGTGGACAGCATGAGGGCGTCCCCTCCGGAGAAGATGACATTGGTGACCTCGGGATGTCTTTCGAGATACCGCACCAGCCCGTCCAGGTCACGAAGGCGTTCCTCCCGGCGCTCCGGGGTCTCCAGAAAAAGTCTCTTGCGGAAACAGTAACGGCACAATCCGGCGCAACGGTTGGAGGCCAGGACCAGAACCGTGGAGTCGTACTTGTGCTGCACACCCTCCATCACCGTATAACTCCCCTCGCTGGAGGGATCGATCCTCCCCCAGACCTCAAGCTCCCCCTCGTCCGGGACCACCACCCGGCGGAGAGGATCGGCGGGGTCGTTAAAGTTAATGAGTCTCAAGTAATAAGACGAACAAAAAAACGGAAAGCGGTCCGCCACTTTTTGAAGCCGGGCCCGCTCCTCGGTCGAAAGAGGAAGTTCCGAGAGGTCTCTCACAAACTGCACCTTATGGGGCATGACCTATCACCTCCTTCCGAGCACCACGAACGGCGGATTTGACGGGATACGGGCGGTCTAAAACCAGAATAACGGATAAGCCTTGCGTGTCAAGGCTTCAAAAGGGGAAAAAGGAGGGCTACAATTTTGAAAAAATCAAAAAGAAGCCGTAATCTGGTGATAGATTATATCCGCAAGGTCCTCCGCTAGTTTACGCAGGGCCGCCTCCCGACCGGGATCGAGTACCCCGGAGGTCGTGCCCTCCACGGGATAGTTTTCGTAACGGGACAGGTGTGCGTTGCGCCACACCAGACGCCCCCCGCGGGTGCGCAGGCGCGCCACCACCCTTATGGAAACCCTCCGTTCCAGGGTCTCGGTGTAAACATTGTAGGCCACTCCGCCGATGGCGATACTCTTCACCTCCCCGGAAAGCACCAGGTCCGCCTTTTCCGGTGAGTCCACCAGGCGAAGAAACGAACTCCGGGCCAGCCTCCTCCTCAGGGCTTCGGCCAGCCACACCCCGGCCCGCGTCTCCGAGGTCCGGTTGCGAAAGATCGCCACATAGACGGTGCGCCAGTCCGGAGAAAATCCCGGGGGTCTTTCCCGGAAGCGATATCCGCAGGCCCCCAGGAAGATCAGAAAAAGGCCCAACCAGACTCTAACCGGCCACAAAGTTGATGAGCCTCCCGGGCACGAAGATTACCTTGCGGATGTTTTTCCCCTCCAGGTGTCGTTTCACCCGGGGCGAGGAAAGGGCCGCCTCCCGCACCTCCTCCTCGGAGACCCCGGCGGGAAGTCGCAGGTTGTCCCGGACCTTCCCGTTCACCTGAACCACGATGGTGATCTCCTCCTCCCGGGCCGCCTCCTCGTCGAACTCCGGCCAGGAAGCCTCGGAGACCAGACCCTCCTCCCCCAGGGCCTCCCAGAGCTCCTCGCAGAGGTGGGGCGTCATGGGAGCCAGTAGCAGTACCACCGTCCGCAGGGTCTCCTTGAGAACGGGCGGAAAAGCGGGGTCATCGGGGGAGACCTCCTTCAGGGTGTCCTCGAGGAAGTTCACCAGCTCCATCACCGCGGCGATAGCGGTGTTAAAGTGGAGACGCTCCTCGAGGTCCTGCGTTACCTTACGGATGGTTTGATGGGTCTTACGGCGGAGGGCCCGAAGTGCGGGCGAAAGATCGCGCCCGTCCCCGGCATAGGCCTTTACCCCTTTAAGTTCTCCGGCCCGGTCCGTCACCAGCGCGTAGAGCCTTTTCAGGAATCGATAAGCTCCCTCTATCCCGCGGTCGCTCCACTCGAGGTCCTTTTCCGGCGGAGCGGCAAAGAGCATGAAAAGCCGCACCGTGTCGGCCCCGTAACGGCGGACCATCTCGTCAGGGTCCACCACATTGCACTTGCTCTTGGACATCTTCTCCGGGCGCCCTACCCTAACCCTCTCCCCGCAACCCTCCCGCAAACAGGTCCCCTCCTCCGAAACCTCCTCCGGATAGAGCCAGCCGTGACGGGGACACCGGTAGGGTTCCTTTATGACCATGCCCTGGGTAAGAAGCCTCTCAAAGGGCTCGTCAAAGTCCACATATCCCAGATCCCGGAGCACCCGGGTAAAGAAGCGGGCGTAAAGGAGGTGAAGGATGGCGTGTTCTATGCCCCCGATGTACTGATCCACCGGAAGCCAGTAATGGACTTTTTCCCGGTCGAGAGGATCCCGGGATTCCGGACAGGCGAACCGGGCAAAGTACCAGGAGGACTCAACAAAGGTGTCGAAGGTGTCAGTTTCACGGCGAGCCGGCCCTCCACATCGGGGGCACGAAGTCTGGACGAAACTTTCGAGCTTGGGAAGCGGGGAGCGACCGGCTTCGTCGAGCTGGGCGTTTAAGGGAAGTTTTACTGGAAGGTTCTCCGGCTTCTCCGGAACGATCCCGCACCGATCACAGTAAACCACGGGGATGGGACAGCCCCAGTAGCGCTGCCGGCTCACCCCCCAGTCCCGCAAACGGTAGGTCACCCGCCGACGCCCCACCCCTTTTTCCTCAAGATGCTCCACCACTCGACGCTTCCCCTCCTCGCTGGAAAGCCCCGTAAAGGGACCGGAATTCACCATAACGCCCGGAGCCTCGTAGGCCTCCTCCATGGTGGCTGGATCCAGCTCACCGTCCGGAGGGTTGATCACCACCTTTACGGGAAGACCGTACCTGCGGGCGAACTCGAAGTCCCTCTGATCGTGAGCCGGCACGGCCATCACCGCCCCGGTCCCGTATTCCATGAGCACGAAGTTGGCCGCGTAGATGGGGACCCTCTCACCGGTCAGGGGATGCAGGGCGTAGGCCCGGAGGAAAAGCCCCTCCTTCTCCGCCACCCCTTCCTCGATCTCGCGGCGCGCCCGTCGGGCCCGTTCACGGAGCTCGGAAAGTTCACGGGAAAGCCCGGCCCTTTCGGCCAGGCGCTCGGCCAGGGGATGTTCCGGGGAAAGCGAAACAAAAGTCACCCCGAAGAGGGTGTCCGGACGGGTGGTGAAGACGGTAATCTTTTCCGAAAGTCCCTCCACGGGAAAGTCTATTTCGGCCCCCTCGCTCTTCCCGATCCAGTTGCGCTGCATGGTGAGGACCTTCTCGGGCCACTTACCCCGCAGCCTCTCAAGACCCGAAAGAAGCTCCTCGGCGTAAGCGGTGATCCGGAAGAACCAGCCCTCCATCTCCCGCTGGGTGACCTCCGTGCCGCAACGCCAGCAGGCCCCGTCCTCCACCTGTTCGTTGGCCAGCACCGTGTGACAGCTCGGACACCAGTTCACCAGGGTCTTCTTCCGATAGGCCAGCCCCCGCTCGAGCATCTGGATGAAAAAGAGCTGCTCGTGCCGGTAGTACTCGTGGTCGCAGGTGGCGAATTCCCGGGTCCAGTCGTAGCTGAACCCCAGACGGCGGAGCTGACGGCGCATGTAGTCTATGTTGTCGTAAGTCCAGTCCGCGGGGTGCACTCCGTGCCGGAGGGCGGCGTTTTCCGCGGGCAACCCGAAGGCATCCCAGCCCATGGGATGAAGCACATTGAAGCCCCGCATCTTCCGGTACCGGGCGACGACATCCCCGATGGTGTAATTGCGCACATGCCCCATGTGGATGCGTCCCGAGGGATAGGGAAACATTTCAAGCACATAATACTTGGGGCGCCCCGGGTCCACCTCGGTGCGAAAAATCCCCTTCTCCTCCCAGATCCTCTGCCACTTTTCCTCGATCTCCTGCGGACGCCAGTCCGCCATTCCGGCCCTCCTAAAGACTCCTGATGTTCTCGATCACAGCCTCACCGAACTCCGAGCACCTGACCTCTTTCGCCCCCTCGATCTGGCGGGCGAGATCGTAGGTCACGATCTTCTGCTGCACGGTGCGGGCGACACCCTCCCAGACCAGCCGGGCGGCCTCCTCCCAGCCCAGGTACTCGAGCATCATCATACCGGAAAGGATAAGCGAGGAGGGATTGACCTTGTCCTGACCGGCGTACTTGGGAGCCGAGCCGTGGGTGGCCTCGAAGACGGCGTACCCGTCGCCGATGTTCCCCCCGGGGGCCATTCCCAACCCCCCCACCTGCGCCGCCAGGGCGTCGGACATGTAGTCCCCGTTGAGGTTGGGCATGGCCAGCACGCTGTAGTCCGCGGGACGCAGAAGGGCCCACTGAAACATGGCATCCGCAATACGATCCTTGATCACCACCACCCCCTCCGGAACGCCATCCGGATAGCGCTCCGCCACCTCGGACTCGGGCACCGTCCGATCCGGAAATTCCTCCCGGGCCAGCTCGTAGCCCCACCTGCAGAAGGCCCCCTCGGTAAACTTCATGATGTTGCCCTTGTGCACCAGGGTCACGCTGGGCTTGCCCCGGGAGAGGGCGTACTGAATGGCCTTGCGCACCAGGCGTTTGGTTCCGAAGGGGCTTATGGGTTTGATCCCGATCCCGGAATCAGGACGAATCTCCTTCCCGAACTCCTCCCGGATGAATTCGATGAGCCGCCGGGCCTCCTTCGAACCGGACTCCCATTCTATGCCCGCGTAAACATCCTCGGTGTTCTCCCGGAAAACCACCATGTCCACCAGCTCGGGGTGTTTCACCGGGCTAGGGGTCCCCGGCACCCAGCGCACCGGACGCACGCAGGCGTAAAGATCCAGGACCTGCCGAATGGTCACATTGAGACTGCGAATTCCGCCCCCCACCGGGGTGGTAAGGGGCCCCTTGATGGCCACCACATGCTCTTTGATGGCCTTAAGAGTCTCCTCCGGCAGATAGGAGCCGGTGGCCTCACGGGCCTTCTCCCCGGCCAGGATTTCCTTCCAGTGGATGCGCCTGCGCCCACCGTAGGCCTTATCCACCGCCGCATCCAGCACCTTCCTCATCACCGGGGTTATGTCCACGCCGATTCCGTCGCCTTCGATGTAGGGGATGATGGGTTCGTCGGGCACGGAAAGGGTCCCGTCCGGATTGAGCCGGATCTTTTCCGCCATGAAAGCCTCCTTCCCGAAAGTTTTAGGCCTTTCCTACCCCAAAAAGGGGATCTTCACAACCCTTTACCTCTCCTCCCCCCGGCGCTAAATTGAGACGATGAGAGATTTTATTCGACTTCTGCGTTCCTATCTAGAGTACTTTGAGCTTCTGGGGGTGGAGTCCGTGCCGGCCTGGCCGGAGGTAAAGTCCTTTCTGGATCTGGATCCCCTGGTGCCGGAGACCCTGGAGGATCTGGTCAGGGAGATCCGGAGTTGTCGAAAGTGCGGGCTCTCCCGCACCCGAACTCAGCCGGTGCCCGGGGAGGGCCCTTCGCCCTCCTCCGTGATGCTGGTGGGCGAGGCCCCGGGACGGGAGGAAGACCTGGAGGGACGCCCCTTCGTGGGAGCCGCGGGGAAGTTGCTGGACAGGATGCTTGCGGCCGTCGGGCTGAAACGCTCCGAAATCTACATCACCAATGTGGTCAAGTGCCGTCCCCCGGGCAACCGCACCCCGGAGAGGGAAGAGTTGGAGGCCTGCCGTCCCTACCTGGCCCGGCAAATACGGCTGGTGAAACCCCGGGCTATCCTGGCCCTGGGGGCGGTGGCCGCCCGGAGCCTGTTACTCACCGAAGAACCCCTCTCCCGAATCAGGGGGAAGGTGCATCACCTGGAGGGTATCCCGGTGGTGCCCACCTATCACCCGGCCTATCTCCTGCGCAACCCCGCGGCCAAGAGGGCGGCCTGGGAGGACCTTCAGCTCTTTCAGGGTCTTATCCGGGAGGGGAAATGAAAGGGCTGGCTTTCGCGCTGCTCCTGTTTCTCCTTCCGGGGTTCCGGGTTTCCGGGGCCACCGAAGCCCCCGTCCTCCTGGTAAAGCTTGACGACGCCATCACCCCGGTGTCCGCGGACTTCCTGATCTCCAGTCTCGGGGAGGCCCGGAGGCGGGGCTGTCAGGCGGTTATCTGGGAGATAGATACCCCCGGGGGCCTGGTGGAGTCCACCCGTCGGATCGTGAAGGCCGTGCTGGCCTCACCGGTGCCGGTGGTGGTCTATGTGGCCCCTCCGGGAGCCCGCGCCGCCTCGGCCGGAACCTTCCTGGTGTTAGCCGCCCATGTGGCGGCCATGGCCCCGGGCACCCACCTGGGGGCCGCCCACCCCGTTACCCTCACGGGGCAGAAGATGGACCGGAAAACCCTCAAAAAGATCGAAAACGATCTCTCGGCGTGGGCAAGAAGCCTGGCCCGACTCCGGGGACGCAACCAGGAGTTCGCCGCAAAAGCGGTGACCGAAAGCGAAACCCTCATCGCCGAAGAAGCCCTCAGGAAGGGGGTGGTGGACCTCCTGGCCCGGGATCTCGCGGAACTGCTTCAGAAACTCAACGGCCGCAGGGTGGTGCTTCAGGAAAAGACCGTGATCCTCAAAACCCGCGGAGCCCCCATCATCACCTTCCGGGAAGGGCTCAAGACTAGGGTTCTCAAGTGGCTGGCCCACCCCCAGGTGGCCTACTTTCTCCTCATGCTGGGCCTTGCCGGACTCTACTTTGAGCTCTCCCACCCGGGGGCCATCCTGCCGGGGGTGCTGGGAGGTCTTTCCCTGATCCTGGCACTCTTCGCTCTTCAGATCCTTCCGGTGAATTACGCCGGTCTCCTTCTGATCCTCTTTTCCGTAGTGCTCTACTTTCTGGAGATAAAGGTCACCAGTTACGGACTTCTGGCTCTCACGGGCACCGTCTGTCTTTTCCTGGGCTCCCTCATGCTCTTCGGAAGAGGACCTGAGGGACTCAGGGTCCCCTATTCCACCCTGCTTCCCGTTACCGGGATCATAACCCTGTTCTTCCTGGTGGTTACCTGGCTTGCGGCGCGGGCCCTGAGGCGCCCCCCGGTATCCGGAAAGGAGGGACTCCTGGGTCTGGAGGGTCGCACCATCACGGAGGTGGGCCCCTCCGGGGGCCAGATCTTCGTTTCCGGAGAGATCTGGGAGGCCTCCGCGGAAACCGTTATCCCTCCGGGGACCCCGGTAAAGGTACTCGGCCAGAAGGGTCTGCACCTGCGGGTAGCCCCTCTACCACACGAATCGGCGCAGAGAGGAGAGGTCCGGAGGACTGGATAGGGGTTCAAACCGGAGACCCCTCCCGGAAAAGGTCAGGATCACGGATCTCACCGCAGAGACGGTGGAAGGGGGCAGATCCCGCCTTACGAAAAGTATCCACCGCTCTTCACCGGGAATCTCCACCACCCTCAGGGACTTACCGTATCGCCTGGCCGCGCGTCGCGAGACCCACCCCAGAGAGGCCTTTCCGTTGAGCACCGCGAGCACCACCAGCTTCTCTGAACCCAGAAAAAGGACCTCCCGGGGATCGAGACCCCCAAATTTTCCGGAAAAGTAGGCGGCCTGGATCAGATATCCTCCACGGGAGTAGGGCCAGACCGCCGCCTTTCGGCCGCGATACAGTTTGGCCAGCGCCCCGGCCCTGAAAACCACCACCGGCCGACGGGGATCCTTCAGCACCCACCTACCCTCATAAGGGCCCTTCAGGAGATAGCACCCCGAGGACCCCAGGGCCAGGTGGAACCGCCCCCTCCGGAAGGCCGCCTCGAATCTGGGCCAGGGCAGGGGTTCCAGCTGAACCTTCCTTCCCAGGGTGCGTTCCAGGGCCCGGGCCAGGGGTTTAAAGCGAAAAAAGGTTTCCCTCACCTCCGAGGCGGCCACCACCCCGAAGACAAAATCCCCGGCCCGCAGACTCGGCGCGGACCACAGGAGGAAACACCACACCAGCACGAATACCTTTTTCACAGGGCGGACCCTACCCGGAAATAGCTTACCGCCTCGTGGAGTTTCTCGGCCACGGCCACCAGTTCCTCCACATCCACCTGCATCTCGGTGGCGGCCTCGGCGTTCCGGGAGGCCCCTTCCACCACGGTCTGCATCCGGCGCCGCACCTCGGCGGTCTCCTCACGCTGGGTGTTGGTGTCCCGACTGATTATGCTGGAGTGTTCCACCACCTCTCCGAAGACATCCCCCAGCCTGTCCGCCACCTGCGAGATGGTTCCGGTGACCTCCAGAATGTCCCGGCTCACCTTTCTCAGTTCAAACATGGATCGAGCCGCCTTCTGGCCCAGTTCCTCCTGTTTTTGGGAGGACTCAAAGATCTCCCGTGCGGCTTTTTCCAGATCCTCCATGGCCCGGGCGGCCCTGGCCACCTCGTCGGCCTGAGTCCTAGTCAGCTCCGCCACCTCCTTTACCCCCTCGTAGTTGGCCTCCGTGGCCTCCAGGATCCCCTCCAGGGCCCGTGCTCCCTTCTCCGCCACCTCGCTCCCTTTCCGGGCCTGTTCGATGTTCTGCTCGATGAGAGAGGCTATCTCGTCGGAGCTTTCGGCTATTCGCTCGGAGAGCCGGCGAATTTCCTCGGCCACCACGGCAAATCCCCGCCCGGCCTCCCCGGCCCGGGCCGCCTCGATGGAGGCGTTGAGGGCCAGGAGGTTGGTCTGCTCCGCAATGTCCCGGATGAGATCGATGATTTCGGACATCTGGGCCACGCTCTCCGTAACCCCGCGGAGGGTCTCCAGAGAGGCACCGAGGGCCTCCTTTCCGGTCTGAACCTCCGTGAGGGCCTGGGAGGCCCGTTCCGCCGCCTGCTGCGACCTGGTGAGCGCCCGACGCATTCCCTCCGCGGCCTCCGCCAGCACGCGGGCCGTCTCAGCGGAGACGCGGCTCTGGGCCTCGGCCTTCTCCCGCACCTCCTCGGTCATGAGCACCATGTCCTGCACCTGGTCAAGCGCCACTCCACCCTTTTCGTGGTTTTCCGAGGAAAGAGCGGAAATCTTTTCCGCGATCTGGGAAAGCTCGGTTACGGCCTCCTGCGCCCGGCTCACCGCCTGGGCACTCTTGTTGGCGGCCCCCTCAATCTCCCGGGCCAGACCCTCCAGCCCCTCGATCAGCCGGAAGACCTCTTCGGTCTCCCGGGCGCTGGTCTCGGCACGATGCACGATCTCCCGGGCACTCTCGGCCAGCTCCCGGGCGTGCTCTCGCAGAGCGCTTTCGGCTTCGGTAATTCCCTTAACGGTCTCGGAAAGCTTCTCCAGAAACTGATTTATGGTCACTGCAATATCCGCTACCTCGGGTACTCCCCGGGGAGCCATGCGTCTTTCCAGATCAAAAGTCCCCACGATCTCCCTCAGGCTCCGTAATTGAGCCAGAAGAGGCCGTGTAACACTCTTCTCAAGCACTAGGAATAGTCCCAGCACCAGCAAACCGCCAATCACTACCAGCGCCACGAAAAGGCGCTGATTGAACTTCAGAAACACGGCCAGGGTCTCCTCCGGCACGGCCAGCCCCAGACTCCACCGTTTGCCCAGTATCGGAAGGGACCGCAGGGCGGCAAAATACCGACGCCCGGCTACATCCACCTCGGAAACGCCCGCCTCCGCCTTTAAAAAGGCGGGCAGTCTGATAGATCCCCAGATGAGTTCCCCCTTCTCCCCCCTCAATACCGCTTCAGCCCCGGGAAGAATAAGCATATCCTTGATTTCCCGGCCCAGGGTTTCCACCGGAATGGTAGCCAGCAACCAGCCTCGCTCGTTATTCCCGGCCTCCACCATGGCACCTAGCCCCAGGTAGGTCTTCCCGCCAAAACTCACCCTTTCGAGCACGAAGACCCCGGGCTTATCGGGGAGCACGAGCTTCAGGGTCTTTCCCAGATTCTCCGGACGGCCGGAGGCAAGGATGTTCTTCTGGGGACCGATCACCCACAGGTCGTAATAGGTGTGATACACCCGGAGCAGGTTGGCCAGGTAATCGTTCGCCCCGGCCTGTCCGCCGCCTATGAGCACCGCAGTCTTGATCACCTCGGTTCCTGACCAGCTTCGAACCTCAAGAATACGCTGATCAAAAAATTCCTCCAGTCGGGCCTTGAGAGTGCGAAACTGGTTAGCAAAGTTTGCCTGGAGGTTCTGTCTCAGAAATTTTTGAGTCTGGATATGGTGATAGAAGAGCACTCCCTGTACCACCAAAAAAGCCAGGATGGCCCCCAGAACGAACCGGGCCCGGAAACCGAATCTCATCGTTGCCCTCCTTCTTTTAGTATGAGTGCCGGGTTAAGCACCAGTGCCGAGCGACCTCCCAGAAGCAACTGGCCCAATACACCCGGAGGGAGCCCTTCCACAGGCTCCGGCTCAGTATCGACATCATACTGTTGCCCCAGTCGGGAGGCCCCGAAACCGAGATTCTCCTCCGTTCCGCAGACCACCAGATAACGAAAAGGGACAGGGCGCGGTTCCCCGAGATAGGCCTCCAGATCCACCACCGGAACGGTCTGCCCCCGGAAAAAACTGAACCCTACCAGCCAGTTTGGCCCCCAGTCCGCAGGGGTCAAAGTATCCAGTCTAGTCACGCCCTCCACGCTTTCTATTCCCAGAGCGAAAAAGCGCTCCCCCTTCCAGAAAGTGAAGTAAACAGCCATTGCTGGTATTTTAGGCAAAGGCTATTTTAAAAGTCAAGCTATCTTTCCGAAAAACGGGGGTCAGGTATGAGTGAACTCGTTAGATTCGGAGTCTCCATTCCGGAAAGTCTTCTCAAGCGTTTCGACGAATATCTGGCCCGCAAGCACTACCGCAACCGTTCCGAAGCCATCCGGGATCTGATCCGGGAAAAATTGGTGGAGGAGGAGTGGAGGGAGAGTCAAACCGAGGTGGTGGGGACCATCACCTATGTGTACGACCACCACAAGAGGGAATTAACCGACCGTCTCGTAGACATTCAGCACGACCATTACGCCCGAATAATTTCCACCCAGCATGTGCACCTGGATCACGATCACTGCCTGGAGGTGATTATCGTGCGGGGAGAGGCCGGGGCGGTACGGGATCTAGCCGACCGCATCCGGGCCCTTAAGGGCATCCTGCACTGCAGCCTTTCCATGACCACCACCGGTAAGACCCTCGCCTAGGGGCCCAGCCGCTCGCCGGGCTCGAGGGCATGCCCTCTCACGAAGTCCCGCACCGGAAGGCGTTTCTTGCCCTCGAGCTGCACCTCTTCCACGGCGAGAATCCCCTCTCCGCAGGCCACAAGCAACCGCCCCTCTTCCACCCCCAGGATCGTTCCCGGCGGGACCCCGGCAGCCCCCGCAAGGGCCCGGGGACGGAAGAGCTTGAAGAGTTTCCCCTTCAGGAAGGTGTAAGCCCCGGGGCGGGGATCAAAGGCCCTTATGCGACCGGCGAGCTCCCCGGCCGAAAGGGAGAAGTCCAGTCGCGCATCCTCTTTCTTTAAGGGCGGGGCGTAACTGGCTCCCTCCTCCGGCTGAGGACGGGGCTTGAGCTTCCCCTCCCGGTGAAGTTCCAGGGCCTCGATCAGGGCCACGGCCCCTAGCCGGCTCAGCCTCTCGTAGAGTTCCCCTCCGGTCTCCTCCTCCCCTATGGGGGTGACTTTCTGGAGGAGGATGGGACCCGTGTCCAGCCCCTCGTCCATCTGCATGATGGTTATCCCGGTCTCCCTTTCGCCGCGAATGAGGGCCCAGCGCACGGGATCGGCCCCCCTGTAGGCGGGAAGGAGGGAGGCGTGAATGTTCCAGCAACCGAAACGGGGAAGCTCGAGAACCTCGCGGGGAAGAATTTTCCCGTAGGCGGCCACCACGACGAGGTCCGGGGCAAGCTCCCGGAGGCTTTCAAGAAACTCCGGATCCCGAAGCCGTTCCGGTTCCAGCACCGGAAGCCCCGCGGACCGGGCCACCTCCTTCACCGGCGAGGGGCGCGGTTTCCACCCCCGTCCCCGGGGACGATCGGGCCGAGTGACCACGGCGAGCACCTCCTCCCGCTCGAGAAGCCCCCGCAGGGCGGGAACGGCGAACTCCGGAGTTCCCATAAAAACCACGCGATACCTCATTTGAGAAGCAGCCTCGCCGGACGAAGCTCTCTGCGGAAGGGATCCAGGATTACTCCCAAAATCTCGAGCGTAACTACTCCCAGGAGATTTTCGTCCTCTCCCTCCTCCCCCAGGATCACCGGAGAGTGCCCCTCTCCGAACGGAAAACGAAAGTAACACTCGGAGATCTTTCGCTTCACCGTGGTGCCATCGGCCAGCACGAATTCGGCCTCCCGCAAAGGTTTAAGACCCAGCTCCTCCCAGACCTCCCGGCGAAGGAGAGAATAGGTAGCCCCGCTGTCCACCAGAAAATTTTCCTCTCTCTCCTTAGGCCCGTTGGATACGATTCCCTTCACATATACCAGTCCCACGAGGAAGACCTCCTATCCCTTGCGAAAGGTCAGGGTGCCTGCTGATTCGTCGTAGTCCACCACGATGTGATCCCCCTCGGCGAACTCTCCGGCGAGGATCTTCATGGCCAGGGGATCCTCCACATGACGCTGGATGGCCCGGCGCAGGGGGCGCGCCCCGTAAACCGGATCGTAGCCCACATTGGCCAGCCACTCCCGGGCCCGATCCGTGAGCTCGATGGTGAGGTGTTTCTCGGAGAGCCGTTCCCGCAGGTACCGGATCTGAATGTCCACTATCCGCATGAGCTCCTCGCGCCCCAGACGATTGAAGATGATGATCTCGTCGATCCGGTTGAGGAACTCCGGGCGGAAGTGCGCCCGCAGGGCCTCCATCACCCTCCGCTCCATCTCCTGACGGTCGACGGTGATCTCCTGGATCCACTGACTCCCGATGTTGGAGGTCATGATGATGATGGTGTTGCGGAAGTCCACCGTGCGTCCCTTACCGTCGGTGAGCCGGCCGTCGTCGAGGATCTGGAGCAGGATGTTGAAGACATCCGGATGGGCCTTCTCGATCTCGTCAAAGAGGATCACGGAGTAAGGTCTCCGCCGCACGGCCTCGGTGAGCTGTCCTCCCTCCTCGTAGCCCACATAGCCGGGAGGGGCCCCGATGAGTCTCGAGACGGCGTGTTTTTCCATGTACTCGGTCATGTCGATACGGATCATGGCCTCCTCGGTGTCGAACATGAACTCGGCCAGGGCCTTGGCGAGCTCCGTTTTCCCCACGCCGGTGGGCCCCAGGAACATGAAGGAACCGATGGGCCGGTTGGGATCCTTGAGTCCGGCCCGGGCCCGCCGTACCGCGTTGGCGATGGCGCTGATGGCGTGATCCTGCCCCACCACCCGCTGTTTGAGGCGTTCCTCCATCCTGAGAAGCTTCTCGCGCTCGGACTCAAGGAGCCTCGAGACCGGAATGCCCGTCCACCTGGCCACGATAAGGGCCACATCCTCGGCGTCCACCTCCTCCTTGAGGAAACGCCGCCCGTGCCGCCGGTGCAGATCCTCGAGACGCCGGTTCTCCTCCTCCAGTTCCTTCTCAAGCTGAGGAATCTGGCCGTAAATGATCTCCGCCACCCGGTTGAGGTCCCCCTTGCGTTCGGCCTGCTGGGCCTCGATGCGGAGCTGGTCGATCCTCTCCTTGAGGTTCCGGATCTTTACGATGACCTCCCGTTCCTCCTGCCACTGGCGTTTCATCTCGTCGGCCCGGGCCCTCAGCTCCTCGAGCTGGCTTTCGATCTTCTGAAGCCGTTCCCGGGCCCGCGGATCGGTCTCCTTCTCCAGGGCCACCTTCTCGATTTCGAGCTGCTTGATCTTGCGCTCCACCTCGTCGATCTCCATGGGCATGGAGTCAATCTCGATCCGCAGCTTGGCCGCGGCCTCGTCGATGAGGTCGATGGCCTTGTCCGGCAGATACCGGTCCGTGATGTAGCGGTGCGAGAGGGTCACCGCGGCCACGATGGCGCTGTCGGTAATGCGCACCCCGTGATGGACCTCGTACTTCTCCTTAAGCCCCCGGAGGATGGCAATGGCCTCTTCCACCGAAGGTTCCTCCACCATTACCGGCTGGAATCGGCGTTCGAGGGCCGGGTCCTTCTCGATGTGCTTGCGGTACTCGTCTATGGTGGTGGCTCCTATGCAGTGGAGTTCACCCCGGGCCAGAGCCGGTTTAAGCATGTTGGCGGCGTCCATGGCCCCCTCGGCCGCCCCGGCCCCCACCAGGGTGTGGATCTCGTCGATGAAAAGAATGATCTCCCCCTCGCTGGCCTGGATCTCGCGCAGAACGGCCTTGAGCCGTTCCTCGAACTCTCCCCGGAACTTGGTTCCGGCGATGAGGGCCCCCAGATCGAGCTGAACGAGGCGCTTGTTCTTGAGAGGATCCGGCACATCGCCGGCCACGATGCGCTGGGCCAGGCCCTCCACGATGGCGGTCTTACCCACTCCGGGCTCGCCCACCAGCACGGGGTTGTTCTTCGTGCGTCGGGAGAGGATCTGGATCACCCGGCGGATTTCCTCGTCCCTTCCGATCACCGGATCGAGTTTGCCGGTCCGGGCCAGGGCCGTGAGGTCGCGTCCGAACTTCTCCAGGGCCTGGTACTTGTCCTCGGGGTTCTGGTCGGTGATGCGCTGTCCCTTGCGGATCTGGCGGATGGTCTCGAGCACATTCTCCTTCGTGACCCCTCTGTTCTGAAGCACCCGGGCCGCCTCGGTGTGAGTCTCCAAGATGGAAAGGAGGAGGTGCTCGGTGGAGATGTACTCGTCGCGCATCTCCCGGGCCAGGCGTTCGGCCCGATCCAGGATCTGCTTCAGGGTCATGGAAAGATAGACCTGATAGCCGGTGCCGGATACCTGCGGCAGTCTATCCAGGTATTCGTCAAGGTCCGAGGCCACCAGCCGGTTGTTTACCCCCAGGCGTTCGAGAATCATGGGCACCAGGCCGCCCTCCTGTTCCACCAGGGCCTTGAGCAGGTGCTCCGGCTCGAGCTGCTGATGTCCGCGCGATTCGGCTATCCTCTGCGCCTCCTGAAGCGCATCCTGAGCCTTAAAGGTGAAACGATCCAGTCTCATTTCCTCAAACCTCCCGAAGTTAAAGTTTTTCGAAAACGATCCGAGAACTAAGGTAAGAACGCCCCCCGGACCGGTCAAGTAAAACCTTCCCGGAAAAATATTCCCGGAGAGGAAAAATTTTCCCGCGAATCGGGCCACGAGGGCCTTTCAGAGCCTGGCACAGGTCTTGCGTAATCACCGGACGAAGGTTCTCGCAAGGAGCCGGTTATGGAGAGGATCGGTTTTGCCACCGGATTTGCGCAACTATTCTCCGGGAAAGAGGCAGGGGGAGGGTCTTTTTCTCCTCAGGTGCTGGACTTCCTGGCCCTGCTCCTGAGTCTTCTTTTCCCCCAGGGAGAGGTCTCGAGGGAAGGGGAGAGCGCTACGGAAGACCTCCTTCAGGAGCTTTCCGTAAACCGTAAAGGGATTCCCGGTGAAAAAAAGACGACCGGAACCGAAGGACCTCACGAGGCCACGGGGGGCCTTCCGGGATTTATCCCCCCGGATCCCTCCGCTTCCCTCTCCCCGGAGGCCGCAACCTCCCCTTCTGAATCTCCACCTCCGGGGAGCCCGCTCCTGGGAAACACCCTACCTTCTCCGGAATCCCCCAGAGTCAGCCGGGAAGCCCCTCCCGTCATCCGGGAACCGGGAAATCCTCCGATCGTTCAGGGGGAAGCTCCCCGCACGCAGGAGAAATTTCCTCCGCTTTCGGATCCCGGGACGGGGTCCGGAAAGCCCGCAAATCCGGAAAGGCGCGATGGATCTTCGGCTCCCCCCGTTGGAACCTCATCCCTCCCCGAAACTACCGAGGAGGAGCTCCTCGCCTTTACCTCAAGACCGCCCCGGCGCTTCGACGCCCCGCCTTCCGGAAAAAAGAAGGTCGGACTTTACAAAGCCGAAAGTGCGCCGACGAAGGGGAAACCCGGGGCCGAATCCCTCCGGTTTTTCACCCCCGGGGAGGGCCGCGGTTTTTCGAAGCAGGGGGCCTTTTTACCCGAGGGAACGAGAGGGCGGGATCCGGAACCCTCCCTCCCTTCGGGATCTGCCTCCCGGGAGGGACGGGAGCCGTCTTTCCTTAAACTCACCTCTCCTCCGGGGCACGCTCATTCCGCTCCGGAGACCCCGCGGATCGTTCCGCCACAGCGAGGTTTTTCTCTTCCGGGCTCCTCTCACATTCCGCCGGTGGAAGTGCCCCGGATGATAAAGGACATGGTCCTTGAGGTTCATCCCTCCGGGGAAAAGAAGGCCCGGCTAAGGCTGGAGCCCCCGGATCTGGGAGAGGTGGAGGTGGATCTCCGGGTCCGTCACAGGGAGGTCACCCTGTTTCTCAGGGTGGAAAAACCCGAGGCCGCGCATCAGCTCCAGATGCACCTTGCCCACCTCGAAAAGGCCCTGGACGAACTGGGCCTCCGGCTCACGGACTTCCAGATCGCCCTTGCCGGTTCCGAGAGCGGATGGCGTTTTCGGGAGGACACTCCTCATGAGGAGAAACCGCAAAAGAAGGGCGTGGAGCGCATAGAGGATGGAGACCGGGAAGAAGCTTTAAAGATCGCGCCCCGGGAGGGCTGGCACAACGGGCGTCTCAACCTCGTCGTTTAGGGAGGTGAACCCATGATTTCCGGAATAAACAAGGAGACCGGACAGCCGCTCGCCCTAACCAGGACCCCGAAGAAGGTCTTGGACAGAGAGGACTTCATGCTCCTCTTCATCAAACAGCTCCAGTACCAGGATCCCATGAAACCCATCGAGAACAACGAGATGGCCATGCAGATGGCCCTTTTCAGCCAGGTGGATCAGCTCTTCGACCTCAACGAAAACTTCGAAAAATTGCTTAAAACGGCGGAAAACCAGACCATGGCCACGCTGGTCTCCCTGGTGGGCAAGAGGGTAAAGGTGGAGGGGGACAAGGGCCGGGTGGAGAACGGACACTTTCTCGGGGCGGAATTCGAGCTCAAGGATCCGGCCAACCGGGTGGAGGTGGTCATAACCAGGGAAAACGGAGAGATCGTAAAGCGTCTTAATCTGGGGGCCCTTCCCGCGGGAATGCACCGGATTCAGTGGGACGCCACGGACGAAAACGGCCAGCCCGTCCCCGACGGGAACTACCGCATAAAGGTGATCCTTCCCGACCGGAGGGAAAAAACCTCCGTTCCCGTTAGGGTCTATGGTCGGGTAACCGGAGCCGTTCTCGGGGAGGAAAACAAGGTCCTGGTCAACGAAACGATGCGCGTGGGACTGGACGAGATTCTGGAAATCCTGGACTCCTAGAGGAGGGGTGGGGATGAGTCTTTTCGGAAGCATTTACCTGGGGACCTCCGGGGTGAAGACCCAGAGCACCGGCCTGCGGGTGGTGGCGGACGACCTCTCCAACCTTAACACCACGGCCTTTAAGGGCTCCCGCGCCCTCTTCGAGGATCTTTTCACCCGGGCCGTGGGGGAGGTCCTCCCCCGGGATCGGGGGCTGGGAAGTCTGGTGAAGGACATCCAGATCGACTTTTCCTCGGGGAGCCTGGACACCACCGACATACCTACGGACCTGGCCATCAACGGAAGGGGCTTTTTCGTGGTCTCCGACGGCAACCAGGTCTTTTACACCCGGGACGGTCAGTTCACCCTGGAGGACACCGGACAGGGCACCCTGAGAATGATCACTCCCCTGGGCTTGAGTCTCCTCGGGGCCGCTCCCGACGCCACCAATCCCGGTCTGACCACCCTTTCCCCGATAGAGATCCCTCAGAGCATACCCGGCAAGGCCACCGAAACCCTCACGCTGGAAATGAACCTGGACGCCCGGAAGGAGCGGGAAACCACCTCCAGGAGTCTCCTCGAAGCCTGGGACGCCACCCGGGCCGGGGAGCCGATTTCCCCTCAGGATTACGAATTCGTGACCTCGGTGGAGGTTTACGATCCCACGGGGGTATCCCACCTTCTTAACCTTTACTTCGACACCACGGACCAGAACAATCAATACGAGGTACTGGTGGCCCTGGCGGATCCCGCGGAGGATCAGCGTGGGACCGGTCGCTATCAGGGAGCCCTTCTGTGGGGCACCCTCAACTTCGGAGCCAGCGGTGAGATCACCTCCGCGGAATTTTACGATGTTGATCCGGCGGGCGGGCGCTCTGCGACCCCACAGGATCTCACCACCCTGGGGCGCCCCCGCTTTACCCTGAACCTTACCGGGGCTCCCCAGACCGTCACGCTGGACCTGGGGTTCTATTATCAGGGGACCGACCTCGTCCGCACCCCCCACTCCGTTCACCTCTACGGCGCCCCTTTCGCCGTCTATTACCAGAACCAGGACGGCTATCCCCCGGGGGTCTTCGACCGGGTGGAGATAGACGGCGAAGGACTGGTGAGGGCCCATTACACCAATCAGCAGACCCAGGAGGTGGCCCGCATCTTTCTGGCCGACTTCACGGGTCTGGAGGATTCCCTCACTAGAGCCGGAGGAAACCTCTTCCGGGCCCGCTCGGAGGCCACTCCGCGGATCTTCTCCCCGGGAAGGATGGCGCCGGGAGGTCTTAGATCCGGGGCTCTCGAGGGCTCCAATGTGGATCTGGCCGAGGAAATGATCCGGCTCATTACCCTTCAGCGGGCCTTTCAGTCGAACGCGCGGGTCATCACCACCGCGGACCAGATGCTGGAGGACTTCCTGCGGGCCCGCTAAAAAAATCCCCCCTCCCTCCGGGAGGGGGCCAGGGGGAGGGGGAAAATGAAGTTTTTTGGAAAATAACCGAAAATTATAGGAAGGAGGGATAGGCCATGGCACTTACGGACGCCCTTTTCACCGGAACGAGCGGATTGAAAAGCCTGGGGCACGGGATGAGCGTGGTCGGTGATAATGTGGCCAACCTCAACACCACGGCCTTTAAGGGGGCCCGGGTCACCTTCCAGGATGTGATGGCCCAGAGCATTAACACCGCGAGCGGTTCGGGACAGCTCGGCCGGGGAGCCACGGTCCAGGCCCTCTACCCCACCTTCGGGCAGGGCTCCTTCGAATCCACCGCCAGCCCCACGGATCTGGCCATCGCCGGAAACGGATTCTTCATGGTGAAGGAACCGGGGTCCACCGGAAATGTGTTTTACACCCGGGACGGCCAGTTCACCGTGGACAAGAACGGCTACCTGGTGAACCCGGCGGGCTTTCGGGTACAGGGCTGGCAGATAGACGAAAATACCGGGGACATCACCGGGGCCATCACCGACATCCGGATCGATCGGACCTCCTCCCCCGTGGCCACCTCTAAGATAGATGTCATCACCAATCTCGACGCCCGGGAGGAACTGGAGAGTATCATAGTAAATCTCAACGGAGATGTGGATGATGGGAACACGGTTAACACTACTTTTGTAATTAGGGATGTGAACGGTGTGGATCACAAAATCTATGTGGAACTTACCTACAATGCCACCCTTAACAAGTGGGATTACACCTTCAGGGAAAACGGCCCTTCCGGAGCCGTGCTGGCTCAGGGAACCGGGGTAACGAGTACCCGGGCCACCCTTCAACTCCCCGATACTAAAGAAAATGTTATAATCGACTGGAGCGCCCTCACTCATACTTCTTCCCCGGACAGCCTTTCAGCCCCCGGCCGGGAGGGGAGAGTGGAAATAAGTTTGAGCGGGGGGGCCAACGACTACCTTCAGAATGACACCTGGGTCTATAGGGATTTCACCGTTAAAGATGCCAACGGTACGGATCGTAATTTGAGAATATGGCTCTATTACGACAGCGGGGATAGTCGGTGGGATTACTATGTAGTAGAAAATCCGACCACCCCGGCTCCGGCGGATCCCACCGGAGAGGGAGGCACCATCCTGGCCCAGGGAACCAATGTGGCCGACACCTCGGCCTGGTTCTTCCTGGACGGAACCACCCAGATGGTAACCATAGACTGGTCGCAGGTGCCTACTTCCGGAACCGGGACGGCGGTAACCACTCTGGCGGACACCGAATATCCCCTTCAGGAGATCCCGACCCTATTCGATCGCTGGGATGCCCGCAATGAAACCCCTCTAGCCTCCACCGAATATACTTACCGCACCACCCTTACCATCTACGATTCCCTGGGCACCCCTCACGAGATCACCATCTATTACGACACCACCACCCGGGACAACACCTACGAATTTCTGGTCACCTGCAATCCGAGCGAGGATCAGAGAGATTTCGTAAGAGATACTGATCCTATGCAGTGGACCACCGAGGAGGGCAATATCACCGTTACCCGAGAAGTTCAATCAGGTAACACTTTTGCGCAAAGCAAACGGGGAGTACTTATGTACGGCCGTCTCGCTTTCGACAATCAGGGAAATGTAAAAGTGTTTTACGAAACCTATCGCCTGGATGCCAATACCGGAGCTCCGGTCAGGATTATTAACACCAGCGGTGTGCCGGTGGCCGATCCCACCGATGGCTTTGAAGCCACCGGAGCCAACGGTTATCCCCTGCTGATTGCAGACTTTTTGGGTATAGATCTGGTGGACAACCGTCCCGCCGGTTCCGAACAGGATCAGGGGGCCAACGCCAAGGCCCTCCAGCAGATCGAACTAAACTTCGGCTACTATTACAAGGACTCCTGGCGCTCGGAATCCGTGCGCACCACCCAGTACGCCACCAGCAACTCCACCATTTTTTACGACCAGAACGGATTCGGTCCGGGCTCCCTGGAGTCCCTCTCCGTGGACACCGACGGGGTGATCACCGGGCACTACTCGAACGGCCGGGTCATCCCCCTCTGGATGGTGGCGCTGGCCAACTTCAACGCACCGGAAAGGCTCGACAAAGTGGGCGGGAACCTATTCAGGGAGACCACCGGTTCCGGCCCCCCCATTACCGGAAAACCCCGTACCAACGGGCTGGGATCCATCGCCCCCAACAGCCTGGAGCAGTCCAATGTGGACCTGGGTGAACAGTTCGTGAAGATGATCATCTTCCAGAGGGGCTTCCAGGCCGACGCCCGCATCATCACCGTCACCGACACCATGCTCGACGAGCTCATCAACCTCAAGCGGTAAAAATATTAGGATCTGATCTGCGGGTTTTACGGGCGAGGGGGTTTACCCCTCGCCCGTTTGTTATTATTCTGGGCTCTGAAAGATGCAAACGGAAAATCAGAACCTCGAAGCCCTGGTGGAAAGGATCCTTGAGGCCAGACTGAGCTCCCTGGTGGCCCGGGCGGTGGAGGAAGATGTTCGCCGCAACGAGGAGCGGGCCCGGGAGTTCTCCCTCCTCGAGCGGATCGTTCGGGTGGAGGAGGAACTCAGGGCCCTGCGGGAGATCCAGATCTCCATTCTTCGCGAAATAAACAGTCGCTTCGAGCCCATCGACCTCTCCTAAATCCCTTCGCGAAGTAAATAACTCCTGTTATACTGTACCTGATGCTTACCCGGCATGAAGAAGTAGAAAAAATCGTGAGAGATATTCTTCCCCGGATCCTCCGGGAACATCCCGAGGTGCGCTTCGAGATAGAGAAAATTCTGCGGGAAACGGCTCTTCCCCGAGATGAGGCCGAAAGCCGGTTCGAAAAACTCCTGAAAGAAATCCGGGACATTCGGGAAGAGACCCGGCGCATCTGGAAGTATCTGCAGGAAAGGGAGGACAGGTGGGAGGAAAAACTGGAGGCCCAGAATCGCGCCTGGGAGAAAAGATTCCAGGAGCAACAAAAAGCCTGGGAAAGGAAATTCCAGGAGGAACAAAAAGCCTGGGAAAGGAAATTCCAGGAGGAACAAAAAGCCTGGGAAAGGAAATTCCAGGAGGAACAAAAAGCCTGGGAGAAAAGATTCCAGGAGCAACAAAAATTGTGGGAGAAAAAATTCGAGGAAGAGCAGAGGGCCTGGCGGCAACAGCTCGAAGAATATAATCGCCGATGGGACGAAAGGTTTAAGGAGTTCTGGAACCGGGTGGAAAGAACCCTCGGAGGCCTGGGAGCGCGATGGGGCCTGCAGTCCGAGGAGGCCTTCAGAGCCGGTATGCAGAAGGTCCTCCAGTCCCTTACGAATTACCGGGTCTCCAGATACCTGGCTTACGACGAAAAAGGTGAGGTCTTCGGACACCCTGATCAGGTGGAGCTGGATGTAGTGATCAGGAACGGTGAGGTGTGGGTAATCGAAATCAAGTCCTCGGTGAGCAAGGCCGACCTTTACGCCTTCGAAAGAAAGGTACGTTTCTATGAAAAACGGGAAGGACGAAGGGTGGACCGCAAGATCATTGTTTCCCCCATGGTGGATCCCAGAGCCCTGCCGCTGCTGCCCACCCTGGGTATAGAGGTGGTCCCGGATGCCGCGGATCTCGGGGAAATAAAGGAATAATACTAATGGAAAAATACTTCGAGGCCATGAAAAAGCGTCTCTCCTCTCTTCGGTGGTTCATGGGGGCAGGATTCTCCCTTCTAGCCATTCTGATCACTCTCCTCAACCTTTTTGCGAGATGAACCGGTGGCCGGCCGCAAGACCGCAGATCCGGGAAAAAGAATAGTAGAAGCCCTGAAAAAGGCTGGAAGACCCCTTCTGTTGCGAGAAATTTATCACCTCCTCGGCATTCCCAAGACCGAAAGACCCGCTTTCAGGCGCCTCGTAAAGCGCCTGGTTCGCGAGGGAGTCCTGATCCACATAAAGGGGCGCCGATACGGGCTTCCGGAACAAATGCAGCTGGTCACCGGGCGCCTGGCCGTCCACCCTGATGGCTACGCCTTCGTGAACCCGGAAGACGAAAAGGCCCCTTCGGTCTTCATTCCCCCGGGGCGGCTCAAGGGGGCCCTGGACGGCGACCTGGTGGTGGCCCGCATCGAACGCCGCACCAGAAAAGGTCCCGAGGGTTCAATTATAAGGATACTGGAACGACGCCGCAAAAAGATCGTGGGCTTCTTTTACCGTAGCCGCCGCGTCTCCACCGTCGTTCCCGAGGACGAACGGCTCCCCATCGAGATCCTGATTCCACCGGACCAGACCCGGGGGGCCGAGGACGGCGACCTGGTGGTGGCCGAGATCACCGACTTTTCCCCGGGGCGTCGTATCCCCGAGGGCCGTATCGTGGCCGTGCTGGGGGACCCGGAGGATCTCTCCACCCAGGCCAGGGCCGTTATCTACAACTACGATCTTCCTCACCGCTGGAACCGTCGGGTGCGCAAGGCCCTGGAAGACATACCCGAAGAGGTGCGCCCGGAGGACAAAGCGGGACGCAGGGACCTCACCCGGGTGCCGCTGGTGACCATCGACGGGGAGAACGCCCGGGACTTCGACGACGCCATCTGTGTGCGCAGGACCCGCACGGGCTACAAGCTCTATGTGGCCATCGCCGATGTCTCGCACTATGTTCCGCCCGGATCTCCCCTGGATCAGGAAGCCTATCTCCGGGGCACCAGCGTTTACTTCCCGAACATGGTGGTACCCATGTTCCCGGAAAAGCTCTCAAACGGCATCTGCAGTCTCAATCCCCGGGTGGAACGACTGGCCATGACCGTGGAGATAGACTTTGATCGGGAAGGCCGGGTCCGAAGGAGCAGGTTTTATCCCGCGGTCATCTTCAGCCACGCCCGCCTCACCTACACGGAAGTAAAGGCCATGCTGGTGGACCGGGACCGTGAGCTACGCCGCAGGTACAAACCTCTTCTGAGAATGCTTGAGAACGCCGCCGAACTGGCCTTGATCCTTCGGGAAAGGCGTCTTTCCCGGGGAAGCATAGACTTCGACCTTCCCGAACCCGAGGTCCGCCTGGATCTTCAGGGAGCCGTACGCGACATCGTGAGACGGGAAAGACACCTGGCTCACTTCATCATCGAAGAATTCATGATTGCGGCCAACGAGGCCGTGGCTCGTTTTCTCACCGAACGGGGCTACCCCATTCTCTATCGGGTACACGAACCCCCCGAACCCCTGAAATTGAAAGAATTCACGGAATTTGCCCGAAGTCTGGGGCTGGAGCTGGAGGTCCCGGTGGAGCCCGACCCCTCCTGGGTTCAGGAGGTGGTGGAGCTCGCCACCGGAAAACCCTACGCCTATCTGGTAAACACCCTGCTTCTGCGTTCCATGAAACAGGCCCAGTATTCTCCGGAAAACATCGGCCACTTCGGACTGGCTTCCGAATGCTACTGCCACTTCACCTCTCCCATCCGTCGGTATCCCGATCTGGTGGTGCATCGGGCCTTAAAAGCGGCCCTCCGAAAAAAACGCCCGCCCTACTCTTACGAGGAGTTGGTTGAGGTCGGTAAACACCTCTCTCAGCGCGAACGCACGGCCATGGAGGCCGAGCGGGAAATGTTCGAACGGGTGCAGGTGCGTTTCATGCGCGACCATGTGGGGGAAGTTTTCACCGGTATCATCTCGGGAGTGGCGGCCTTCGGATTCTTCGTGGAGCTGGAGGAATACTTCGTTTCCGGTCTGGTGCGGCTGGTGGATCTGCACGACGACTATTACTTCCTGGACGAGAAAAACCACCGGCTGGTGGGACGGCGCACGGGAAAGATGTTCCGTCTCGGGGACAGGGTCCGCGTCCGGGTAAAAGAGGTAAATGTGCGACGCCGTCAGATCACCTTCGAGCTGGTGGAGAAGCTCGCCTGAGCCTTTCCAGAGAATCCCGCAACAGGACGCCGAGTTCCACCTCCCGCAGGTTCTCTCCGTCGAAAAAGACGATCCTTACGGGAGGGGCTTCGGCGTGCTTCAGTCCGGCGAGGACTCGCTCCGCCCCATCAAAGGGCGCCAGAAAGGAAAACGCCCACGCGGAAAAGACCCGCACTCTCTCATCCGGCGAATCGAGAAGGGGAAAAAGATACCCGTGGGCCTCGAGCGCGAGCAGCTCTTCCCTTTTTTTCTGCGCCAGGCGGCCTATTCCCCAAGCCACCCCCCTTTGAGCTGGGGGGTATTCCAGCATGTTGCCGTCGGGACGCAGGTAGGAAACGAGAATGTGGGCGTACTCCTCGGCGAGTCCCCGGTGCCAGAAGAGACACTCCGCCATGGCCTCGGGGGCTCCCCAGGCCATGCCCCCGGATTCCTCGTTGAGCATCCACATGAGGCGCCGGATGACCACCCGGGCCGATTCCAGGTCTTCCCGGGCGATGCGAGCCACCGTGGGTCCGAGACCCGCGATGGCCAGCCAGCGCACCCGCTCGTCCCGGTGACAGAAGGCCCCGATGAGAGGGCTCACCAGCTTCCGGGGAGGAAACCGCTCGAGTTCGCGATATAGAACGGGGAGGTCCGGGGCCCGCTCGAGGAGACCCCAGACCTCCCGCTTGAGTTCCCTAACCCTGGACACCGCAGGCCTCTTTCACCTTGCGGGCAAGAAGGCGCCCGATCTCCTCACACTTCCTGAGGTCCTCTTCCGTGGGAGCGTACTTGACTTTGAAACCCTCGTGCACGATCTCGGTCTTGGTCTCCTCGAAGATCCTGTTGAGGTGTTTCACGGCCTCCCCGCTCCAGCCGTAGGACCCGAAGGCCACTCCGAGCTTTTTCCGGGGCCGCAACCCCTTCATGTAAGTGGTGAAACCGGCCACCGTGGGGAGCAACCCGTTATTGAGGGTGGGCGACCCGAAGGCCAGCCCCTTGGCCTCTAGTACCTCGGCCATGAGCTCGGTTTCGTCGGAGACGGAGAGCTTGAAGAACTCCACCTCCACGCCTTCTTTAAGAACCCCCTGGTAAAGGGCCCGGGCCATCTTCTCCGTGCTGTTCCACATGGTGTCGTAGATGACCAGCACCCGGGGCCTGGCCTCGTACCGGCTCCAGCGGTCGTAAGCCTCAACGATCTCCTTCACATGCCTGCGCCAGATGACCCCGTGATCCGGACAGATCATGTCGAGTTCGAGCTTGAGATCCCGCACCGTCTTGAGCACTTTTTGGACCTGCGGCGAGAAGGGCAGCACGATGTTGGCGTAATACTTGGCCACCTCCTGGAAGAGCTCGCAGAAGTTGGCCTCGTCGTCAAAACGGGTGCTGGTGGCGTAGTGCTCCCCGAAGGCGTCCTGGGAGATGAGGATCCTGTCCTCCGGGATGTAGGAAACCATGCTGTCCGGCCAGTGCACCATGGGGGTCTCCAGGAACTTGATGGTGCGTCGGCCCACCTTGAGCTCGTCTCCGGTCTTGACCTCGACAAAAGGCCAGTCCTCCCGGTGGAAGTACCCGATCATCCCGAGCCGGGCGTTCCGGGTGCAGAAGATCTTCTCCGGTTTTACGGCCTCCACCACCTTGGCTATGGCCCCGCCGTGGTCGGGCTCGATGTGATTGATGACCAGATAGTCGATCTTCTGGGGATCTCCGATGACCTCACGAATGTGGGCCATGAGAGTCTCGAAGAAGGGGGCTTTGACGGTGTCAAAGAGCACGATCTTCTCGTCCACCAGGAGGTAGGAATTGTAGGTGGTGCCCCGATGGGTGGTGTAGCCGTGGAAGTCGCGAACATTCCAGTCCACCGCACCGACCCAGTAAAATCCGTCCTTTATCCTGACCGCGGCCATGCTCTCTCACCTCCTTTCGTTATTCCTCGTAGGGTGCGAATTCGCTCTTGGCGGCTCCGCACACCGGACAGGTCCAGTCGTCGGGAAGATCCTCGAAGGCCGTTCCCGGAGGATACCCCCGATCGGGATCCCCCTGCGCCGGGTCGTAGATGTAACCGCAGACGCTGCACTGATACTTCTTCATAACCCACCTCCCCTAGACCTTACTTTCCCAGAGACCGTGAAGGTTACAGTACTCGAGGGCCACCACCCTTTCGGCCTCCACCGCAAAGAAAGCCTCCGGGGCCTCACCGGGTTTAAGAAACTGAATGTAGGACTTGCCATCGGCCCGAAGCTCGATCCACTGAATGTAGTGCTTCTCCTCCATGGGGTGCGGGACGCTTCCCACCTTCACCTTGTAGCCTCCCTCCACCTTCTCGATCACCGGAACATGTTTCTCCTGGGCCGCATCCACCGTGCCCGGCTCAAGCTTCTCCATGGGCTGGCCGCAGCAGACCAGCTCCCCCCGCCCGGCATTGAGCACCATCACTATGTTGCCACACACATTGCATCGGTAAATCCCTAGCCTCTCCGCCATCCCTAAACCTCCTTTTGTGGATTTTATTTATCTAAAAAATCTAAAATACTAAAATCGACCTGTCAAGTCCAGTTTCAGGAGAGCATCCGGTAGAGGGTCTCCAGTTCCCGGCGGATCTCGGAGAGGACCTTTTCGGCGGAGAGCTCGCGGGAAGAACTCCCGGAAAGGGCCTTCCTGGCCCCGGCGATGGTGTACCCTTCTTCGTAGAGGAGGTGTTTTATACGCCGGAGTAGCGCCAGCTCCTCCGGGCCGTAAAACCGTCGCCCCGCCACCCGCCGGGGCTTGAGCTGCGGAAACTCCTTTTCCCAGTAACGGATCACATGGGGCTCCAGGCCCAGAAGTTCGGCCGCCTCCCTTATGGTGTAATACCTTTCGGGATCATTCTTCCGCATGCAGCAGGGCTTTGAGGGTGGGCGCCGGGCGAAAGATCACCGTACGCGCTCCGGGAATAATAATGGGTTCCCTGGTACGGGGATTCACACCGCGCCGGGGTCTGCGTCGGTGCACCCTGAAGGAACCGAAGTGAAAGATCTTGACCTCCTCCCCCCGCTCAAGGGCCGTCTTTATCTCCTCAAGCAGTACCTCTACCAGACGATACATGCTCCTTTCCGAAAAACCGAACCTCTCGTGAAGCCTGCGGGCCAGATCCCTCTTGGTAATGGTCTTTCCCCGGGACATCTTATCTGGGTCGGGCCTTAAAGGTCTCCAGGATACGCCGGACCGCCTCCTCCTGAACGGCGTTCACCTCGCGGTCCTCCAACGTGCGCTCCGCGGAGCGATAGACGAACCGGAAGGTCACGCTCTTTTCTCCCGGCGGAATGGGATCTCCCCGATACACATCCACCACCTCCACCCTCTCCAGATAAGGAATACCCATCTCCCGCACGAAACGCAAGACCTCTCCGGCGGGAAGATCCTCCCGCACCACCATGGTAAGGTCTCTCACCGTGGCGGGGAAACGGGGAAGGCCCCGATAGACCCTGGGGGACTCCGGAAGCTCGAGAAGCGCGGATAGATCCACCTCCGCCACCCATACCGGCTCCGGAAGCTCGAACCGGGCCCGGAGATAGGTCTTTAGGGCTCCGGCAAACCCCACGGTTCTACCCCGCGCCGCAAGGCTTAAGGAGAGTCCCCTCTTGAGAAAGGGCTCTCCCGAGCCGGGAGTTAGCTCCACCCCCTCAAGCCGCCATTCGCATAGAAGACGCTCCAGCACCCCCTTGAGATCGTAAACATCCGCAGGACGACCCTTATCACCCCAGAACTCCGGCGTAGCCTCCCCCATGATCAGAAACCCTAAGTGCAACCGTTCCTCGGGAAGCTCCCCTCCCCGGGGGAGGAAAACCCGTCCCACTTCAAACACTTTAAGACGATCTATCTCCCGAAAGTAGTTGAAACGGGCGGTCTCGAGAAGCCCCGGAAGAAGCAGCGTGCGCATCACGGACTGGGTCTCGGAAAGGGGATTGGCCAGCCGCAGCGGACGCGCCCGGGGATCCTCCCCGGAAAGCTCGAGGGCCGCGAGCGCCTCCGGAGATATGAAACTGTAATTTATGACCTCGTAAAACCCCAGGGCCCGCAGGACCTCCCGGGTGCGCTCCACGAAGGTGTCCTCCCGGTGCGGCGCCTCCGCCGAGAGCTCCCCCACCGGAAGACTCACCGGAAGACGGTCGTAACCGTACAGGCGGGCCACCTCCTCTATGAGGTCCTCTTCCAGCGAAAGATCGTGCCGGAAGGAGGGCGGCTCGTAGGTCAGAACCTCTCCCCGACCCTCCACCCGTCCTCCCGTACGCTCGAGGACTCGAGCCACCTCCTCGGAGGCCATCTCCACCCGGAGATACCCTTCAAGACGGGAGAGCCGAAGCGTGATCCGGGGGGGGCGATGGGGGCGGGGATAGACATCTATCCTCCCGGGAACCGGAGCCCCCCCGGCGGTCTCCAGGACTAGAGCCGCGGCGCGATCGAGCGCTAGGGGAACCCCCTCGGGATCCACGCCGCGTTCGAACCGATAGGAACTTTCCGTGGAAAGTCTGAGGCCCCGGGCGGTGCGCCGAATGGAGGAGGGGTTGAACCAGGCCGCCTCGAGAAAAACCTCCCCGGTCCCCTCCCCTATCCCGCTTTCCGCCCCGCCCATCACCCCGGCTACGGCCACCGCTCCTTCCTCGTCGGCGATTACCAGAATGTCCCGGGAAAGTTCCCTCTCCTCTCCGTCCAGAGTCCGGAGGCGCTCACCATCCCTGGCCCGACGCACTACTATCCTTCGCCCGCGGATCTTCGACCAGTCGAAGGCGTGCAGGGGCTGTCCAAGCTCCAGCATTACATAATTGGTGACATCCACCAGGTTGTTGATGGGCCGCAAACCGCACATCCAGAGACGGCGGGCCATCTCGAAGGGGGATTCCCTCACCGAAACCCCCCGGATGAGCCGACCGGCATAGCGTCCGCAGAGATCCGGCTCCAGGATCTCCACCCGGGCCTCCCGAAGGATGTCCTCCCCTTCGGGAAGGTCCGGCGGATCCGGAAGATGCACCTCCGTTTCACAGAGAGCCGCCACCTCCCGGGCCACCCCCAGCACCGAGAGACAGTCCCCCCGGTTGGGAGTCACCGCCACCTCAAGCACGGGTTCCGAAAGCGCGAGAGCCCGGTAAAAGGGCTCCCCCGGTTCCGCCTCCGGAGGAAGGACCAGCACCCGATCCCTATCCCCGGCGACCCCCGCCTCGTAGGGAGAAAGGATCATTCCCCGGGAGAGCACCCCGCGAATACGGACCTCCCGGATCCTCTCTCCGGAGAAGGTGACGGCCCCGGGAAGCGCAAGGGCCACCTTGAGCCCCTTTTCAAGCCCCGGAGCCCCGGAAACCACCTCGAATCGTTCCCGACCGTGGGTGACCTCGCAGATTTTTAAGTTTTCGGCTTCGGGATGAGGGGTTACCGAAAGGATCTCCGCCACCACCACCGGCCCCAGTGCTTCGTAGGCCTCCTCCACCCCCTCCACCTCAAGACCTCCCAGGGTGAGGAGTTCGGCCACCTCCTCCGGGGAGAGATCCACCTCAACGAATTCCCTAAGCCAGCTCCAGGGCACCCGCATGTCAGAACTGCTCCAGGAAACGCAGATGGTTCTCGTAAAAAAGTCGTATGTCGTCTATGCCGAACTTGAGCATGGCGATGCGCTCCACCCCCAGACCGAAGGCAAAACCCCGCCACTTCTCGGTATCGTAACCCACCGCCCGAAAAACATGGGGGTGCACCATCCCCGCCCCCAGGATCTCCAGCCATCCGGTCTCCCCGCAGAGCCGACAGCCACCGCCCTTACATATCACGCACTCTATGTCCATCTCCGCACTGGGTTCGGTGAAGGGGAAATAACTGGGACGGAAGCGCACCCGGGTATCCGCTCCGAAAATCTCCCGGGCAAAGTAGGTAAGAAGCCCCTTGAGGTCCGCAAAGCTCACCTCGCGATCCACCAGCAGCCCCTCCACCTGATGGAACATGGGGGTGTGGCGCACATCGGAGTCACACCGGTAAACCTTTCCCGGAGCGATGATCCGGAGAGGGGGTTTGCGGGAGAGCATGGTGCGGATCTGAATGGGAGAGGTGTGGGTGCGCAGGAGGAATCCCTCCGGAAAGTAAAAAGTGTCCTGCATCTCCCGGGCCGGATGGTCCGGAGGGATGTTCAGGGCCTCGAAATTGTAGTAATCGGTTTCCACCTCCGGCCCGCGGGCCACGCTGAACCCCAGACGCAGAAAAATAGCACATATCTCCTGAAGCACCTGGGTGATGGGATGAAGTCTTCCCAGTTCGTAGGGACGACCGGGAAGGGTGAGGTCCACTCCCGGGGCCTCGTCCTCCGCGGCCCGAAGCAGGGCCTCCCGCCGTTGCCGGACGAGACCCTCGAGCTCCGCCTTGATTTCGTTCGCCCGGCGTCCGATGGTGCGCCGAAGCTCGGGAGGAAGATCCTTAAGAGTCTTGAGGATGGAGGTGAGAAGCCCCCTTTTCCCCAGATAACGAACCCGGAGTTCCTCCAGAACTTTTAAATCCCGGGCCCCGGAGAGTTCCTCAAGAGCCCGGGACCTCAGTTCCTCAAGCTCTTTTTCCGTCATAGGATTCACTCAGGGTTCTCCGACGCGGGGAGCCCCGAAAACCGCGACCGTCCATCCTCATTGCCAGGCCGCCTTGGCCTTCTCCACCAGTCTGGCAAAGACCTCGGGTTCGGTGATCGCGAGATTGGCCAAAATCTTCCGATCAAGCGCTACCCCGGCCTTGCGCAACCCCCCCATGAACCGGCTGTAGTTGAGGCCGTGGAGCCTGGCCGCCGCATTGATCCTTATCTGCCAGAGCCGACGAAAATCGCGTTTCTTCTGTTTCCGATCCCGATAGGCATACACCAGGGCCCGTTCCACCGTCTCACGGACCCGACGGAAACAATTCTTACGCTGTCCCCAGTAACCCTTGGCCATCTTAATCCACTTCTTGTGTCGCCTCCGGGTCTTAAACCCGCCTTTCGCTCGAGGCATCGCTCAAGCCCTCCCTTCCTCTTTTTTATTCTTATAACACCCGGCTTGAATTAAAACTTGTACGGGATCAGGCGCTTTACATGTTTGACATAGCCGCCCTCGAGGACCTTGTCGTGCCGAAGATTCCTCTTCCGCTTGGCGCTTTTCTTACGGTTAAGGTGACTCTTTCCGGCCCTAAAGTGAACGATCTTCCCCTTTCCCGTAACTTTAAACCGTTTGGCTGCCGAACGATTGGTCTTCATCTTATTTTTCTTGCCCATTCCTTCCCCCGAAAGCTGAAAATTTTCGTGCCGGCCCCGACCCCTGAGAAGGGAGGTTCTACTTTTTCACCGGAGCCAGAATCATGATCATCTGCCGCCCCTCCATGCGGGGGGCCATTTCCACCTGGCCCAAATCCTTAACCGCATCCTGAATTTTTTGCAAGACCTGATGGGCCAGCTCCGGATGGACGATCTCCCGGCCCCGGAAAAAGACCCGGATCTTGACCTTGTTGCGATCCTCGAGGAAACGCCGGATGTGCCGGATCTTGGTCTGAAGATCGTGCTCCTCGGTCTTGGGCCGGACCTTGATCTCCTTGAGTTCCACCTGCGTCTGGCGCTTCTTGGCCTCCTTGGCCTTCTTAGCCTCCTGGTAAAGGAACTGCCCGTAGTCCATGATCTTGCACACCGGGGGGTTGGCCTGAGGGGCCACTTCCACCAGATCCAGACCGTATTCCTCAGCCCTGGCCAGGGCCTCCCGCAGGGGGACGATCCCGATCTGTTTCCCGTCCGGCCCGATGAGCCTTACCTCCCGGGCCCGAATCCTTTCGTTCACCCTGTACTTGCGTTTGTCGATGCTTCCCAAAAACCCCCTCCTAGAAGACTATTTTTTCGGCGATCTCTCGCCTGACCCGCGCGCAAAACTCCTCCAGCCCCAGTTCCAGATTTTCCCCCTTTCGCGTCCGTACCGTGAGCCGGCGCCCCTCCACCTCCTTATCCCCGATAATAACCATGTAGGGAATTTTTTTCACCTGGGCTTCCCTAATCTTGAAGCCAAGCCGTTCCCCCCGGGCGTCGAGTTCCGCCCGAATGCCCGCCCGGGAAAGTTCTCGCTGCACCTCCTCGGCAAAGGGCAGGTGCCGATCCGCCACCGTGAGCACCACGGCCTGCACCGGAGCCAGCCACACCGGAAAGGCCCCGGCGTAGTGTTCGATGAGAACTCCGAAAAACCTCTCCAGTGAACCCAGCAGGGCCCGGTGGATCATGATGGGCCGATGGGGCCGGTTGTCCGGCCCGATGTAGCTGAGATCGAACCGCTCGGGGATGTTGAAGTCCACCTGGATGGTGGAACACTGCCAGAATCGTCCCAGCACATCCCGGATCTTGAGATCGATCTTCGGACCGTAAAAAACCCCTTCCCCCGGATCGATCTCGTAGGAAAGACCCTTCTTCTCCAGAGCCGCCGCAAGCGCCCCCTCGGCTTTCTCCCAGATCTCCTCCGAACCCACATACTTCTCCGGGCGCGTGGAGAGATAGATCTGATACTCCTCAAACCCGAACACGGAAAGGAAATAGACCACCAGATCGAGCACCCTGAAGATCTCCTCCTCCAGCTGATCCTCCCGACAGAAGATGTGGGCGTCGTCCTGGGTGAATCCCCGCACCCGCAGAAGACCGTGCAGCACCCCGCTTCTCTCGTAGCGATACACGGTGCCCAGTTCGCAATAGCGGATGGGAAACTCCCGATAGCTTCGCTTGCGGCTCTTGTATATGAGGATGTGAAAGGGACAGTTCATGGGTTTTAGCTGGTAGGCCCTCTCGTCGATCTCCATGGGAGCGAACATGTTTTCGGCGTAAAAGTCCAGGTGTCCGGACACCTTCCACAGGTCCCGCAGGGCGATGTGGGGGGTGTAGACCAGCTGATACCCCCGGCGCAGATGCTCCTCGCGCCAGAAGTCCTCTATCTCCTTGCGCACGATGGCTCCCTTGGGGTGCCAAAGGATGAGCCCCGGGCCCACCTCCTCCTCGATGCTGAAAAGCTCGAGCTCCCGGCCCAGCTTCCGGTGATCTCGCCTTTTGGCCTCCTCGAGCCTTTCAAGATAGGCCTTTAAGGCCTCCTTATCAAAAAAGGCCGTGCCGTAAATGCGCTGGAGCTGAGGATTGCGTTCGTCTCCCCTCCAGTAGGCGCCGGCCACGGAAAGGAGCTTGAAGGCCTTCACCATCCCCGTGTGCGGCAGATGAGGCCCGCGACACAGATCCACAAAATCCCCCTGACGATACACGCTTACCCTATCCTCCGGTATCTCCCGGATCAGTTCCACCTTGTAGGTCTCGCCCCGTTCGGAAAAGAGTCTCTCCGCCTCCTCCTTCGAAAGTTCCTCCCTCCGGAGGGGATAGCAGCGTTTTACGATTTGTTTCATCTTCTTTTCGATGGCCTCGAGATCCTCCTCCGTAAAGGGACGGGGCACCTCGAAGTCGTAATAGAAACCCTCCTCCGTGGCCGGACCTATACCCAGTCTGGCCTCGGGGAAGAGTTCCTTTACCGCCTGAGCCAGTACATGGGCCGCGGTGTGTCGCAGGACCGGAAGGGCCTCCGGGTCTTCGGGAAAAACGGGCTCCACCTCCCCTTCGCGATTAAGTGGGGAATGAAGATCCAGGAGTTCGCCCCCCAGCCGAATAGCTATCGGACGGGGATCCTTCCAGCCGAAGGCCTCGACCAGTACCGCCCCCGGAGAACCGCTTTCAATCTCGACCTCTTTTCCCTGCCAGGAAATCCGGATTTTCACCTCCCCCTCTCCCTTCAAATAAAAGTAAGGCCTCTTGGGGATCTCCCCGAAGAGGCCTCGTCTTTCAATGGTAGGCGCGGGCGGGATCGAACCGCCGACCTCTTGCGCGTCAAGCAAGCGCTCTCCCACTGAGCTACGCGCCTTCCCTTGACATTTTCGAATTTTTAGCAACCTCCGACGGGGTTGTCAACCTTCCGAATTGCCTCATTTAAAAATCTGCTCAAAAACCTTTGACCTCCTCCCCAGATCATCCTCCAGGGGAGGAGAATTATGCCCGATAAGGAGTTTGACCTTATGACCCGTAAGAAGCTTGTCCTCTCTTACGCCAAAAAATACTACGGGTGGAACAGAAGAACTGGACGGTAGCCCGAAGATATTTTGGCTATTTTCGGTATGATAAGGAGGAAGGCCTGGAGGTTCCGGAGGTCTTTCGGCCTTCGGTGAAGCTGATTGAGAAGAGGCGTATAGGGAGCAAGGTTAAGGAGATTTACGAGGAGCCGAAGACGCCGTACGAGAGGGTACCGGAGCATCCGGCCATCCCGGGAATCCCATTTCAAATAGGATAGAAAAGGAGCTCGCGGTGAAGATACTGGCTTTTCAGGGAAGTCCGCGTTTTGGTGGCAACACCGATCTTCTCCTTTCGGCCTTTCTGAGGGGTGCCGAAGAGGCCGGGGCCGAAGTGCGTCGCTACGATCTCTATCGGATGGACTACAAGGGGTGCCTTGAGTGCGGAGGTTGCGACCGCACCGGGGAATGCGTGCTCGAGGACGACCTCACCCCCGTCTATACCGATCTTCTGGACTCCGATGTAATCGTGCTGGCCTCGCCCATCTTTTTCTACAACCTCACCTCCCGCACCCAGGCCCTGGTGGAAAGGGCTCAGGCCCTCTGGGTGCGCCGCTATGTGCTGAAGAACCTCTCCCCGAGAGATGCCCACGGCCTTCTCTTATGCCTGGGGGCCACCCGGGGGAAGAAACTCTTCGAGGGGGTGCAGCGGGTGGTGCGCTACTTCTTCGACGCCGTGGGAGTCACCTACCGGGGCGGACTCTTCTACCGGGGGATCGAGAAACGGGGCGCCGTGAGGGAACACCCCACGGCGCTTTCGGAGGCCGAGGCCCTGGGACGGGCCGTGGCCGGCGGCCTTCCCCCGGAGAGGTGGTCCCTTTCCGACCCGTAGAGTCTCCACCCGATCCTTGATTCATTTTCAGAAATTTGATTTAATTACCAAAAATACTCAGTGTAACTAGGAGGTTTTTTACTATGAAATGTACTCGGGTTCCACTGGCAGTAAGAATTGTAGTTCCCGTGATTGCAATTCTCTTGATTTTTACTTTTTTTCGCATATTGGACGCCTATCGATGGGCCAGGCGAGATAAAGAAAGTTACATGCTTCGTCTCTCCCACGAAACGGAGCAGTTCCGAACCCTTACCGAGGATCTCGAACGTCAGTATCTGGAGCTGGCCCTCACCCTAGCGGCCATGCCGGAGATCCAGAGGGCCGTGGCCGAGCGGGATCGGGAGAAGCTTCTCTCCATCGCCGGACCGCTTTCCCGGGAGATCAACCGGGGAAGGGCTTTTCCCCTCAAGATCCACTTCCATGTGCCGCCGGGGGTGAGTCTCCTTCGGGTCTGGAAACCGGACAAGTGGGGGGACGATATATCCGGATTTCGCAAGACGGTGGTTACCGCCCAGACCACCGGAAGGCCGGTCATGGGGATTGAGCCGGGCCGGGCGGGACTCGCCGTAAGGGGCGTAGTGCCGATCATCTATAAGGGACGGGTGGTGGGTAGCGTGGAAGTTTTCTCCAGTCTCACCGCGGTGGCCAGATCCCTGCGCAAAACCCTTAAGGTGGAAAACGCCCTCTTCTGGATCGAGACGGTCAAGGCCACGGTGATGACCGAGAGGGTGGGCCAACACCTGGGGCGGTTCAAGATCCTTCTTGCCGCACACCCCGAGGAGATGCGCCTGGTTAGCGAGGATCTCGTGGAAAAGGGCCTCAGTAAGAGCTTTACCCTGGAGAGGGAGGGACGTCTGCTTCTCGTTTCCCCGGTAAGAGACTACAGTGGGAAAGCCGTGGGGGTTTATGTACGTTTTATGGATCTGCGTCCGCTTCTGGGCAGACTTAAAAAGAACATCTTGCGAAGCGTGATTGAGACGGTGTTGATGCTGATTCTGGCCGCAGGGGTGGTAGTAGGTGCTATCTGGGTGGGGGTTTCCCGCCCCATGAGGGCTTTGCTTGAGGCCACCGAAAGGGTGAGCGGGGGGCGACTGGATGTCTCGGTGGCCGAAAGCGGCGCCTCGGAGATGTGTCGTCTAGCCGCGTCCCTGAATCGAATGATGGAAGCCTTCAGCAGTTTTGTCAGGGAAATGCAGAAACAGGCCGGGGATCTTTCCGCCATCGCCGAAGACACGGCCCGGCGGGCGGAGGAGGTCCAGGGCGGAAGCGAACGGGTCAAGGAAGAGGTAGCCCGGATGAGCGAGCTGACCCGGGCCGCCTCGCAGGGCATGGAGGACATCTCCAAGGCCCTGGATCAGTTCGCCGAGGCGGTGCAGGAGGTGGTGAGGGGTATCACCCAGACCTCTCAGGGGATGGAGGAGGTGCGAGGCCGGGTGCAGCTGGCCACGGAAAAGATCGGGCTGCTCGACGCCTCCTCCCAGAAGATCGGTGAGATGGTGGAGGTGATCGAGGCCATCGCCAACCAGACCAACCTGCTGGCCCTCAACGCCACCATCGAGGCGGCCCGGGCCGGGGAGGCCGGAAAGGGCTTCGCCGTGGTGGCCGGCGAGGTGAAGGAACTGGCCCGGCAGACCACCGAGGCCACGGACAACATCCGGCGCACGGTGGAGACCATCCGGGCCGAGGTGGAAGCCGCGGTGGGGGCGGTGAGGGATGTGGAGGAGATAGTGAACGGGGTGAGTGAACAGGCCGCTCACATCGCCGGCGCCGCCGAGGAGCAGACCGCGGTGCTGTCCGAGATTCGCACCAATGTGGAGGCCGGGCTCGAACGCTCCCGGGAGGTCTCCGCCGCGGCGGAAAGTGCCCGGGCCGTGGCCGAGGAGTTCCTAAGGATCGCCGAAAACATCCAGCGTTCGGCCCAGGAGTTGCGGGAAATCTCTACACGGATGAAGGAACACGCCGCCCGTTTCAGGGTATAGTCAGGGGGGCTGAAAGCCCCCCTTTTACTTCCTGTCCCCCCGCAGGAAGTCCTTAAAGACCGCCTCAGCGTTGTCCAGGGCGCAGAGCTCTCCGCACATGGAGCAGCGTTTGCCCTTCACGGAGCGGCGTTCCTCAATGAACCGCCGGGCCTCTTCCGGGAAGAGAAGGTGTTTGAGCTGTTCCGCCCAGTTAAGGTCTCGCCGGGCCTTGCTCACCAGTTTGTCTCGCCGGTCGGCCCGGCCCCGGAGCTTGACGGTATCTCCAATGTGGGCGGCCAGCCGCGCGGCCCGCACCCCCACCACCACATCCTCCTCGTTGGGAAGACCCAGGTGCTCGGCCGGGGTTACATAACAGATGAGGTCCGCCCCGTACCAGGCCGAAAGCGCCGCACCAACGGCCGCGGTGATGTGATCCTGGCTGGCTCCCACATCGCAGGGAAGAGGCCCCAGCATGTAGTGCGGGGCTCCCCCGCTCATCTTTTTGGCCAGCCGCACCGAGGTCTCGATTTCGTCAAGCGGCACATGCCCCGGGCCCTCCACCATGACCTGACAACCCGCCTCCCGGGCCCGCTCGGCCAGCTCGCAATTAATGAGAAGCTCGGCCACCTGGGCCCGATCCAGCGAGTCGTGGATGGCTCCGGCCCGCATCCCGTTTCCCAGGGAAAGCACGGTGTCGTACTTTTTGAGGATCCCCAACAGCCGATCGAACTCCTCGTAAAGAGGGTTCTCCCTCCCGTTTTTCACCATCCACTGGGCCATGAGGGCCCCGCCCTTGGAGACCAGCCCTCCGTAGCGGTATCCCTGGGCCTTGAGACGCTCCAGGGTGAAGAGGTTTATTCCGCAGTGGATGGCCATGAAGGCGATCCCGTCGGCGCACTGGCGTTCGATGAGCTCGAAGAGATATTCGGGATCGAGCCTGGCCGGATCGCCGTACTTCCGGAGGGTGTCGCAGAAGGCCTGGTAGAGGGGGACATTGCCCACGGGAAGGCTCACGCTCCCGATGATCTCCCGCCGGATGAGGTCGATGTCGCCGGCGGCGGAGAGTTCCATCAGGGTGTCAGCCCCGTGGGCCTCGGCCAGGCGGGCCTTGCGCTTCTCGAGCTCCAGATCGCAGAGGTCACTCGAGGTCCCGATGGAGGCGTTTACCTTGGTGCGCACCCCCTCGCCCACCGCCACCACCCGCCCGCTCTGGGGGGCCTTGATTAGCACGATGGTGCCTCTGGCCACCCCCTCGCGGATAAATTCCGGGCTCACGCCCTCGGCCTCGGCGGCCTTCCGGACGGCCTCGGTGATCTCTCCCCGGCGCGCCGCCTCAAGCTCGGTCATGCCTAAAGCTCCACCCCTTCCTCGGTGTACCTGGCCACCAGATCACCCACCTCGCTCGTGGTGTAGCCCATCTTGCCGGCCGACATACTTTTGAGGTGGTCCCGGCAGACCTTTATCACCGCGTTCTCGATGGCCCGGGCCGCCTCCTCCTCGCCCAAGTGCTCGAGCATCATCATTCCCGCGCATATGGCCGCAAGGGGATTGATCACATTCTTTCCGGTGTACTTCGGGGCGGAACCGCCGATGGGCTCGAACATAGAAACCCCCTGGGGATTGATGTTGCCTCCGGCGGCGATCCCCATACCGCCCTGGATCATGGCCCCGAGGTCGGTAATGATGTCCCCGAACATGTTGTCGGTAACGATCACATCGAACCACTCGGGATTCTTTACGAACCACATGCAGGTGGCGTCCACATGGGCGTAGTCTGCTTCGATGTCGGGATATTCCCGGGCCACCTCGTAAAAAGTCCGCTCCCAGAGGTCCCAGGCGTAGGTGAGCACATTGGTCTTGCCCACCAGGGTGACCTTCTTTTTCTTGTTACGCTTGCGGCAGTACTCGAAGGCGAACCGGATGCACCGCTCCACCCCGAAACGGGTGTTGATGGACTCCTGTATGGCCACCTCGTGGGGAGTGCCCTTGCGCAGGAATCCTCCGCCTCCGGCGTAAAGCCCCTCGGTGTTTTCCCGCACCACCACGAAGTCGATGTCCTCCGGCCCCTTGTCCTTAATGGGGGTCCAGACCCCGGGATAGAGCTTCACGGGCCGGAGGTTCACATATTGATCCAGCTCGAAGCGGATCCTGAGGAGAATCCCCTTCTCGAGGATCCCCGGCTTCACTTCCGGGTGCCCGATGGCCCCGAGGTAAATGGCGTCGTGCTTTTTGAGTTCCTCGATCCCGCCTTCGGGGATGGTCTCCCCGGTACGGAGGTAGCGCTCCCCACCCCAGTCGAAGTAGTTGAGTTCCAGGTCGAAACCGAAGCGGCCGGCCGCGGCCTGAAGGACCTTAACCCCCTCCCGGATAACCTCCGGACCGGTTCCGTCTCCGGGAATCACCGCTATCCTGTACCTTCGAGCCTCCGCCATCACGCACCCTCCCTCTAAAAAATTCGGAACTTACCTTTTACTACGCCTTACCTTCCCTTTCAACCACATCCGACCCCCCAAAAATAGGATCCGATCCTATTTTTGGGTAAGGGAGGCAGGGATCGTGAAATTTTTCATTAGAAAGAAAAGGGCTTGACTTAAGCGATTCTTCCGGGCTAGCATAGAAAGTGAAGATGGTTTTTCCCGCCTTATTGAGACCATTTTCACAAACCTTGACAACCCCTCCAAATCCCAATAAAAGGAGAGGCCTATGGACAAAGAACTGGTGAAGAGGTATGCCGAAAGGAATCCGGAGATACGGGAGCTTTTCGAAAGGCATCAGGCTCTGGAGAAGGAGCTTTCCGAGCTGGTGCGCAAGGCTTACCTGACCGCGGAGGAGGAGGTGCGGAAGAAGAGAATCCAGAAGGAGAAGCTGGCCCTTAAGGATCGGATTTACGAACTAATAAAACGGGAAGGAGGTTAGGCGGTGAGCAAGGTCATGACCGGGGCCCAGATGATCGTGGAGGCCCTGAAACGCGAAGGAGTGGAGGTGATTTTCGGTTATCCCGGGGGAGCGGTTATTGACATTTACGACGAACTGTACCGGACTCCGGAGATCAAGCATGTGCTCGTGCGTCACGAGCAGGGGGCGGCGCACGCGGCCGACGGATATGCCCGATCCACGGGTAAGGTGGGGGTGTGTCTGGTAACCTCCGGTCCCGGAGCCACCAACACCGTAACCGGGATCGCCACGGCCTACATGGACTCCATCCCCATGGTTATCCTCACCGGACAGGTGCCCACCAAACTCATCGGAAACGACGCCTTCCAGGAGGTGGACATCACCGGGATCACCCGTCCCTGCACCAAGCACAACTTCCTGGTGAAACGCACGGAGGATCTTCCGCGCATCCTCAAGGCCGCCTTTCACATAGCCCGCACTGGTCGTCCCGGCCCGGTGCTGGTGGACCTCCCCAAGGATGTCCAGCAGGGCAAGGCCGAATTCTACTGGCCGGAGGAGATCCGTCTGCGGAGTTACAATCCGGTTTACGATCCCCATCCCCGCCAGGTGGAAAAGGCCTACCGGTTGCTCGAGAGCTGCACCCGTCCGGTGGTGCTGGTGGGAGGCGGGGCCATCGCCTCCGGTGCGCACGAGGAGATCCGCGAACTGGCCGAACGCCTGCACCTTCCCGTCACCATGACCCTCATGGGGCTCGGGGGATTCCCGGGCACGCACCCCCAGTCCCTGGGCATGCTCGGCATGCACGGCACCTATTACGCCAACATGGCCGTGGCCAACAGCGACCTGATCCTGGCCGTGGGGGCCCGGTTCGACGACCGGGTTACCGGAAAGGTGGACGCCTTCGCCCCCATGGCCAAAATTATCCACATAGACATAGATCCCACCTCCATTCAGAAGAATGTTCGGGTGGATGTGCCCATCGTGGGCGACTGCAAGCGGGCCCTGGAAAAACTCCTCTCCGTGATAAAGGAGGTGGGGCGCCCGGAAAAGATCTGGCGCGAACAGTTCAAGGACTGGTGGGAACAGATCGAGATCTGGAAGAAACGCTATCCCCTGACCTACAAGCAGGAAGGGGACTACATCAAGCCTCAATTCGTGATCGAGAAGCTCTACGAGCTCACCCGGGGGGAGGCCATCGTGACCACCGAGGTGGGGCAGAATCAGATGTGGACGGCCCAGTACTACAAGTTCGACAAGCCCCGCACCCTCATCACCTCCGGAGGGCTCGGCACCATGGGCTTCGGATTCCCGGCGGCCATCGGGGCCCAGATGGGAAACCCCGACAAGACCGTCATTGACATAGCCGGCGACGGTTCCATCCAGATGAACATCCAGGAAATGGCCACGGCCATGGAGCAGGGCCTCCCCGTAAAGGTGATCATTCTGAACAACGGTTACCTGGGCATGGTCCGTCAGTGGCAGGAACTCTTCTACGAGCGCAGGTATTCGGCGGTGAAGTTCCAGGTCCTTCCGGATTTCGTGAAACTGGCCGAGGCTTACGGGGCCCTGGGGCTGAGGGCCACCCGGCCCGAGGAGGTGGAACCGGTCCTTAGGGAGGCCCTGGCCAGCGACCGGCTCACCCTGGTGGACATTCACATCGCCCCCGAGGAGGGCGTCTTCCCCATGGTTCCGGCCGGAAGGGCCACCACGGAAATGATCCTGGTGTAGGAGGCGAAAATGTCGGAAAAGAAACACACCCTTTCGGTGCTGGTGGAAAACACTCCGGGAGCGCTCGCCCGAATCGCGGGCCTTTTCAGCGGCCGTGGGTTCAACATCGATAGCCTGTGCGTGGCCGAAACCCTGGACCCCACCCTCTCCCATCTTACCCTGGTGACTCGCGGGGACGACCTGATCATTGAACAGATCATCAAGCAGCTCCGGCGGCTCATCGATGTCTACCGGGTGGTGGATGTGACCGAGGAGGGCGAATTCGTGGAGCGCGAAATGGCCCTCATCAAGGTGCGGGCCGAAAAGGAGACCCGGGCCGAGGTCCTCAGGATGTGCGACATCTTTCGGTGCAAGGTGGTGGATGTGAGCCCGCGCACCTATACCATTGAGGTGACCGGTCCGCAGAGCAAACTCCAGGCGGTGATCGAGCTATTGAAACCCCTCGGCATCAAGGAGATCGTGCGCACCGGGGTCATCGCGATGAAACGGGAGAAAAAGGCCCCCTGAAGGGAATCCCTCGGGTCCCTTGAAAACTTTTCAGGAAGGGGTATAGCTCTCCCGTAACTTTCCTCGCAAGGAGGATCGTCATGCTGAAACTGGACCCCCGGAAGCCCGAGCCCGGAGCGGAAGCCCTGGAGTGGTTCGAGGAGGCCTTTCGCCGCTGCGCGAGAAGAGTTCTCTTGGCCACCACCCTTGCCGGATCCGGACACCCGGGAGGCTCCCTATCCTCTCTGGGGCTTCTTCTTGCGGTGTACGCCCTGGCCAGGGTAAATCCCGAAAATCCCCGCCATCCGGAAAGGGACCGGGTGGTGGTAAGCCACGGTCACATCAGCCCGGGGGTTTACAGCGTGCTCTGCGAATACGGTTTCTTTCCGGAGGAGCCCTTCCTCCTGGAGTTTCGCCGGGCCGGTTCGGCCTTCGCCGGGCATGTGGAACAGGCCGTCCCCGGGGTGGAGTGGAACACGGGCAATCTGGGGCAGGGGTTGTCGGCGGCCTGCGGCATGGCCCGGGCCCTCAAACTCAAGGGGATCCCGGCCCGGGTCTTCTGTCTCATGGGAGACGGGGAACAACAGAAGGGCCAGGTCATCGAGGCCCGGCGCTGGGCGGTCAAGTTCGGGCTGGACAACCTCTGCGTCCTCATCGACTACAACCGTCTCCAGATCGGGGGGGACACCTACCAGGTCATGCCCCAGGACCTCGTGGCCGAGATAGAGGCCACCGGATGGAATGTGCTCGAGGTGAACGGTCACGACTTTGCGGCACTCTACCGGGCGCTCAGGCGTTTCGTCCTGGGAGAGGTGCCGCTTCCGGGACGACCGGTGGCCATCGTGGCTCACACGGTCATGGGGCACGGAATCTCCTTCATGGAAAACGACGCCAAATGGCACGGGGCCCCGCTTCCCCCGGACCTGTGTCGGAAGGCGCTTTCCGAGCTGGGCTTTGATCCCGGAGAACTCGATGGCTGGATGGAAAAGCGCCGGAGCGCCGGCGTCTCCTTCCCTCACCAGCCGCACGAGCCGGAACCCGTGGAGATAGACCCCGGCGAGCCCGTGCTCTACGATCCGGATACCCGTACCGATTGCCGTTCCGCCTACGGAAAGGCCCTTCGGGATCTTGCCGAGCGCAACAACCTCCCCGGAAAACCCCCGAGGGTCCTGGGGCTCACCTGCGATCTCGAGGGTTCGGTCAAAATGACCGCCTTTCGCAAACACTCCCCCCGGGCCTTTCACGAATCCGGAATCCAGGAGCATCACACCGCCGCCGCGGCCGGAGCCCTCTCCAAGGAAGGGTTCCTGGTCTTCTTTTCCACCTTCGGGGTCTTCGGGGTGGACGAGGTTTACAATCAACTGCGCCTGAACGCCCTTAACCGCACCGCCCTGAAGGTAGTCTGCACCCACCTGGGGGCCGATGTGGGAGAGGACGGCCCCACCCACCAGTGCGTGGACTATCTGGGACTTCTCCTGAGCCTCAAGGACTTCGAGATCTATCTCCCGGCGGATCCCAATCAGACCGACCGGATCATCCGTTTCGTGGCCAACCGCCCGGGCAATGTCTTCGTGGGTATGGGACGCTCCAAGGTGCCGGTGATCACCGACGAAGATGGGCGTCCCTTTTTCGGGAGGGACTATCGTTTCGAGCCCGGCCGGGCGGACTGGCTCCGCCGCGGGGAGCACGGCACCTTCGTGACCTGCGGGGTCATGGTGCACCGGTGTCTTGCGGCCAGGGAGATCCTTCGCGAAAAGGGAATCTCGGTGGGGGTCCTCAACATAGCCTCGGTGCGCCCCTTTCCGCGGGAGGACCTTCTGGCCGCGGCGGAGATCGGCCCCATAGTGGTGGTGGAGGATCACCTGGTGGAAAACGGCCTCGGGGCCCTCTGTGCCCGGATTCTCGCCCTTTCCGGAAAAACGGTCCCCCTGAGTCTCAAGGGCCTTACGGAGTATCCCACCTCGGGCAAACCCGACGAGATCTTCGCCCGGGCCGGTCTCACCCCTGAGGACCTTTCCGCCGAAATGGAGGTTCTCCTGAGGCGACCGTGAGCCAGGGACTCCCCGAAGAGGATCAGAACCTCCCCCTCACCGCCCATCTCATCGAACTGCGCGAGCGGTTGATAAAAAGCCTTCTGGCCTGGCTCGCGGCCTCGGCGATCTGCTACTGGCAGCTGGACCCCCTGCTGAACTTCCTGTTAGAACCGCTCCGGACGGTTCTGCCCGAAGGGCAGCGGATCATCTTTATCGCCTATCAGGAGGCCTTCTTCACCTACCTCAAGGTGGCCCTCATCTGCGGGGCGGTGCTGGCCAGCCCGGTGATCATCTATCAGGCCTGGAGATTCGTGGCCCCGGGGCTCTACGCCCACGAAAAACGCTTCGCCCGTCCCCTGATCCTCTTCTCGTGTCTGGCCTTTCTCGGGGGTGCGGCCTTCGCCTACTTCCTGGTCTTTCCCAAGGCCTTCCGTTTTCTGGCCGGTTTCGGGGGGGATCTTCTGGAGTTTAAACCCGTGTTCCGGGATTATGTGAGTTTTGCCGTGAGGATGCTCGCCGTCTTCGGACTCTGTTTCGAGATCCCCGTGGCCCTGGCCGTGGCCGGAAAGCTGGGCCTTACGCGGGCGAGCACCCTTTCCCGGGGCCGTCCCTACGCCATCGTGGCGGCCTTCGTCGTGGCCGCCATCCTCACCCCCACCCCGGATGTGGTCAACCAGCTCTTCCTGGCCATCCCCCTGGTCCTCCTTTACGAGGTAAGCATCCTCGTGGTATGGTTACTTGAACCCAAAAGTTAAAAGGAGGTCCTCCCATGTTCGGACTGGGTACCCAGGAACTTCTGGTTATCCTCTTCCTGGCCTTTCTCCTCTTCGGGGCCAAACGGCTTCCGGAGATCGGAGCCGGGCTGGGCAAGGGCATTCGTTCCTTCAAACAGGCCCTGCGGGAGGCCGAAGTGGAAGAGGAGGTGGAAAAACTCGAGAAGACCGAGACGGTTAAGGCCCAGCAGACCTAAATGCGGGCCTTCGTGCTCTGCGCCGGCCGGGGGGAGCGTCTCCGGCCTTATACGGACTACCTGCCCAAACCTCTTCTTCCCGTACAGGGGAAACCCCTGCTCTCCATAATCCTGGAAAACCTCATCGCTCAGGGATTTCACATCATCGGCCTCAACGCCTGGCACCTCAAGGAGAAGATCCTGGCCTTTGCGGAAGCCTTCAGGCGAAACCACCCCGGAACTCACCTCCGTATCTTCGTGGAGCCCGAGCTTCTCGGCACCTGCGGGGCTATGCGTTACGCCTCCTCCTTTTTCACCGAGCCCACGCTGGTGATCAACGGGGACATCCTCACCAACTTTCCCTTCCGGGTGGTCTACGAGGCCTTTTTCCGCCAGAGGCAGCCCTGCCTCATGTTCTGTCACCGGCGGGCGGGGCTGAACCGGGTGCGGGTGAGGGAGGGACGGGTGGTGGGTTTCGGTGAGGATTCCCCGGAGGGCTACGCCTACACCGGCATTCAGGTGGTCTCCCCGGAGTGGGTTAGGGGCCTTCCCCCGGAAAGGGAACTGGTGCCGGCTTACGAGAGACTCATCGCCCGGGGGCTCTTTCCCGGGGCCTTCGTGGCCGCCGGATTTTACTGGCAGGACATAGGCACCCCGGAAACCTATCGCCAGGCCCTGGAGGATCTGCGCTCCGGCGTGATGGTGCCCTTTGCCCCGGGACCATGATTCCCCTTTCCGAGTTGCGCGAGCTGATAAGGACCTGGTGGGGCCTGCGGATAGACGAGATAGAGCCGCTTGCCGGAGACGGTTCGGCCCGCAGGTTTTTCCGGCTCAAACTTTCCGGAGGAGAGACCCTGATCCTGATCTGGCCCCAGCCGGGCGACCCGGGCCGGCGCGAGGCCCGGAGCTATTACCGCCTGGGGCTCTTCTTCCGGGCACACGGCATACCGGTTCCGGAGATACTGGCCTTTCGGGAACCGGAAGGGGTGCTACTGGTGGAGGATCTGGGAAACACCCGGCTTTCCGAACACCCGGAACGGGAACGCCTTTATCCCCGGGTGATCCACCTCCTGGTAAGGATGCAGGAGCTTGCCCCCTACTTTCCCCGGGAGGCGGTCCTGGAAACCCTCCACTACGACGAGGGAGTCGTGTGGGAAAGAGAGGTCCTCTACTTTGAGGAATGGTACCTCTGGAAACGCCTGGGGCGCAGGTGGCTCCCGCAGGAAAGGGCGCTCTGGAAGACCTTCGTAAAAGACGGCCTTTCCGCTTTTACGGACACCGTGGTGCTTCACCGGGACTTTCAATCGCGAAACATCATGGTAAGGGGAGATCGGGTGTACCTGATCGACTTTCAGTCCGCTCGCCTGGGCCCCCCTTCCTACGATCTCGCCGCCTTACTCTACGATCCCTACGGGAGGAAAATTCCACGGGATTGCCTGCTCGATCTATATCTGAACCTTTCCGGTCGAACAAGGAAGCCGATAGAAAGGGAATTACATTACACCGGTATTTTCAGGCTCATGCAGGCCCTGGGGGCCTTCAGCAAATTGAGTTACCTGGGAAAGAAATGGTTCGAGCCCTTCATCCCCGTAGCCCTAAAACGATTATGGTCCCTTCTTCCTCCACCTCTCCGCCGGACCCTCCCCCCCTGAACAACTTCCGGATATTCCTCCGGAGTTCAAAATCCTCTTCTACTCAAAGCGCGAAACAAAATCTTCTGATTTAAATTTTTAGTCCTAACTATAGAACCTAAGTCACAGTTCATGAAAACTCGGATCCTATTCACATTACGGAAAATGAATTCACATATTGTTAGGTGTGTCATATTAACAAAAGTGAAATAAAACTCAAATACGGCTCGAAAATTCATTTTTGATCTAATAATAGATCAAAAATGAATTGACCAATCAAGGTTCATTATCGATAATAAGATGTCCGGTGAAGGAAATGAGTCTCTTCTTCCAGCAATTAAACTCCGTATCCAAGTGGTCCGTACTTTTCATCGTTTACTATAACCCCGGTCTTTCCGGGAGGAAGATCTCCTACCTTTCGGGAATGGGCTGGGTTCCGGTCAGGAATTCCCTGGAGGACCTCTGTCGCAGAAACTTCCTGATCCGCAAAAAGAAGGGACGGGCCTACACTTATTATCCCAACAAGCACCACATTCTCTACCCCCTCCTGAAAGAATTCTTCCAACGCCTGGATCGCGTTCACGAGATCCTGTTTGAGGACCTGCGGAGGGAACTTTTCGGTCCCCACGAGGAGGAACTTCTGGCCCTGAAGCTCACCCCCTCCACCCTCTACCTCATCACCCGGTCCCGGGCGGATCACCTTCTCTCCGGAGTGCGAAAGCATCTGCATCAGCGAGGGCTAGATTTCCTCAGACTGGAGATACTATCTTTTGAGGAACTCACCACCGAAGAAAAACGGTGTGAAATAAAAAGACTTCCCGGACGCAGCTGCGGAATTCCCCTCTTTCAGCTCATGGACCTCCTCTGAGGTCCGGGGCCGGTCTCCCGATGTAGTATCCCTGGGCGTAATCCACCCCCTGACGGGACAGCTCCTCGAGCAGGCGTTCGTCCTCCACGAACTCGGCCACTATGCGTATGCCCAGCACCCGGGCCAGGGTAACCGCCCCGGCCACGAAGGCCCGGTCTATTTCATGGTGCAGCATGGAGCGCACGAACTCCCCTTCTATCTTTACGAAGTCCACGGGAAGGTACTTCAGGTAGCGGTAGGAGGAAAATCCCGAACCGAAGTCGTCCAGGGCCAGCCGGACGCCCCACTCTCTCAGCTCGGCCACGGCCATCTCCAGGGCGGAAAAATCCCGCACCGACTCCCTTTCCGTAAGCTCCACCACTATTCGCTCCGCGGGAAAACCGTACCTTTCCAGAAGATCACACAGCCAGTCCCGAAACTCCTCGCGGACGAAGGTGGAAGGAGAGAGGTTGAAAAAGAGGAGGTGATCTCCGGAGACCCGGGAGGCCTTCTCCACCGCCTTTTCCCAAAGAAGTTTTTCCAGCTGGAAGATCAGGCCCAGGCGTTCGGCGGCGGGGATGAAGCGGGCCGCAGGATGCACCTCTCCGCCGGCATCCACGATGCGCATCAGCACCTCGTAGGCCACTATCCTCCGGCTCCGGAGGTCCATGATGGGCTGAAAGAAGGGGACCACCCGCCCCCTTTCCACCGCCTCCAGAAGCAGGGCCAGTCGTTCCCGGTGGTCGCTCATGGTAGCATTAAGATCCTCGGAAGAGGGAACCGCAACCCGCCCCTTGCCCTGGGTCTTGGCCCTCAGCATGGCCCGGTCGGCCACGGAAACCAGGTCTTCCGGATCGCGAGCGTGATCCGGGAAAAGGGCCATCCCCACGGAACAGGATAGGGGGACCCCCTTTCCGTCAGGCGTGGAAAGAGAGCAGGTGCGAAGGTCCCTTAGAAGGCGTTCCGCGATCCTGACGGCTTCCTGAAGATTCGCGTAGGGAAGCAGGATCAGAAACTCGTCCCCTCCGTAGCGGGCCACTAGATCGCCGCGACGGAGGTGGCTCTGGAGAAAACAGGCCACCTGCCGGAGAAGCCTATCCCCGTATTCGTGACCGTAAAGGTCGTTGACCAGTTTGAGGTTGTCCACATCCAGAAAGAGCACCGCAAAGGGATACCGCCTGCGCCGCGCTCTTTCCACCTCCGCCTGAAGGATGTCCAGAAAGGCCCTTCGATTGTAAAGACCGGTCAGGGGATCCCGGGTGGCGTAAAATTCCAGATCCTTGGTGTAGACCTCGATGGCCTTTACCGAAAGGGAAAGATTGAGAAGGACGGTGAGGGTGCTTTCCAGCGAAAGAAGTGCGCTCTCGCTGAGCCCGTGTTCGGTCCGGATTCCCACACCCACCGCAGCCCCCAGGGAGGGACTTTCCAGCTGAATGACCTTACAGAGCTGAGAGACATCCGAAGGACCGGAAGGAAACTTTTCTTTCCCCGAGGGGGAATTTAGGGGCTCGAAACGAACCTCCCGGATCTCCCCCGCGGAAGGAATCCCTCGCCCCAGGGCCCGTTGAATGAGGTCCTCGATTTCTCCGGGAGGAGGTTCCTGAGGAGACCGACCGTAAAACACCAGGACCTTCCAGCCTCCGTTTTCCCGGAAAGCCACGAAAAAGTAAAGAAAAGGGAAAATCTGGCGAAAGTTCTCGACGAGTCTGCGGAATACATCCTTCCACTCCCGCAGCAATCTGGGCGTAAGAACCAGCCTTTCCGTGAGTTCCAGTTCCAGCTCCAGCACCTGCTTGTCCACAGCCAGTTCCCGCAAACGATCCACCATACTCCTGAGAGGTGCGGCTATGCGGTTGAGATAATCCACTCCGAAGTCCACCTCCTCGAGAACGGCCTGGGTAAGGTCGTCCAGACTGTTTACCCTGCGCATGGCCTCCTCGAGTCTGGCAAGGCCGCGACTGAAGTGTTTTTCCAGGCAGGCGAAGGCCCCCACCAGAGCCAGGAGAGGAAGCAGAAGGAAGAGAAAGAGCAGGCCCCATATCCCGGCTCGGGAATGGGGAAGCATCAGAAAGTGCAGGGCGAGGGTGGCTCCGGTGGAGGCCAGCGCCAGACTCAACAGAAGCCCTATCCAGGGCAGATGACGGCGAGGAACGGTTATCCGCACTTATCTCACCCGGTACTCGTTCACCTCTTTCTGAAGGAGGGTGGCCGTGCGGGCCAGATCCTCCGAGCCCTGTTTCATGTCCTCGGTGGCCTGTTCGGCCTCCTCGGTGCGGCGACGCAGTTCCTCGGCAATTCGATCCAGGGTTCCCATACGCTCCGAGATTTCGTTCAGGGTCTGGGCCACCTCCGAGATGACCGCGGTCTGCTCCTCCACGGCGCTGGCCACCCCCACGGTGCGCTCCCTGGTGCGGGAGATACTCTCAAGAAGCTGACTCATGTTGTTTTCCATTTCCTCGCCCCGGGAAATGAGGGCCTGCACCCGATCGCTTATTTCCCCGGCCGAGTCCGCGGAGCTCTTGGAAAGCTCCTTCACCTCGTTGGCCACCACGGCGAATCCCTTTCCGGCCTCCCCGGCCCGGGCCGCCTCGATGGTGGCGTTGAGGGCCAGTAGCTTGGTCTGCTCGGCGATGTTCTGGATGAGATCCGCGGAGGCGGAGATGTTCCGGATCTCCCCGGTAAGAAGTTTAAGGACCTCGCTTGCGGCCTTGACCTGTTCGTTGGCGTGATCGGACTCTTGGGAGGTCTCGGTGGCGTTCCGGGAGATCTCGTTCACCGCCTCGGTGAGCTGATTGAGCGAATTCTGGATCTCGGAGATCTGCCCCTTCAGGCGTTCGGTGTATTCCAGGAGATCCTTCACATTGGTGAAGGCCTGGCGGGTGTGTTCCACATTCTGGGCCACCACCGCGGAAAACTCCTCGGAGGCGGAGGAGATGTGGCCGATGCCCTCCTGGATGCGGGAGAGGAAGTCGCGCAGGTTGGAAACCACCTGATTCATGGCCCGCCCCACCATGTGGATTTCGTTGGCGGACCTTTCCGGGAGGTCCACGGTGACGGTGAGATCCTTCCGGCTTACCCGCTCGGCCACCGCGAGCAACTGCCTCGCCTCCTCCCGCAGGAGACCGGATATCCAGAGAATAACGAGGGAGGCCAGAATCAGGGAAACCACGAAGATTGCGGCGTTCTGAACGACGATCTTCCGGCCCAGGGACTTCTGCAACTCAAGGGTGCGATCCAGGTTCCGGTAGCGCGAGGCCATCATGCTCCGGGCCAGTTCGTAAGCCCGGGCCTCCCGGGCGTTCAGCCCGGAAAGGAGATTCCTGAGTTCCGGGGAGAGGTTCACCTCCGAGGTCAGGATGAGCTCCCGTCCTCGCTCGAGCTCCCTCTCCAGGTCGGAGATCAGTTCCCGCAACTTACGGGCGTTCCGGAGGATAGTTTCGTCCCCGCGCTCCCGGGCCAGCTTTTCGGTGCGGGCTATCTCCCGCCGGGTGCGGGCCAGTTCCTCGCGCACCGCGGAAAGGTAGTCCGGATTCCGGGTCAGTACGGCCATGAGGAAGTTGCCCCTGACCCGGCCGAAGGCGCTGAGGGTCTTCTCCCCGGCCTCGAGGATGGGCCAGTCGTATTCCCTGACCTCCCTGGCCACCCCTCGCAGCTGATCGAGCCTTACCCAGGAGATGGCAAACCCCGCGGCCCAGAAAAGGGCCACCACCCCGGCCAGAAGGAAGAGAAAACTCCGCAAACTAAAACAGGTGAAACAACGCCCCCTGCCCTTACCCATACTCCGGTTCCTCCTTGGTCTATTTTTAGATCATGCTACCAAATTTATGAATGTTCGCAACTTCTATATAGACTTTTTTGGACAAAATGTCAAAAAAAAAAAAAAAAAAAAAAAAAAAAAAAAAAAAAAAAAAAAAAAAAAAAAAAAAAAAAAAAAAAAAAAA